>JBPCPU010000057.1:0-30358 GCA_050998795.1 Pyrinomonadaceae bacterium
AATTATAAAACGGTTGACCGAGAATCTATCACACGCGCGTTGCGAAAAACAAGATTTTGCGTGAGAATTTCAAAAGATTTAACGGGCGCGGGAGAAATTTTGCAATGAAAGCTAAAGTTTATGTAACCTTAAAACCGAGTGTGCTTGACCCGCAGGGTAAGGCGATTCACCATTCGGTCGAACTGCTCGGCTTTGAACAAATCGAAGACGTGCGGCAGGGAAAGTATTTTGAAATCGCTTTTAATTCGGATTTGTCCGAAGCGGAAGCCAAACAAGCCGCCGAAAAAATCGCCAAAGACGTTTTGGCAAATCCGGTGATTGAAGATTATCGCGTAGAAATCAGTTCTTAGTCCTTAGTCCTTTGTCCTTAGCTTTTTACATTAAGTTTAAGATTCAATGAGGATTTACAAAGGACAAAGGACTAAGGACTAAGGACAAAACAATGAAATTCGGAGTAATAGTTTTTCCCGGCTCAAACTGCGACCACGACGCTTATCACGTTATCTCAAAGCACGTCGGTCAGCCGGTTGATTTCGTCTGGCACAAGGAAACCGATTTAAGCGGTTACGATGCAGTGATTGTGCCGGGCGGTTTTTCTTACGGTGATTATTTGCGTGCCGGAGCGTTGGCGCATTTTTCGCCTGTGATGAACGCGGTCAAAGAGTTTGCGAAAAAAGGGAAATTCGTCTTCGGCGTTTGCAATGGTTTCCAAATTCTTTGTGAATCGGGCTTGCTTCCCGGCGCATTGATGCGAAATCGCGGTCTGCATTTTATCTGTCGGCACGTCAATATCAAAGTCGAAAACGACAAAACGCCTTATACGAGCGAACTTGGGAAAGGCGAAGTTCTCTCGATTCCGATTGCTCACGCCGAAGGCAATTACGTTTGCGACGACCAAACTTTGGCGGAACTCGAAAGCAATAATCAAATAATTTTTCGCTACTGCGATGAAAACGGCGAAATTTCCGACGAGGCAAATCCGAACGGTTCGCGCAGCAGCATTGCGGGAATCAGCAATAAAGAAGGAAATATCTTAGGAATGATGCCGCACCCGGAACGCGCTTGCGAAGAACTATTGGGGTCAAACGACGGACGCGATATTTTCAGGTCACTGACGAAAAATATCGAAAAGTTTAAGATTTAAGATTCAAGATTCAAGATTTAAGATTTAAGATTTAAGATTTGAGAGCGTGTCTGAAAAGTCAGACCGTTTATGTTCTTTGAAAAATAAATGCCGTAAAAAAGAAAAAATAGTTGCAATGCCGGAGCGCGGACGGCTCGTCCGCATCGAGCGCGAAGGCGCGAGAAAACTTCGTTGAAATCAAGTCGCGGGTGGGCAACGGACACAACGTCGCTGTCGCTCCGTTGGCGGACGAGCCGTCCGCGCTCCGGCGGCAAGATTTTCTTGTTTTTTGCGGTATTATTTAACCAAAGAACAGAGCGAGGCTGAAAAATACTTTTCAGCCTCGCTCTAAGATTAATTTTGAATCTTAAATCTTGAATCTTAAATCTTAAATTGTTATCTATCGCCAACTAATTTCCAATTGATATTCTCTTGCACCGCTGCCGCTGTCCAGAATTTCAACAATCGTCGTGTAATCATTATCTCTCGACGGCTGCTGAACTACGCGAGCCTCTCCGCGACCGCTTTTCTTAGTAACCTCAGCATTTACATTTCGTCTCGGCAATGATGACGTAAAACTGAAATTTCCTTCAGGATACGCTCTGCCTGAAATTGTTTCCACGCTTAAATTGCCGCCTCTGATAACTAATTGAACTCTATCGTCAACCGTTCCGCGCCATAAAACACTCCCGACTCTAGCACCGCCGCCATTGTTGCCGCCACCATTATTGCCGCCGCCGCTGCTTCCGAGTTCGCGGTTTATATCGTTGATTGCATTTTGCGCGTTACGCCACAAATTGTTGTTTGAGCCGGAATTCGGCGCACGACGCGCCAAATCCGACAAAATCGCGGCGGCATCGCGCAGTTCGGCGGCGCGGTTGCTGCCGTTGCGCGTCATTTGTTGAAAAAGCCCCGCGCTTGCGTCCAGTTGCTGCGCTAAAAATGCCGCTTCAATGTCACGACGGTTTCGTGAATTATTGCGGAGTAAATCTTCGGATGTGCGGTCGGCTAAATCAACCGTGCTTCGCTTTAGTTCCGCTGCCAGACTATCAAGCCGCGAAGATGAATAACGGTCGCTTTCCTGCGCCTGTGCCGCAAAACTGAAAGCCAGAATCGAAAGAATCGTAAAAAGAATTGTTTTTTTCATATTTTTGTCTCCAATTTAAAGTTTAGGGGAAAGACGAACGCTTTCTTTGAAGATAAAGGTAGAAAACGAGTTTGCCGTCATAATTTATAAAAATTATTTTTCAATTATTTTTCTTGAACGGTCAAACCTGTTTGACACAAATTCCAGCGCAAAACTTCCGCGTCGCGTTCTTCAGCTAACGATTTTTCGACGTCAACTTTACGCCCTTCCTCACAAAAGAAAGCGATACATCCGCCGCCGCCTGCGCCGCAAACTTTCGTCGCAATCGCGCCGTTACTTTCGGCTTTTTCAATCAGCAAATCCATTCGCGGAGTTGTGATATTCGGCGACAGGCTTTTGCGCTGCGGATGAGCAATTTTCAAAATCTCGCCGACATTTTGCCAGTCGTTTGCCAGAAGTGCTTCGCGCAAATTGAGCGACGTATCACGAATGCCTTCAAAAATTGCAAAAGTTTTCACATCGCCGTCAATGTGGCGTTTGGTAATTTCCCAATTATTTGTGCCGGAATTGCGCGGTTCGCCCGTGTAGCAAACGACGATTCTTTCTTCCAATGTTTTTGTGTCAATCTGTAAAGCCTCGCGCACCATTGCGTCGGAACGAAAATGAATACACGCCGCGCCGCCGTATTGCGCCGAATAATAATCCTGAAAACCAGCCGGAACTCTGATGACCTGCGTTTCAATATTTGCCGCAATCGGGATAAATTTTTCAGGCGCGTAGCGATTTCCGACCAGACGATTTAACGCGCCGATACACGCGATATTAAGCGTTGAAGAACCGGCAAGTCCCGCGCCTGCCGGAGCTTTCGATTCGGTTGTCATCGTAAATCCGATTTCGGGTTTGAAAAAATAGACGAGTTTGGCAAGCAGTTCAAGACGCGGTTCGTCTTTCAGTTCGCTGATTTTACCGAGCGAGGTTTCATATTTTTCTGCGCGGTCAGTGGATTCGATGACAATTTTATCGTCGGCGCGTGTTTCAATACGACAGTGCGCCATTAAATCAACCGCAAAATTTACGGTTGCCGCGCCTTCGTGAAAAAGAAAAAGCGGCGGAATATCAATTGTTCCGCCCGCCAAATCAACTCTGGTCGGAGCAGACGATTCGATTATCATAAATTTTCCGATTTTCGGTCTTTGGTCTTTGGTTTTCGGTATTCGGAAGATTGCCGCCCGCCTGCTGTCGCAGACTGTTCTAACCTCTCCGCGTCGCCATTCTCCTTTTCTCCCTTTCTCACCTTCCCTCTGTCTTCTTTATTCGGCTGACTCGTCAAATGAAGCCGTTCACCAAGGTCGTGAAGTTTTCCCTGCGCGGCTTCTTCCATATTGTGAATTTTTTCTTCGATTCTGTGAATCGTTTCGGGTTTGACTTCTTCTACTTTTTCCGACAGATAATAACGCTCGACAACATAAAAAATAATAATGCCGACTAAAACGATAAAGAAAAGGGCGACGCCGATTTGCTTGAAATCACCGATAATACTGGTTATTGCGCCGCTGAAAAAGTATCCGACACTCGCCAGCAGCAACGCCCAAATCGCGCAACTGACAGCATCCAGCAGCAAAAAGCGCAGATACGGCATTTTGCCGATGCCGTAAAAAACACACATTCCCGCCCGAATGCCGTAGATATATTTTGAAATAACGATGGCAAAACCGCCGAATTTCTCAATCAGGCGTTCAATACGCGGACGCGCCACTTCATAAAAGCTGTAGTTTTTGATGGTTATACGAAACTGCCGCCCAATCAAGTAGGCGACGTTATCGCCAACTATGCCGCCGATTGTTCCCGCCAGAAAAACTTTCAAAAAACTATACGGACCGAAAAAACCGCTGTGCGCCATCACACCCGAAAGAAGCAAAGTTATATCGCCTTCGACGGTGCAGAGCGCGAAAACCGCGTAAATTCCGTATTGCTCGATGATTTCGGATATGTGTTCCATTGGTGAAAGAGTTTTAATACAAAATAACTATCAAAGATTAGCTTTCAAAACTATTTCAGTCAAAGGGAAAATGAAAACCTTGCAGTATCGGCGTAGACATAGTTAATTGAAGCCTGTGCAAATTAAAGTAATTTTATTTTCAATGCTTGACCATTCGCAATAGCTGATAGATGACAGATGATAACTGATAGATTTTATCTGTCATCTATTATCTATCATCTTGAATCTATTCCGAATGTAATTTCTTAAAATTCTAATTTGCACAGGCTTCAGTTAATTTTGATGTAAAAAAGTTCTTGACATTTTGTTTTGGTCGCTATATGCTTCCCGTGTTTTCCAGACTCAATAAAATTATCGTAAAGGTTACGACACCAACAAACTTGTCTGTAGAAACCACACAGTTTCCCGTAAATTTAATTTGCTCTGTCGTATAAAAACAATGAATCAAAAAAGACAATTTCTGCGGCTTCAAATTTTAACAAGTGCAACGCTCTTTTTGGCAATTCTGGGTTGTTCAAACATTATATTTGCTCAAGATCCGTCATCAAGTGATGAATCCGATGTGATCTCACCATCAAATAATGAATTTGGAATAAACGGGGCAGATTATTATTAGGTGAGTGGAACTAATATTACATACAACTTTAATGAATTTGCCGAGAATTCATTTTGGCGGAATATTCAATATCCTTATGCAAACTTCTACTGTTACAACACCTATCTTAGAGTTTCCAGTGTAGTAAGCGCATACCTGTCTTACCCGAAATTTGTTGGTTGTGATTATCCACGTTGGCTCGATGGAGTCGGCGTAAAGTTTACCGAGCCTGTCCATAATCTTTCCTTTTCCGTAGTGGGAGGCGATGGCGGCACTTTTAAAGTTGACTTATACAAAAATAATCAATTTTCTCAAACACTGACATTTCCGGCTTCCTGCGGCGGTTACGCGGCATGTTTTGTGGATTTAAGAACACACACTAATGTTACGGGAGTTGACATGCACACTATAAGTGATCCTCTTGGAGTCGGCTTTGATGATTTTAGTTTTGCTATCGGTCAACCGCCACCGACTACGCGCTCCCCAATCGGCTATTTAGACGGCGTTAATCTCCAGCAAGCGGCGGCAGTCGGCTGGTCGGTTGACCCTGATAATACTTCAGCCAGCAATAATGTTGATTGCTATGTTGATAACAATTTTATCGGTAGAGTTCTCGCCAATAACCTCAGTCCCGACGTGCCGTATCCGGGCAATCATCGTTTTGCGATGCCGATACCGACGCAATATCGAAACGGCAGCCAGCATCAAATAAATTGTTACGGTTTAGATGTTACGGGTGGTGACTCGCCGACTCTTTTAATGGGTTCGCCTGCAACTTTTACTTTAGGTCCAGCGGTGCAATCCGTAGTTTTTGCATCTATTACTAATGAAGTAATTAACAATGAACTAACTAACAGTGAAATAGACAGACCGACTTCGGGATATAATTCACAAAGGATTTTTCCTGATAGAAAATATCCAGAGGACACAACCAACCATAAACAAGTGCGGGTGAAAGCAATAGTGGGTCGTCCCAACGTGATGGTTTATTTCAAAAACTTTGATGTAGATGACCCGTCTGATGACCCGGACATTGATGAAAATGGCAGTATTGGTAATGACAATCGTGAAGGTCGCATAATTGGTCAACCTTACCCGCCAACTGCGGCGGGTGTTTTAAGCACAGCTTCTGCTCTAACTAATGCTAACGGTGAGGCAATAGTTTATTTTACGGTAACTAAACAGCCCGGCGATAATTTTGTCGTTGCCGCCAGCACAAATGAAACCTATTTAAATGGAGTTGCGATTAACGGAACAGGCTTGAAAGATTCTGCTAATACCGCATTACCGACAACACAGGCTAAACGAACCGAATTATTAACGGTTTGGCGCAAAGTTCATATTGAGATTGATTCGATGGGTGAAGTAAAAGATAATTTTGTCACGGGATACTTTGCAGGTAAAGGAACATATATTGGAGCAGAACCAAAGTGGATTGAGATATATTCTTCAACTATATTTGAAGTACACACATATGAAGATACGCTTGCAGATAACGGAACATATAGCTATGGCGGAAGAATGGATATTGCCGGAGTCCATAGCTTGCAAGTTCTAGATAGTGAACCTTTTGGTATAGCAGTTAATAATATTCCAAGCCGACAAAAATTGTTGGTAAAGAGTTTAAACGGAAATATTTACTTGCGTCCCAATCATCCATTCAAATTATACGATGACGATGATTTTAACAGTAATGACGGTTCACAAAAGGACGGTGATAATGGCGAGAATGTTGACTATCTTTTTGATACGTTGTCGCATATGCAGACCAGCGATAACGTAGACGCAAATGCGTATGCGGCTGCATATATTAAACCTGAGTATCAGTGGGCGCAAGAACGAGGCTTGAATGACTCGAACGTGCCTTTCGTGCTTAATACTCCTTGTTCACTTCAAAATTGTGACGCGGGACTTGTTTCTATTAACGAAAATAGAGGTTCAAAAACGATGGAGCGTGATGACTTTTGGATTGGCTATCTATTGGTTTCCTATCAAGCTGATGAAC
The DNA here is from genome assembly GCA_050998795.1 of Pyrinomonadaceae bacterium. Lineage (GTDB taxonomy): Bacteria > Acidobacteriota > Blastocatellia > Pyrinomonadales > Pyrinomonadaceae. The sequence continues at coordinate 6,810 of JBPCPU010000057.1, forward strand.
TTTTTGATGTTGATCCAACAGGCTTTTTAGGAGGAGTTGCTTTGAGTGATTATCAAAGGCTAGATGTTAGTGATAAATATGATCAGTTCTATACTGTGCTTAGGGGAAAAACGGGAGCGATTATTTTCATTGAAGCTATGCGTGATTTTGATTTCAAGCCGCCCCCAATTGTACCTAGCCCTATTGCGTTCAAAACTTCACTGGCACGGACAAGGGTTGCACCGCACGAATTGGGTCATCAATTTGGTTTGGCTGGCGACACTGAAAAAGGCTACGGAATAATGAGTTATGATGAACCGTTAAATTTCGTTTCGGCTCACATTAATTTGATGCGTTGGAGGATTAAAAGTCCGGGAGAAGGAGGACAATAATGAATAAATTTAAGGAAAATAACACATTTGTACTAATTGGCATTTTTGCTGTTATTATATGTTCATTAACAGCTGTTTTGTTTCGACATTTACAAGTAAATGAAGTAGAAGCCCAAAGCCAAACGACATTAACGCTTGAAGTATCAACTCCTCAACGTAAATATGTTCTAAACGAACCGTTTTTGCTTGATTTTAAGTTATCAAATCAAACTACTGTTCCGATAACGTGGAACGGTATTCCTATGCTGGGTGCTAGGGACGTTGTTGCCATAACTCGTTCGGAAGACGGTAATGAAATTAAGTGGGATGGTAGGAGAAGCAGTATTGACGGCTTTATGGATACTGAAATTATGGAGTCGAACAAGAATAAAGAAATACAAAATTTAATTTATGGAGGTATTCTCGACCACATATTTCCACAGCCCGGACGCTATCAATTGCGAATAGAATTTAGGTATCTCGATTTGTCATATGGTCAGAAACAAGATGTAACAATTATATCGAATCCGATTATGATTGAAATAACCGAGCCGAGAGGCAAAGACCGCTTGGCTTATGATTATCTCAAAAATATATATGAGCCTGTAGATCGCCGTCTTAAGACAGAAGAATTAATACCGCTGCAACAACGGTTTGTTGATAATTTCAGCGATACTGTTTATGGGAAATATATGACGTTTAAGTTAGCGGAAAATTATATGCTGACCAAGCAATATAAAAAAGCGGAAGATGAATTTTACAAAATATCGGACATTGATTTTTATTATTCAAAACGGGTGGACGACCAACTCAGAGAATTAGCCGGAAAGCTACACCGACCTAATCGCAGAACAAAACGTCTGCCTGATCTTTCAAATATTCCGGTTGCACGTGAACTTCCGCCTTCACCTCCGCCTCCGTCTCTGATCTATACTGCCAGTCCGCTTCCGGGCAATGCACCTGTTTTGATTAGAATACCTAATCCTAATCCTAATAGTACACCTTGAATGCTGTTTGATGAAGAAAGTTCTTTTAGAAAGAGGAATAAAACTAATGAAATTTATTGAAAAATTACCAAAGAAAATTTTCACGATGCTAATAGTTATTTTCTGCCTTTTGAGTATTTCGACCGTCAAATCGCAGACTACTCTTAGAAAAGCTCTCGACTATGATGGAGACGGAAAAGCGGATTTAGTTGTTTTCAGACCCTCTGATAATACTTGGTATTTAAATAGAAGCGGTAGTGGAGACACTGCCCGACAGTTTGGTAGTTTTATTCTTGACACTCCCGTTCCCGGTGACTATGACGGGGATGGCAAAGGTGATATTGCCGTATGGCACGAACTAAATGGGTATTTTTATTATTTAAGAAGTTCAAGCAATACTTTTTATGCTGAACAATTCGGGTTAGCCGGCGATGAACCTGTTGCCAGAGATTATGACGGCGACGGCAAAACTGACTTAGCCGTCGTCCGCCGGATAAACGGAGTATTAAATTGGTATGTGTCTGGAAGCAGTGACGGATTTTTCGCATATCAATTTGGTTCTTCTGAAACTGACATCCCTGTTCCGGGTGATTATGACGGGGATGGAAAATTCGATTATGCGGTACAACGAATAGATCCTAACAATTTAACAGCTCTGTTTTATATTACAAAAAGCACAAATGGAACTTATTACACAGTAGAATTTGGTGGTAAGGAGGATAAGGTAGTTCCGGGTGATTATGACGGAGATGGTAAAACCGATTTAGCCATTGCTGTATATTTCGGCAATGAGTGGTATTGGCGAATTGTGCAAAGTTCGGATGGTTTTGTAAGCAACACATCGTATGGTAATCCCAACATTGGAGATATTCCTGTTCAAGGAGATTACAATGGCGATGGGAAGACAGATATTGCGGTATGGAACAATAGAGATGGGATGTTTAAAATTAACGGTTTACCGCCGCAGGTATTCGGTCAGAGGGGGGACATGCCTATAGCTAGTTACGATACACATTAAATTTAAACAAGCCCAAAGTATAAGTATTAAAGACATCATTCGTAATCCGCCGATTGACGTTGAACGAACAATAATTTAATAAGCAAAAATATCGGAAAGCTATTTGTTTGATAGAAAAAGCTATCAAACAAATAGCTTTTTCTATGTAAAAGATAATTAAAGCCATTCAAAAAGATATTGTTGCTTTGCCTCGTTTGACAGTTTCAAGATGAGTGTCTAAAATCGCGTTAGTTTCTAAGCTAAATAATAACAGATAAGGTTTTAAAAGTGATGAGCGAAAGCACTGCGAACACGGAAAAACTTGTCGGCGTGGAAGTTTCCAGTTCCGCGCTGAAAGCTGTTTGTCTGAACAAAAGCGGAGTTTTGATAGATGTTTATAAAGCTGCGACGGATAAGGAATATGGAACTTTTACGCAACTCGCCAGTTTTGTTGATGATTTAAAGGATCGGTTCGGCGGCTTTGAAAATATCGGAATTGCCGTGCCGGGACTCATTCACGCGCAGACAAAACGAATCGCTTTCTCGACTTTTATTCCCGAACACGAGCAGATTGATTTTTTGAATGATTTGGAAACCGCCGCCGGATTGAAAGTTACGGTTGAGAATGACGCCAACGCCGCTGCTTACGGCGAATTTTTGCAGGGCGCGGGACGCGGCTCGAAAAGTATGTTCTATGCGACGCTCGGCACAGGCATCGGCGGCGCGTTGATTTTAGACGGCAAAATCTGGCGCGGCGCGTCCGGTTTTGCCGGTGAATTCGGACATATCGCTATCAATTCGGAGGGAATGAAACTCGAAGACGTCGCCTCGTCAGCCAATATCGTCCGGCGCACGAGAAGCCGTTTTCACCAGGACCAAACTTCTTCGTTAAGCAAATTCAGCGAACAGGATATAAAATTACCGGATGTTGTGCAGGCGGCGCAAAAAGAAGACGACTTTGCTCAAATGATGCTTGAAAGAACGGGAACTTATGTCGGAACGGCGCTTGCCGGTGTGATAAATTTACTTGACATCGAAAAAATTGTTGTCGGCGGCGAGATTATGCAAGCCGGGCATCTGGTTTTGGACGCAATCATTCAACGGGCGCGGGAACTTGCTTTTGCGCCGTCTTTTGAAGCAACGGAAATTGTCGCAGGCGAACTCGGCGAAAATGCCGCTGCTATCGGCGTTGCACTTCTTTCTGTAAATTCGTAACGCTGCAAAAATTGGAAAGTTTAATCAGGTTTATGAGCTAAACTTATTTAGTGAAAACTTGCACAATGTCGGAAAAGAATTTATTTTTGTTATAGAATTTGCGGAATTTATAAGATTCTGTAAAATCGAAACTAGATTTTGCAGTAAGTTATAATATTAAAAAATCGAGTTTGTCTAATATCACTTAGATTGAAATGAATCTAGGACTCGGAAAACTATAAACTTTGGACAAGGGATAAAAATGGCACAGATATTTCATCGCGGAGCAAACAATGTTGCGAAAATAAGTATTGTTGTCGCAATACTTTTGGGAGGCGTTGCATTTTTTGTCTACACGCAGATTGCGCGGTCATCTTATCTGACCGGCATATATATAGAAAGACAGCAACCCGTGCAGTTCAGCCATAAACACCACGTCGGCGACGACGGTATTGATTGCCGTTATTGTCATACGTCGGTTGAAACTTCTTATTCGGCGGGCATTCCGCCAACGCAAACTTGTATGAACTGCCACAGCCAGATTTGGGCGGACAGCCCGTATCTCGAGCCGGTTCGTGAAAGTTACCGAACAAACAAGCCGATTGAATGGGAACGAGTTCACGATTTGCCCGAATATGCGTATTTTAATCACAGTATTCACGTTGCCAAAGGTGTCGGCTGCTCGACCTGTCACGGGCAGATTGACAATATGCCCGCCGTTTATCAGGAAAATACTTTGCAGATGGAATGGTGTCTGTCGTGCCACCGCGAACCTGAAAAATATATTCGCCCGAAATCGGAAATCTACAATATGCAGTGGGACGAAAGCGATTTATCGGCGGAAGAAAGAAATCAATTAAAAGCCGATTATAAAATTCGCAGTAAAGAAATGTTGACAAGTTGTTCAACCTGTCATAGATGATTCAAGATTCAAAATTCAAGATTCAAAATTCAAGATTCAAAATTTAAGATTCAAAATTGAAATCTAAATCTTAATCTTAAATCTTAAATCTTGAATCTTGAATCTTAAATCTTGAATCTTGAATCTTAAATTGAGGAAATAAATGCCCAGCAAAGACAGTAAAACTAACTTTGCGTTATTGCGAGAAAAAATTCTCCAAAAAAGCGGAAAAGAATATTGGCGGAGCGTCGAGGAATTTGTTGATGCGCCGGAGTTTGAGGAATTCGTCAAGCACGAATATCCGGCACACGCCGAAGAATGGGACGATACTTTAAGCCGCCGCAACTTTGTCAAAGTTATGGGCGCGTCGCTCGCATTTGCCGGTTTAAGCGGCTGCGTCATTCAACCGGCGGAAAAAATCGTGCCGTATGTGCGCCAACCGGAAGAACTCGTGCCGGGCAAACCGCTTTTTTATGCGACGGCAATGACGCTCGGCGGAACTGCAACCGGACTGCTGGCAAGGTCGAACGAAGGTCGCCCGACTAAAATTGAAGGCAATCCAGAGCATCCGCAAAGCCTCGGCGCAACGGACGTGCGGGCGCAAGCGTCTATTTTGACGATGTATGACCCTGACCGTTCAAAAGAAGTTTTATATCGCAACACGCCGCGAACGTGGCAGAATTTTATGACCGAAATTCGCGGTGCAATTGAACAAAACCGCGCAGACGGCGGCGCGGGCATCCGATTTTTAACGGAAACGGTTACTTCACCGACGCTTATCGGACAGTTTAAGCAAATTCTCTCGGAACTTCCGAACGCCAAATTATATCAATACGAGCCGGTCAATAATGATAACGCGACGGCGGGCGCGAAAATGGCTTTCGGCGCGCCCGTTCATACCGTTTATAAGTTCGACCAAGCCGACCGTGTTTTATCGCTCGATAAGGATATTTTCTCCGATTTCAATGTTCGTTATACCAAGGATTACATAAAAAAACGTCAGTTTAACGAAGAACAAAAACAAATAAGTCGTCTTTACTGCGTTGAAACGACAATGAGTTTGACGGGCGCGAAAGCCGACCATCGTCTGGCGGTTAAGCCGAGCCAAGTGCCGGAAATAGCCAAAGCGATTGCCGCCGCTTTAGGCATTTCGGGAGCAAGTTCGACTTATACGGAAAATGGACAATGGATACAAACAATGGCGACGGATTTGCTGTCAAACAAAGGCAAATCAATCGTCATTGTCGGCGATAATCAACCGCCGACGGTTCACGCTCTGGCACACGCAATGAATGCCGCGCTCGGCAATGTCGGCACAACCGTAACGTATACTGAGCCGTTTTATCCGAATGCAGATAAATTGCAGGTTGAACAATTAACCGAATTGATACGGGAAATTGACGGCGGCGCGGTCAAAATGCTCGTTATCCTGGGCGGCAATCCGGTTTATAACACGCCGATTGATTTGCGGTTAAACGAAGATAGAATTAAGAATAAAATTCCGCTTCGCATACATTTGGGAATGTATTTTGACGAAACCGCCGAGTATTGCCAGTGGCATATTTCCGAAAAACATTTTCTTGAAATGTGGAGCGATACACGCGCTTACGACGGCACGGTAACGATTGTTCAACCGCTTATCGAACCGATTTACGACAGCAAGAGTATTCACGAAGTCGTGCAGATTTTCTCAAAAGAAAACTTTGATAAAAAAGACCTTGATATTGTTAAAGAATTTTGGCAGAAGCAAGGTTTTGCAGGTGCGCCGAAAGTGTCGGCGACAACCGCAGGCGCAAATCAGAATGGCAGCGGCACGACGGCGAATACTAATAATGCGAATGTAAATAACACAGCAGCACCGCAAGCAGCGGCAACAACGAACTCCAATTCGGGCGCGACGACAACGCAGACACCGACAACGACCGGCGCGAGTGCAGCACCGAATCAAAATGCTGCTTCGACCGCGACAAGGAATTTTGAAGATAATTGGCGCAAAGCCGTCCACGACGGTTTTATTGCAAATTCGGCGGCGGCAACCAGGTCAATGTCCGTCAATACGGGCTTTATGAGCCAGCCGGAAAATAACATAGCAATCGGTGATGGTTTGGAAATTTCGATTTTACCCGACCCGTGCGTTTATGACGGACGTTTTGCCAACAATGGTTGGTTACAGGAATTGCCGAATCCTTTGACAAAAATAACTTGGGACAATGTGGCTCTGGTTAGCCCGAATACTGCTAAACGCCTGGAGCTTAATCAAGGCGTAGATGCAAAGGAATTAGTCGGCGGAACGCAAGGCACAACCTTCGTTAATACCAAAGGCGGGAATTTATTTTCCGATTTGGTGACGCTTAATTATGAGGGCGCGGCGATAGATAAGCCCGTGCCGGTGTGGATTGCGCCCGGTCAGCCCGACGATGTGATAACGATTTATATGGGTTATGGACGCACACGCGCCGGACGAGTCGGAACAGGTTTGGGTTATAACGCTTTTAATATACGCAAATCCAACGCAATGTGGTTCGGTGCGGGAAATCTTAATAAAACCGGTGAAAAAACTACAATTGCCTCGTCGCAAATCCATTTTAATATGGAAGGACGTGATTTGCTGCGCGTTTGGGACGTGAATGATTTTGAAAATGAAGTCAGGCACGGAGAACAAGAAGACTTTTACGATTTGTCAATGTATCCCGGTTTCAAATATAACGGCAATAAATGGGGAATGACGATTGACCTGAATTCCTGCGTCGGTTGTAACGCTTGCGTTATTGCTTGTCAATCGGAAAACAATATTCCGGTCGTTGGCAAAGAGCAAGTCGAACGAAGCCGCGAAATGCACTGGATGAGAATTGACGCTTATTACAGCGGCGACATCAACAATCCGCAAGGTCCGAGTTTTCAGCCGGTTTTATGTCAGCAATGCGAACAAGCGCCGTGCGAAGTCGTTTGTCCGGTTCACGCAACCGTTCACAGCGCGGAAGGTTTGAACGATATGGTTTATAACCGCTGCATCGGGACGCGCTATTGTTCAAACAACTGCCCGTATAAAGTTCGCCGGTTTAATTTTCTGCTTTATCAGGATTGGGACACTCCGCAGTATAAATTGATGCGAAACCCGGAAGTTTCGGTTCGCAGTCGCGGTGTGATGGAAAAATGTACCTACTGCACACAGCGCATCGCATCGGCAAGAATCGAAGCCGAAAAAGACAGCCGCAACATCCGCGATGGCGAAATTGTTACGGCGTGTCAAGCGGTTTGTCCGGCGGATGCAATTGTTTTCGGTGATTTAAATGATAAGGACAGTCAGGTTGTTAAATTAAAAAACGATCATCGAAATTATGTCCTGCTCAATGAATTAAATACGCAGCCGCGCACGACTTATCTAGCGGCTTTGAAAAATCAAAACAAGGAAATGCCGGATTACAGAATGCCGAAAATTAGGGAAGATAAGTTGGCAGAACCGAATAAGCCGAAGACGGAAGGGAAAACGGAACATTAGTTGGTAGTGTTTCACAATTTATGCTGATGGAAAAAACGATTCGGAATAGATGAGAGATAAAAGACGAGAAAATCTATCAGTTATCATCTATTATCTATCATCTATTCCGAAGTAAAATTTCCCGAAACATCATTCAGCATAAAATCTGAAACACCACCCATTAGTTTTTGGGAAAAGCTATGCAAAAGGTAGAAGAAATTCAAAGGCAAGACATAACGGAAGTTCAGAAAAGAATCTATCCGCCGATGGTTGAAGGCGACCATACTTTTGGAACGGCAACCGACAGAATTAGTGATATTACACTAAAGAGCAGAACTCCGTTCGGTTGGTTTATCGGGTTTGCCATCGGGTTTATGGTCTTGCAGGTTTTCATGATAACGGTTACATATCTGGTAACTACCGGTATCGGAATTTTTGGCACGAATCAGCCGGTTGGTTGGGCGTTTCCGATTATCAACTTCGTCTGGTGGATTGGTATCGGACACGCGGGAACGCTGATTTCGGCGATTCTGTTGCTTCTGAATCAAAAATGGCGAACTTCAATTAACCGTTTTGCCGAAGCAATGACGCTGTTTGCCGTCGCCTGCGCGGGTGTTTATCCGTTGCTGCATACAGGTCGCCCGTGGCTCGCTTTTTGGATGTTCCCGTATCCGAACACGATGGGAATGTGGCCCCAATTTCGGAGTCCTTTGATTTGGGACGTTTTCGCGGTTTCGACTTACGCGACGGTTTCGCTTTTGTTTTGGTATGTCGGTTTGATTCCCGATATTGCCACCTTGCGCGACCGCGCGAAAAACAAATACTTTAGAATTGCTTACGGAATGCTTTCGCTCGGCTGGCGCGGTTCGGCGCGGCATTGGCATCGTTACGAAATTATTTATTTACTTCTTGCGGGACTTTCCACGCCGCTTGTGTTGTCGGTTCACTCCATCGTTAGTCTGGACTTTTCGGTGTCGCAAGTTCCGGGTTGGCACGCGACTATTTTCCCGCCGTATTTTGTGGCGGGCGCGATTTTTGCGGGTTTTGCGATGGTTTTGATTCTGTGTATTCCGCTTCGGGTTTGGTATAACCTCAAAGATTTTATCACCGACACGCACCTGATTTATATGGGCAAGGTGATGTTGGCGACGGGTTTAATCGTCTGTTACGGATACGCGATGGAAGCATTTTTCGGTTGGTATAGTGCCAGCCAATACGAAGTTTTTATGATAAAAAACCGCATGTGGAATGGACCGTATTGGTGGTTTTATTGGCTTTTGATTTTGTGCAACGGTGTTTCGATTCAATTTTTGTGGTTCAAGCGTTTTCGTGAAAGCGCGTTTTGGCTGTTTATTATTTCTCTGGTGGTCAGCGTCGGTATGTGGTTGGAGCGATTTGTCATTATTGTAACGAGTTTGCACCGCGATTTTCTGCCGTCTTCGTGGGGGATGTATTCACCGACGATTTGGGATTGGTCAATGTTTATCGGCACAATGGGATTATTCGTTACTTTGATTTTCCTGTTTGTCAGGTTTCTGCCCGTGATTTCGATTTTCGAGGTGCGAACGCTTCTTCCCGAAGCCAATGTTCACGGACATCAGGAAGATTTTGAAGAAAATGTTAATGAGGCGCAACGGGGAATTAAAGGCAAAAGTAAAAAGTAAAAAGGCAAAAGTAATAAGTAAGGACGCTGTTTGAAAACTCGAAAAAGTCGCCGAAGGCGACAAACATTATAGCCTATGGTGAAACCATAGGCTGAGATAAAGATGAGCATCCCGACGCTGAAAGCGTCGAACAAATCAGCGATAAATGTTGCTCGCCTTCAGCGAGCGATTGAACAATTTATTGCTACCTAGCGATTCTCGCTCTGCGTATAATGTTAGTCATCTTCGATGACAAAACCAGTAACCATCGAGTTTTCAAACAACTTCTGAGCAATTCTGTATGCTAAAAAATTTTTACTCATCTGCTTAAATCGTAAATTTGGTAGAATTGAAATTGCAATCAGCCGTGCTTGTCCGCCGTCGGAATTTTGGGCAACTCACCCATGTCAAACCGATTGCCAACCGGCAGGCTGATTGCAAGCGATAAAAAGTTATGGACAAAAATATCTACGGATTGTTAGCTGAATTCGATACGCCGACGCAAATGGTTGACGCGGCGCGAAAAGTGCGCGATGCGGGCTATACCAAAACCGATGCTTTTTCGCCGTTTCCGCTTCACGAAATTGACGAAGCACTCGGCATTAAAAAAAGCATTCTGCCGTTTTTGGTTTTGGGCGGAGGAGTAACGGGTTTGTTGACCGGCTTAGGATTAACTTATTATGTCCACGTTTTTGAGTATCCGATAATTGTCGGCGGTCGCCCGTTTTTTAGTCTGCCTTCGTTCATACCGCCGGCATACGAATTAACCATTCTTTTTGCAGCATTCACGGCTGTTTTCGGAATGATTTTACTAAACGGTTTGCCGCAGCCATATCATCCGGTTTTCAATGTGCCGCGTTTTGCGCTGGCAACGAGAGAGAAATTTTTCTTACTGATTGAAACAAAAGACCCGAAGTTTGACCCTGAAGGAACGCGAAGTTTTATGGAAAGTCTGAATCCGCAGGAGGTATTTGATGTTGAAGAATAGTGGTCAGTGGTCAGTGGTCAGTGGTCAGTGGTCAGCATTTGGGAAGCCGTCAATCTATTGCCTTCTGCTTACTGCCTTCTGCCTACTTGCCGGCGGCTGTCGCTACGATATGCAGGATCAGCCGCGTTATAAAGCGTTCAAAAAAAGTGAATTTTTCAGCGACGACAAAGCGATGAGAGATTTGCCGGAAGGAACTGTGGCACGGGGCAATTTGCGTGAAGATAAAGCCTTTTATACAGGTAAAAAGGAAAATGCCGGAACGACTGCTCCGGCTGTAACCACGACGGACGCTGCCGGCAACACGCTGGTGACGAGTTTCCCCGATGCGATTGAAGAATTTCCCGTGCCGGTGACCAAAGAATTGCTTGACCGCGGCGAAGAAAGATATAAGATTTTTTGCATAGTTTGCCACGGTCCGGTTGGAAAAGGTGACGGAATGATTGTGCGGCGCGGGTTTCCGCAACCGCCGACTTATCACGACGACCGTTTGCGAAACGCGCCCGTCGGACATTTTTATGATGTGATGACTAACGGCTGGGGCAAAATGAACAGTTACGCCTCGCAAATTCCGCCTGCCGACCGTTGGGCGATTGTGGCATATATTCGGGCTTTGCAAATCAGCCAGAATCCAAACGGGATGAGTCCGTTGCCAACAGCGAAAATAAATGAGGGAAATTCGATAACTACGACTGCAATGCCGTCCGCGTCGCCGCTTCCAAGAACACAAGGGGGCGCGAATTAAATGGAGTATTCTAAATTTAACGCTTCTCATTTTCAAGCACCGGCGGACATTAATCGGTGGCGCACACTTGCGCTCGGTATCGGCGGAATTTTTACGATTATTTGGGCAATCGGGTGTTTTTTTAATGTCGAGCAGGGACTGCGCTCGTGGCTCTTAGGTTTTATTTTTTGGGGCGGCATCGCTATCGGAAGCATTGGCATTTTGCTTTTGCAATATCTGACGGGCGGCGCGTGGGGCGTGGTTATCCGCCGTTTTGTCGAAGCCGGTTCGCGCACTCTGCCGATTGTTTTTATCTTGTTTTTACCGATTCTCATCGGTGTTTCTTCGATGTATGAGTGGACGCATCTGGACGACCAAATTATTCAACATCGTCAGCCGTATTTAAGCGTTCAGTGGTGGATTTTCCGCGCTGTTTTGTATTTCATTTTGTTGTATCTAATGGCGTTCTTTCTCAACAAATGGTCGTGGCAGCAAGACCGGACTACCAATTACGAAGATTCAGCCAAGTTTTTGGGAGACGCCACGAAATTTTCCGGTCCAACGATGGTTTTCTTTGTCTTGACTGTCAGTTTTGCCGCGATTGATTGGGTAATGACGCTCGACCCGCACTGGTATTCGACGATGTGGGGATTTCTGTTCGTCGCCGGTTGGGGTTTGAGTTGTTTCTGTTTTATGGTGGCGATTATGGCGGCACTTTCCGATAAACCGCCGCTCAACCGCGTTTTGGGAAAACGTCATTTTCACGACATCGGTAAATTGATGCTCGCGCTGGTGATGGTTTGGGCGTATTTCAATTTTTCGCAATACCTGATTATCTGGTCGGGAAATCTGCCCGAAGAAACAAAATGGTATATCACGCGACAGGAAGGAACGTGGGGAGTTGTCGGCGCAATTTTGATATTTTTACACTTTGCGTTTCCATTTCTTGTTCTGCTCAACCGTGACCTCAAACGCAACGCCAAATATCTGGCTTATCTGGCGTGTTTTATTCTGCTTCTCAGGCTGGTTGATATGTATTATTTGATTGGTCCGAGTCCGAGAATCGGAATGCACGGTCAGGAAGTTCCGTTTTCTCTTAGTTTTAGCTGGATGGATTTGGTCGCGCCGGTTGCGGTCGGCGGCATTTGGCTGTGGTGGTTTTTCGGCGAACTGATGAAACGCCCGCTTGTTCCCGTCAACGACCCGTTTTTGGAAAATGCGATTGAACACGGAAAACATTGAGAATTACGAATTTCAAATTACGAATTACGAATAAAGATATTCTTAAATCGTAATTTGAAATTCGTAATTCGTAATTGATTAAAATTATGGCTAAACACGAAAAAACTTATATAGATTTCGATAAATCTTATGAAACAAATCTCATCGGGATGCGCGGGATTATTTATTTTGGCGTCGGATTGTTTCTGCTGATTGTCGTAACTTTCGGGCTGATGTTGTTTTTGCTAAATGTAATGGAAGAGCAGGCAGCCGAAGCCAAAGATTCAAAAAGTCCGATGATGATGGATGATAATGAGCGTTTGCCGCCCGAACCGCGTCTGCAAACCGCGCCCGGTTTTGGTGTTGATTCACCGCAGCAAGGTCGCGTGAATCTTGAACTGAAAGCACCGCAATCGGAATACCGCGAACTGCATCAGCAATGGGAAAAAAATTGGGCGGACGGACAAAAAGACCCGAAAACCGGAACGGTTATTTCTATGCCGATTGAAGAGGCTAAAAGGAAATTGCTTGAGGAAAACCCGAAAGCCGCTAACAGCGCAGACGGACAAAAGATGTTGAAAGATTCGCAGTCAATGGTTTCATATTCAAGTTCGGGGCGCATTGCTTCGGATGTGAGAAGATAAAAAGTAAAAAGTAAAAAGTAAAAAGGCAAAATTTGGAATTCCAGATTTGAGGTAGAAAATGAAAAAAAGTTCAGCTATTTCAGCAGTTTTGAAACTGACACTTTTAATAAGTTTGAGTGTTTTATTGATTCCGGCAGTTGTTTCGGCGCAAAAGGCAGAGCATTATAATTCGCCGCTTTATTCGCCGAAAACATACGACCCGAATCAAGTCGGAGTAAGCAACGGAATGCCGCCGGCTTTGAAAAATGTCGGTATCGAACAGAAACTTAACGGACAATTGCCGCTTGACGCGCAGTTTAAGGATGAAAACGGCAATATCATTAAACTCGGCGATTATTTCGGCAAAGGCAAGCCGGTTGTTCTGGCACTTGTTTATTATGAATGTCCGATGCTCTGCAACGAAGTTTTGAACGGTTTGACCGGTTCGCTCAAAGGCATTTCGTTTGACGCGGGCAAAGATTTCGATGTCGTGGCGATAAGTTTTGATGCGCGTGAGAATGAGAAACCGGATTTAGCCAAAAACAAAAAAGCCGGTTATATAACAAGATACGGACGCACGGGCGCGGAAAACGGTTGGCATTTTTTAAGCGGAACGCAAGAAGAAATTGACAAAGTTACACAAGCCGCCGGATTTAATTATGAGTTTGACGAAGCGACAAACCAATTTGCTCACGCGGGCGGAGTTATGGTTATTACGCCCGAAGGCAAACTTTCGCGCTACCTTTACGGCATTGATTACGCGCCGAAGGATTTGAAATTCGGCATTATGGATTCGGCAAACGGCAAAATCGGAAATCCTGCCGAGCAATTGTATTTATATTGTTTTCATTACGACCCGTCTTCAGGAAAATACGGTTTGGCAATTCTCAGAGTTCTCCGGCTGATGGCAGTCGCAACGATACTCGGTTTGGTCGGTATGTTTTTTGGTTTTTGGCGTTATAACAAAGGTAAAACGGCAGATTTGAAATAGATTCCAAATTTAAGATTCAAGATTCAAAATTCCAATCTTAAATCTTGAATCTTGAATCTTAAATTTTTAGAAGATTATGCAACAGGATTCTTCGTGGGTTCCATTATTTCCCGAACAGGCTTCCACCTTTGCGTGGCAGGTGGACGGATTGTATTTTTACATAACCGCCGTCAGTGCGTTTTTTACCATTGCCGTGGTCGTGGCGATAATTTTTTTCTTTATTAAATACCGCGAAAAAGAGAAGTATGAAACCGGCGCGGAGATTCACGGTTCGATTGCTTTGGAAACGGCTTGGTCAATCATCCCGTTTATTATCTCGATGACGATTTTTCTTGGCGGCGCAGTTGTCTTTTACAACCAGTATCGTCCACCGGCGGAAACGACGGAAATTTATGTCGTCGGCAAACAATGGATGTGGAAATTTCAGCACGGCACGGGACAACGGGAAATCAACGACCTGCACATTCCGGTCGGACGCAACATAAAATTGACGATGACGACGGAAGACGTTATCCACGACCTTTTTATTCCGGCGTTTCGCACGAAAGTTGACGTTGTGCCGGGGCGTTATTCGCATATTTGGTTTAATGCGACAAAGCCGGGCAAATATCATCTGTTTTGCGCCGAATACTGCGGCTTGAATCATTCGGGAATGGGCGGCACGGTTTATGTGATGGAACAGCGCGACTTTGACAATTGGTTGAGCGGAAATGTTTCGGGACAAACGCCGGTCGAAGTCGGACAAGATTTGTTTGAAAATAAATTGGGCTGTGCTTCGTGTCACGCCGGCGGCGCAAATCAGCGCGGTGCAAAACTCGAAGGCTTATTCGGAACGGATGTTAAATTAACAACCGGACAAACCGTTACGGCAAATGATGAATACATCCGCAATTCAATCTTAAATCCGGGCGGTCAAATCGTCGAAGGTTATCAGCCGATTATGCCGACTTTCAAAGGTCAGGTAACGGAAGAACAACTTATTCAACTTGTCGCCTACGTTAAATCTTTAAGCACGAACAAAAGCGGAAGCACGACGGCGGGCAATACTTCGACGAGTAATTCAAACGGTTCGACGGCAGCCAATACCGCGACAAATGTTAATAAATTGGCAAGCAATCCAAACGCGCCGAACAACAGACCGGAAACGACGGGTAAGGAAAACAGATAGGCAAAGGCAAAGTTAAGAACAATCGGCAATGCTTCACAATTTATGCTGTCGGAGAAAAACTTCGGAATAGATGACAGATGATAGATAATAGATGAAAGATAAACCACAAAAAATCTATCAGCTATCATCTTTTATCTATCATCTATTCCGAAGTAAAAAAACTTGAAAAATCCTTCAGCCTAAAATTTGAAACACCGCCGAACAATCTATTTGATTGATAATTTCAAGGTAGTAAATAGTTATGGAAAATGTAAATGCTATAAATGTTGGAAACATCAAACCTGAACCGAAGGTGAATTATTTAACCAACGGTTTCACGGCAAGGTCGTGGCTTTTGACCAAAGACCACAAGCGGATTGCGATTCTGTATTTGTTGACGGTTTCGGTGTTTTTTGCGTTGGGCGGTGTTTATGCGTCGTTGATTCGGCTTGAACTTCTGACGCCGGCAAGCGATTTGCTCGAATCGGGAACTTATAATCGGGTCTTTACCCAACACGGAATCATTATGGTTTTCTTTTTCCTGATTCCGTCAATTCCGGCGATTTTGGGAAATTTCCTGATACCGATTATGATTGGCGCAAAAGATTTGGCGTTTCCGAAAATCAATTTGCTTAGTTGGTATCTGTATATAATCGGCGGTAGTTTGACGCTTTTTGCGCTCTTGCAAGGCGGCGTTGATACGGGTTGGACTTTTTACACGCCGTATAGCACGACATTTTCCAATAGTTTTGTGATGCTGGTCGGGATGGGAATTTTTATCAACGGATTTTCGTCAATTCTGACCGGCTTGAATTTTATCGTCACGATTCATACGATGCGTGCGCCCGGAATGACCTGGTTTCGTCTGCCGCTTTTTGTTTGGGCGCATTACGCGACGAGTTTGGTCATGCTTTTGGGAACGCCGGTTATTGCTATTACCATTTTGCTGATGGCTTTGGAACGCTTGGCGCACGTCGGAATTTTTGACCCGGCAATCGGCGGCGACCCGATTTTGTTTCAGCATCTTTTCTGGTTTTATTCACATCCGGCGGTTTATATTATGGTTTTGCCCGGAATGGGCGTTATCTCGGAACTCATTTCCAACTTTTCACGGAAAAAGATTTTCGGTTACGAATTTATCGCTTTTTCGAGCATTGCCATCGCCGTCTTTGGTTTTCTCGTTTGGGGACATCATTTGTTTGTCAGCGGACAATCAATTTACGCGGGTTTGGTTTTCTCGTTTTTGAGTATGGTGGTCGCCATTCCTTCGGCAATCAAAGTATTTAATTGGACGGCGACGCTTTATAAGGGCAAAATTTCTTATGATACGCCGATGCTTTATGCCTTATTTTATATCGGGCTGTTTATGATTGGCGGATTAACCGGAGTTTTTCTCGGCGCGATGGGCTTGACAGTTCATTTGACGGATACCTATTTTATCGTCGCCCATTTTCACTATGTGATGGTCGGCGCAAGCGTTTTGGCTTATCTCGGCGGCTTGCATTATTGGTGGTCAAAGATAACCGGCAAACTTTATTCGGAATTTTGGAGCAAAATTGCCGCGATGCTCATTTTTGTCGGATTCAACCTGACGTTTTTCCCGCAATTTATTTTAGGATATTTGGGAATGCCGCGCCGCTACGCTTCTTATCCGCCGGAAATGCAGGTCTTGAATATTTTCTCGACGGCGGGCGCGTCAATCCTGGCAATCGGGATGTCAATGCCTTTGATTTATTTTACCTATTCGATTTTCTTCGGTGAAAAAGCGCCCGCCAATCCGTGGCTGCTGCCCGGCTTGGAATGGCGCACCTCTTCGCCGCCGCCAACCGAGAATTTTGAAGAAACACCGATTGTTACTTGGGAAGCCTACGACTTCACCGAAGAAAGCGGCTTGGATTTGGAAGACGCGAGAAATAAATATAAGGTAACGGCTTAATCAATTACGAATTTCAAATTACGAATTACGAATGAAGAAAAGATATTCCGTAATTCGTAATTCGTAATTCGTAATTCGTAATTTGAAAAAAATGGCACACACAGATACACACGAACACGATTATCATCCGCCCGGTCTTCAGCATCAATTTGAAGATATGGCGCAGCAAGCGGAATCCGATTCGATTGGAATGTGGATGTTTCTCGTCCAGGAAATTATGTTCTTTGGCGGGTTGTTCACAGTCTATCTGGTTTTCCGTTCCAAATATCCGATGGCATTTGCCGCCGGAAGCAACCATTTAGACGTATTTTGGGGAACTGTCAATACTCTGGTTTTGATTGTCAGTAGTTTGACGATGGCTTTGGCAGTTCATTACGCGCAGCTTGGCAAACGAAACTTACAAGTTATTCTTATATTCCTGACAATGGTTTTGGGAACGGTTTTTTTAGGCGTAAAAGCCATCGAATACACCAATAAATACTATGAAGGCATTGTTCCCGTCAAAGGATTAAATCTTAGAACGCCAAAAAAAACGGTTCATAGTTCAGCGATAACGGCAGCTGAACATAGCCCGACAGACCCCGATTTTGAAAACAGGCAATCACTGGATTCTCCGAGTTCCGTTGAAAAAAAAGAGGGCGAACATAACGAACACGAATATGTTAATCCGACTGCCGATTTTGTTTGGGAAGACGCTTCATTAGCTGTCAAAGCCAGAGATGCCGGATATTTAACGGCTGACGAAAAAATCGGATATTTCTCAAACGGCGAAATAGATGCCGCCAAGTTCCGCGATAAAGTTCGTATTTTCTACTGGATTTACTTTGCCATGACCGGCTTGCACGCCCTCCATATGATAATTGGTCTGGGCATTATGACGTGGCTTTTGTGGAAAGCGTGGAAGGGAACTTTTACCGCCGAATTCTACGCGCCGGTAGAAATGTCCGGTCTGTATTGGCACTTTGTTGATATTGTTTGGATTTTCCTGTTCCCGTTGCTTTATTTGCTCGGAAGGCATTTTCTACACGGAGGAGGGCATTAAATAATGACAGAAAATAAACATTTGGATAATCACGAAGAACACGGACACCAAGAGCATCATATTGTTTCGATTCCGCTTTACTTAATGGTTTTCGGCATTTTAATTGTCGGAACTATATTAACATATTTTGTTGCTTTTATGGATCTTGACAGTATTTTCGCGGGTGCAAATACTTTGGTTGCTCTGCTGATTGCATTTACGAAAATGACCTTTGTCGCGCTGTTTTTTATGCACGTCAAATATAGTTCGCGCTTAATTTGGCTGACGGCACTTGCCGGATTTTTCTGGCTGGCGATTATGTTCGCCTTTACGATGCAGGATTATTTGACACGCGGTTCGGGCGTTTTTACGAAATAAGCCGGCAAAAACAAAAAATGATGGCAAAAGGCGCGTGAATGCGCCTTTGTCGTTTATGGCAAAAATTACTTCATCGTTGCGAACACATTGGCGGCATCTTTTAATGATAATAATCGTCGTCGGTTCTTTCGCGCTGATGATGTCGCTAAAACATTTAGAACAGCCGCTTGAATATCATAATTTTGCCGACCGCCGTGCGTTTTTCGGCATTCCCAATTTCCTCGATGTCGCATCCAATTTTGCCTTTCTCGTGGTTGGTTTCGTCGGACTATGGATTTGCTTTAAAAACCGTTTGGGAAATATGCGAAAGGCTTGGATTGTCCTTTTTGCAGGCATAACTTTGGTTAGTGTCGGTTCAGCGTATTATCACTTTGACCCAAATAACCAAACACTTGTTTGGGACAGACTGCCGATGACAATCGGTTTTATGGGATTGCTTGCGGCAATATTGGGTGAATACATCAGCGAACGGCTCGGCTCGATTCTGCTAGCTCCGATGTTACTGCTTGGCTTTTCCAGCGTGGTTTATTGGCATTGGTCTGATGACCTGCGTTTTTATATTTGGGTTCAGACAGCTTCTCTTTTGATAATCCCAATCGTCATGATTTTATACCGCCCAACATATTCGCATCAATGGCTGCTGCTGGCGGGACTCGGCTGGTATGCGCTGGCAAAGGTTGCAGAGTTAGCTGACGGACAAATTTTCATCTTAAGCCAAGGACTTATTAGCGGACATACGGTTAAGCATCTTCTGTCGGCATTGGGTTGTTTGACGATTGTTTTGATGCTCCAGAAAAGAAAGTTTATTTGAAATCGCCGATTAAAACCGCATCGCTGAGTTTCGTTTCGCGTGTGACGGCGAGTGGTTTGCCTTTACGATGCAGGATTATTTAACACGCTCGGCGGGCGTTTTTACCGGATAATTTGAATCATCGAAACCAGGTCAAATTTTTAGAAAAAAACAATTTGTGTCATAATGGCAGCGAAAAGTTTCTAACACGCAATTGTTAATTTTTTTCTGTTTGATTCCGACTATTACCGGAAAAAAGGAGCGAGTAATTTATGCTTTCGTGCCTTTTCTTGCGGGGAAAAAGCGGTTTCACTTGTGCCGCCTTTTTGTTGCTGGGAATTAGCTTCGCCGTTGTTCACGCCGAACGCCTATCCGTTAAGCATTTGACGATTGCCGACGGTTTGCCTCAAAACAGTATCAATAAAATTACGCAGGACGCGAGTGGCTTTTTCTGGTTTTGCACCGGCGGCGGTCTGGCGCGTTTTGACGGTTACGACTTCACAAATTTCACCACGCGAGAAGGTTTGCCGCACGACAAAGTTCTCGATTTTCTCGCCACGCGCGAAGGCGATTACTGGCTGGCGACCACCGGCGGCTTGGTCGGCTTCGAGCCTGACGGCGTTGTGTATAACCGCGTCGTAACTTTTGACGAAGCCGCCCGGCTGCCCGAAACTCCGCTATTTACGACATACCTTTTACCTGACGACAAATATAAATATCCTACCGAGTTACTGCAAGATTCTCGCGGTCGCATTTGGGTCGGCTCGGACGACGGGTTATTTCGCCTCGAAAAATCCGATAATCAATTTAAACATCAATTGGTTCAATTCAACTTGCCGTATGAAACCGGCGCGAAATACATTTATTCACTTTACGAAGACCGGCGCGGCGCGATTTGGGTCGGCACGGAAACCGTTTTATACCGCATTTTGCCGGACGGTCGCATAACGAGCTATGCGGAGAGCGAATCGCCGCCTTTTTTTGTGGCTCTGCTCGAAGATCGGCACGGACATTTTTGGGTCGGAACGAGTAAAAAAGGTTTGTTTCAATTTGCCGTTGACGAGAACGAAACGCCCAAACCGATTCGCCACTTCACGCCGGAAAAATATGCAGAAATCGTTTGGATTGATTCGATTGTCGAATCGTTTGACGGCAAATTGTGGATTGGCACACTCAACGGTTTATTCGAGTTCGATGCGGAAATGGAAAAGTTTTATCTCTACACGCGGCAGAGCGGCATCCCTTACAGTCGTTATCAAACAATCTTCGAGGACAAAAACGATAACTTGTGGCTCGGCACAAGAACGTCGGGCGTTTTTCGATTATCGCGGCGCGGTTTGGTTGCGTTCGGAACGGAGGACAAAATCGCCTTCATTCGCAGCGTTTCGGCGGGTAACGACGGCAGTTTGCTTCTCACAGGCTTTCTCTCCAGTAGCCAAGCAGACAAAGCAGGCGCGAAGGTTGAAATAGAAATTCCGCAAGAAGGCTTTACACCTTTTGATTGGAGAATCGGGCGTTTTGACGGAAAAAATTTTACTTGGCTGAAACCGGCTTTGCCGCCGAACATTGATTATTATGGTTGGAACGAAAATCAACTTAATTTTCAAGCCCGAAACGGCGAATGGTGGATTGCGACCGGAGAAGGTTTGTTTCGCTTTCCGAAAATGGATTTTGAAAAATTGGAAACAACTCAGCCGATTTCTGTTTTCGATAAAAAAAACGGACTTACGCCGGACGATGTTTTTCGGCTTTACGAAGATTCGCGCGGCGACGTATGGATTTCCACGAGCGGCGAAAAAGGCAGCGGCTTTTATAGGTGGCAGCGCGACGGAGAAATTTTGCGCGACGTGTGGCAGACGGAAGGTTTGTCATCGGAGAAAAACGATTTGGTCAGTTCACTTGCCGAAGATAGAAACGGAAATTTATGGATTGGATTTTATTACGGCGGTTTGGCGCGGTTTTCAATTTCAACCGGCAAAGCGCAAGTTTTTGACGAACCCGAAGGTGTGCCGAAAGGCGGCATCAATCACATTTTCGTTGACCGGACAGGCGATATTTGGCTGGCATCGGGGCGCGACGGTCTGCTCCGGATTGACGATTCCGAAAGTAATCTCCCAAAGTTTGTTAAATTTACAACCGCTAACGGTCTGTCGAGTAATCGCACATTTGCCGTAACGCAAGACCGGCAAGATTTGATTTATATTGCCACCGACCGCGACGTGAACCGCTTGAATCCGGCAACCGGCGAAGTCAAAATTCTCAAACTTTCGGACGAACTGCCGCAACGCGAATTTCGCACGGCGATGTGCGACGCGAAAGGAATGCTCTGGTTTGGAACGACTGAAGGTTTGGTGAAATATGAGCCGTTTGCCGACGAAGCAAACAAACCGCCGGAAATTTTGCTGACCAAAATCGAAATCGAAGGCAAAGCGCAAAAAGTTTCGGCAATCGGCGCAAGCGAAATAAATTTACCGACGCTCGCGCCGGAGCAAAACCAAGTTCGCATTGATTTTGTCAGTCTTGCCGCGCTTGATGATGAAGACGTGCATTATCAATACAAATTCGATTCCCAAACTGATTGGTCGCAACCTTTCAAAGAGCGTTTCGTCAATTTCGCCGGTCTTTCTTTCGGCGATTATAAAATCGAGTTTCGCGCCGTCGCCGGTAATAATTTGGCAAGCCGACAACCCGCCGTCGTAACTTTCAAAATTCTGCCGCCGGTTTATCTGCGCTCGTGGTTTCTGGCTTTGACAGCTTTAATTTTTGCCGCCGCGATTTACGGGTTTTATCGTTATCGCTTGAATCGCCTGCTCGAAACTGAACGCACGCGGACGCGAATCGCCACCGATTTGCACGACGACATCGGTGCGAATTTGTCGAAAATCTCTATCTTGAGCGAAATCGTCAAACAGCAATTCACCAACGATAACCCGGAAAATAATCGTCTGCTCGATTCGATTGCCAACGCCTCGCGCGAGTCGGTCAGTTCGATGAGCGATATTGTTTGGGCAATCAACCCGGAACGCGATTCGGTGCTTGATATGATTCACCGAATGCGCGAATTTGCCGAAGAAACTTTGAGCGAAAAAGCGATTCGGCTCAAATTTAACGCGCCCGAAGAAGCGTCGGAATTAAAACTTTCGATGGATACGCGGCGCGAGTTGTTTTTGATTTTCAAAGAATCCGTCAACAACGCGATGAAATATGCCGATTGTTCCCGTGTAAAAGTTGATTTTCGAGTGGAGGGCGGCGAGATTTTTTTGGAAATCGCGGACGATGGGCGCGGTTTTGACGTTTTGAGCGAATCCCGCGGCAACGGCTTAACGAATATGAAAAGCCGCGCGGAAAAATTGGGCGGCAAGTTTGAGATTGTTTCCGAAATCGGCAAAGGCACGACGGTGAAAGTTCGAATTCCGAAAATCTGATTAGAAAAATAGTTTTCTGATTTTTTTTGAGCCTGTGTGAATACATAGGTTACAAGCAATCTGAAACTTTCTAAAATCAACTATTAACGACGGGAATAACGCAAAGCTAACAATGCAATCAAACTTAAATCCAAAACTAATGACGGATTTAACCGGCGAATTGAAAGATGCGCCGATTCGCGTTGTGGTTATTGAAGATATGCGCGAGTTGCGCGAAGGCTTACAGTCTTTGCTCAATTTTACGCCGAATTTTCGATGCGTAAAAAGTTTTGGCGCGATGGACGAGGCTTTGCGATTTATCGAAGCGGACACGGCGGATTTAATTTTGACCGACATCGGCTTACCGCGTTTGGACGGCATCGAAGGCACGCGGATTTTGCGCGAGAAATTTCCTGATTTACCGATTGTTGTTTTAACTGTTCACGGCGAAGACGACAAGATTTTTCAAGCCCTCTGCGCCGGAGCCAATGGTTATTTGCTCAAAAACACGCCGCCCGCACGAATTATCGAAGCCTTGACGGAAGTTCTCAAGGGCGGTGCGCCGATGTCGCCTGCCGTCGCCCGCCGCGTCGTCAAACTTTTTCGCACTTTCAGCCCGCCCGAACACGCCGATTATCATTTGACCGAACAGGAAACGCAAATTTTAAAAATGCTGGTTGACGGTCATTTTTACAAAACCGCCGCATTTGAGTTAGGAATTTCCACCAGCACGATTTCATTTCACCTGCAAAATATCTACGTTAAACTGCAAGTCCACTC
>JBPCPU010000144.1:0-35333 GCA_050998795.1 Pyrinomonadaceae bacterium
CAATTCGATTTCACGAATCAAAACCAGATAATTAATCGGCGATGTGTCGGAAACGATAATCATTTGGCGAGAATCTCTTCGAGTGTCTCTGTGTCGGCTTCGATTTCATCCATGCTTTCAATGGCGAAGACGCCGCGAATTTTCAAAAAGCCGTCCGCTTCATTAATAGAAAAACCGAGCATTTCCGCAACTTCGCCCAAGCTCAACGCGCCCGTCCGATAGCCTTCAATCGCCAACGCTTCCGCCGCCCGCCGCGGAAATTCATTTCCCCATTCGGTTTGCAGATGCTGCTCGATATGAATTGGCAAAGCAATTTCTAATGACATAACAACCTTATTTTAACAGCCATATCAATAATTCAAAACCAATTCGCCGTCCTGCTCGTCAACCGAAACGCTGCCGCCGTCGGTTAATTTGCCGAAAAGAATTTCGTTGGCAAGCGGCTGTTTGATTTTATCGTGAATCAAACGCGACATCGGACGCGCTCCGTATTTCGTATCAAAACCGTTTTTCGATAACCATTCTTTTGCCGCGTCGGTCAGTTGGATAAGCACGCGCTTTTCGGCTAATTGTCCATTTAATTCTTTGATAAATTTATCAACAATTAGCTTGATGTTTTCCAAATCCAAAGCCTTAAATGGCACCCAAGCGTCAAGACGATTGCGGAACTCCGGCGTGAACGTGCGTTCAATCACGCCTTTTGCCTGACCTTTGGTTTCGGTTTGATTGCGAAAACCGACTCCGCCCGAAGACAATTCACGCGCTCCGACGTTGGTCGTCATAATCAAAATCACGTTGCGAAAATCGGCTTTTTTGCCGTTGTTGTCGGTCAAAGTCGCCGAATCCATCACTTGTAATAAAAGGTTAAAAAGATTCGGGTGCGCTTTTTCGATTTCGTCTAAAACAAGAACGGCGTGCGGCGTTCGCATAATCGCTTCGGTCAGCAAGCCGCCTTGGTCAAAACCGACATAGCCCGGCGGCGCGCCGATAAGCCGCGAAACCGTGTGCGGTTCGGCGTATTCGCTCATATCGTAGCGCATAAATTCGATGCCGAGCTGTTCCGCGAGTTGTTTTGAAAGCTCGGTTTTGCCAACGCCCGTCGGACCGGAAAACAGAAACGAACCGACGGGTTTTGTTTCGTGTCCGAGACCGGCGCGTGAAATTTGAATCGCGTCCACGATTCTATTTATCGCATCGTCTTGTCCGAAAATGACGTTTTTCAAATCTTCGCGCAGAGTTTTCAGTTGTTCTTTTTCGTCCGCCACAACGGTTTTCGGCGGAATTTTCGCCATTCGCGCAATCGTATTTTCGACCATTTGCACGGAGATTTGCTGCGGGCGTTTGTCTTCGGGCAAAAGTTTCGTCGCCGCGCCGACTTCATCAATCACGTCAATCGCTTTGTCGGGCAGATGCCGGTCGTTGATATACTTTCCGGCGAGTTCGGCGGCGATTTTCAGCGATTCGTCCGAGTATTTTACGCCGTGATGCTGTTCATAAAATTTCTTTAAACCTTTCAAAATTTCGTAAGTTTCATCAATGGTCGGCTCGCCGATTTCGATTTTTTGAAAGCGACGCGCCAACGCTCTATCACGTTCAAACGCGGCTTTGTATTCGGCGTCAGTCGTCGAACCGATACAGCGCAAATCTCCGGCGGCAAGCGCGGGTTTTAAAATGTTTGAAGCGTCCATCGCGCCGCCCGAAACCGCGCCCGCGCCGACAATCGTGTGAATTTCGTCAATAAACAAAATCGCATTTTCCTCTTTGTGCATATCGCCTAAGATTGCTTTGAACCGCTGCTCAAAATCGCCGCGATAACGAGTTCCGGCGAGAACCGCGCCCATATCGAGCGCGAAAATTTTCGCGCCTTTTAAGACTTCGGGAACATTTCCCTCGCTGATTTTTAACGCTAAACCTTCTGCCAAAGCCGTTTTTCCAACGCCCGGTTCGCCGACATAGAGCGGATTGTTTTTCTTGCGCCGACACAAAACTTGAATTGTTCTTTCGATTTCTTCACCACGACCGATTATCGGGTCAATCTCGCCTTTTGCGGCTTTTGCCACGAGTTCAACGGTGAAACTTTCGAGCGGTTTTTTCTTCTTGCCGCCCGCGGCGCGCTCTTCGGCAAATTCTTCGCCGTCCAAATCGCCTTCACCAACGCCGTCAAACGAAAAACCGCTGTCAATTTTCGAGATTCCGTGCGAGATATAATTCAGCATATCAAGACGCGAAACACCTTGCTGTTGCAACAGATAAACGGCGTAACTCTGCTCGGCTTGATAGAGCGCGGCAAGGATATTTCCGCCGTCAACGGCGCGTTGTCCGCTTCCATTTGCCTGCAAAATCGCGTATTGAATCGTTGCCTCAAACGTCGAAGTCAGTTCGGGCAGTTGTTGGACATTGGCGGGCATTTTCTCCAAAACATCCGCAAAATAATCTTCCAAAGATTTGGCGATTTCCTCAATCCTCGCGCCGCAATTGTATAAAATATCCCGCGCCGCGTTGTCTTCCAAAAGAGCATACAGCAAATGTTCCAGCGTAACGTATTCGTGTTTGTGCTTGACGGCTTCGTCAACCGCATAACTTAGTGTTTCTTCTAATTCTCTAGTCAACATATTTTGAAAACTTCTTTGATGCGCTTTTTAGTTTTCTTTGGCGATAAATTTTTGCCTTTGCTTCATCTGACATTAATTCTTATTCGCCCGTTGCAAAACAAACGGTTGCGATAATTTCAACTTATAAACTTTTTCAAAAATTATATTTTCGGGCATTACCAACCTCCAAACGGATATTTCTCTTCGACAATGTGTTCGAGAAACGGTGCTTCGATGCCTGCTTTTTTCGCTTGCCGGTCAACTTCCAGCGCGTCCGTTCCGTGCGCGATAAGTTTATCACCTTCCAAACAAACCCATTCGTTCATATAATTTTCGCGGTTTTCCGCCAGCCATTTTTCGGCTCGCTTGAATTTTTCAATTCGCCGTTTAAGTTCGACTTTTTTATCGGTTTCATTTCGGTTGCGTTCTTGTTCGTCAAGCACTTCACGCACTTTATCAAAATCTTCTAACGGTAACATCCGAATAATTTCCGTAACTTGCTCTAAATTTGTTTGCATAAATTTCTCCTATTTGCTGTATTCGCTCAAAAACAAATTGCCTTCGCCATCAATCTTACTTTTAAATATACACGCTTTTATTGGTTATTCTGCCAGCCGTGTTCGCCAATTAGAGGCACAAATGCACACGCGCCGAAGTCTTCGGTTTGAAAGCCGCGCGGCGTACGCGTAACGCGGATTAGCTTTTGTGATTTTTGGTCTTGCCCGATTGGAATGACGAGCCGTCCGCCGGTTTTCAATTGCTGCAGAAGCGGTTCGGGTGTCGCCGGACTTCCCGCCGCGACGAGAATGCCGTCAAACGGCGCGTGAACTTCCCAACCGTTTGTGCCGTCCGCACAGCGCAGCGTTACATTGTTTATGCCGAGTTTTTGCAAGCGTTCCTGCGCTTGTCGGGCGAGATTCGGAACTCTTTCGATGGCATAAATCATTCGCGCCAGTTGTGCTAAAACGGCGGTTTGATAACCCGAACCCGCGCCGATTTCCAATACTTTACTTTGCGGGTCGAGTTCAAGCAACTCCGTCATTCGAGCGACGATAAAAGGCTGCGAAATGGTTTGATTATTTGAAATCGGAAGCGCGTTGTCTTTGTAGGCTTGGGCTTTTAAGGCTTCAGGAACAAAAAAATGACGCGGAATTTCGCGCATTACTTCTAAAACCCGTTCATCGCAGATTTTGTAATGTCCGCGCAGTTTCTCAATCATTCGTCCCTGCGGAATTTCGTATTCATTTTTATATTTCAAGCGTTTTTTACCTTTATTTGTGCAAAATCAAAGAAGCAAATTTTTAATAATCTTCAGCGAAAATATTTCTGTCTTGTAATTATAAACTAATTCGTTAAATTAACCTCGCCGCGCAATGGTGGAACAAATAGTTGTTTATCAACTTGAATCGGTTGTAAATTTTACGCGATTATCCATAAATAAAAGACCTGCCGCTTACGAAAAGCGACAAGTCTTTCATTTCTATTTAAATTCAAACGCTTAATTTTTCTTATTCGCGTTGGATTTCATATTCGGGTCATCGGTGGTCGCTTGATTGGTCATCGAATCGGCGGCATTCACCTTTAACATATTTTTCACGCTTTTTACGCCGTCAATTTCTTGTGCAACTTTGACAGCTTTTTCCATCTCTGCTTTAGTTGCAACCGTGCCTCGAAGCGTTACAATATCGTTGCTGACGTCAACGTTAATGGTCGAATCGCGCAAATCGTTGGTTGTTGCCAGTGCGCCTTTGGTTTTGAACCAAAGCCAACTGTCGTTTGCGCCCTGTCCGACGGTGCTGGTGCCTTTGTCCGCTTCATATTTAGCGCGGTCTCGGTCGTAATCAGCACGCGATATATTTGAATTCATCCTGTTGCTGTTGCCCATATTTGAATTCATCATCATATTCGAGTTGTTATTAACAACAACGGCGAGATTTGAATTTGCATTCAGATTGGTTTTATTAGCAACATTGGTGTTGGTTGCTGTTTCGCAACCGATTGATGCCACTGCTAAAGAAGCGGCAAATGTTAATGTAGTTAGTCTTCTCATATTCATTCCTTATTTCTTAAAAATTAAAAGTTATAAACTTTCGTAAATCATCCTATTATATTCGATAGGTTATTTGCAAAAGTAAAAGCCCTCAAAAACCGACTTTTACCGTTAAATAACACGAATTTTTTAATTATCTTACAGAAAATTCCCCGCAAAAGCAACTTTTTTCGCTCCTGATGCAACATTATAATAAAATTCCCGTAGAATTACGTGAAAAATTTTCGTATAAATTACAAAATTTGGAGGTATTTATGTTACGCAAATTATCTGCTTTTATTTTGCTTTCGATTTCAACCGGCGCGGTTGTTTACGGTCAGCAAACTCCGACCGAGCCGAAAGAACCGGCTGAAAAAAGAATGCAAAAAACTGTTGTCAACGCACTTTTCGAGGGCAGTTATCTAGGTATTCAGACACAGGAAATTTCAAAAGAAAACTTTGCCAAATATGGATTACGCGAAGTTAGCGGCGTGGGCGTGGAAAAAGTAATTGAAAATTCGCCTGCCGCGCAAGCCGGATTGATGAACGGTGATGTTATCTTGAAATTTGACGGCGAAGACGTTTCGAGTGTCCGCAAATTAACCCGTTTGATAAGCGAAGTTGCGCCCGACCATCAAGCTAAAATTACTGTCTTGCGCGGCGGAAGCGAACGCGACGTCAATGTTACGCTTGGAAAACGGGCAACGCCGATGTTTCAGGAAAGCGGCAGCACGTTGAAGGATTTGTATGGTTTGCCCGGAATTCCTGAATATCCGCAGATGCCGCGAGGGCAATTTCCACCGGCAGTGGGCAATGATAAAAATCTCTTTGTTTGGCGCGCCAACAGCCGTCAAATCGGTATCGGCGTTACGCCTTTGACCAAACAACTCGGCGATTATTTCGGCATTGCGGAAGGCGAAGGCTTGTTAATCAACAACGTGCGCGAAAATTCGCCCGCCGCCAAAGCCGGACTCAAAGCAGGCGACATCATTGTTGAAGCGGACGGCAGGCAGGTCAACGGAAATTTCGATTTGACGCGCATTATCAACGAAAAAAAGGAAGGTGATGTCAATTTAACGATTATCCGCAACCGCAATCGTCAATCTGTCAAGGTTACGCCTGAAATATCAAAAGGTGAACCAATGAATTCCGGCGATTTTGAAAAGTTGTTGGAAAGCAACCCGAACCAATTGAATTTTCGCATGCAGAAGCCGCAAAACGCGCCGCTTCCGTCCGGTTTCATATTTAACGCACCACGCATTTTATAAGATTTTAGAGGTTAGGAAATTTTGTTTCCTAACCTCTAATTTTTCTCGCTCAACCAAACTCTTTTATAAGCCGCTAAAAATTTCGTAAATTATTTGTTTCTTTACTTTTGCCTTTTTACTATTTACTTGAAGCCTGTGCGTAATTCAAAACAACTTCGGAATAGATAATAACTGATAGATAATAGATGACAGATAAGAAAACGCTTTAATCTCTCATCTATTATCTTTCATCTATTATCTATTCCGAATGGTTAAATAATAATTTCAAACAACTTAATTACGCACAGGCTTTATTTACTTAATTGCCCTTTTTAGCACTTTCCTTAGCGAGGTCGTTTGCCTGCTTGCTGTATTGTTTAGCGACTTCCATAATCTTCTGGAAATTTTCTTCTTTCGTAACAAATTCGGTTTTTACCATTTCACGCTGTTTATCATCTTTCGGGTCGTAACCGTCGCGCAATAAACGCGCTGCTTGACGATAATTTTCAAAAGCGTCCATTTGCTTTTGCAAACTTTCTTCTTTCAAGCGCAGATATTCTTTAAAATCCGGGTTAATGTTCAAATCGCGGGCTTTGCCGATTTTCTCAATCGCACTTCCGCCCAAAGCCATTCCGTCATTGATAAGATAAACTAAATCGTCCGAAATGCTCCTGACCTTTTCGGTGTTGTTGCTTTTCATAGCCTCTATCAATTCTTCGCGTTTGGTTTCGTTTTCTTTGTACTTGATTTTGATTTTGTTTAAATCCTCATTAGCTTCGGCAACTAATTGCGCAGCGGCGGTCGTATCGTCGGAAAAATTGAGTAAATCCGACGCTTCCGAATTTCCACACGAAGTAGATAACGACACGACAAACAACAACAAACAAACCACAGCAATAAGCGAAATTCGGTGTTTTAATTTATCCATTGTTTTATCTTAACCAATCAGCCGAAAATTTGCATTGTTTTTTCTGCGCCAGATAAAACCGTCGAGAATATAATGAGTTAATTGCGGAACCGCAAGCAGAGGAACAAGATACATTTTCCGGTTTTCCCAGTTCCAATCCGCGCCGAAAAGCCAATTTTTCTCGTGCCAAACGCCGCGATTCCAAAACAATTCTTCAATATACGCCAACGCCCACAGCGTCGCCAAAAAAACTATCCAATTTGATGAAAGCGTTTGATAAAATCTGTTTGCCGCGCCGCGCCGTGATTTTGCATAGAAATAAATCAGAGCAAAATACGGAACGCCGTGAATTATCACGTTTGTCACGGTAAAAGCATAATCGGAGTTGAGCGCGACGATGCCGACATACCAGCAAATTGCCGTTGTCAGCACGACAATATCTTTGCCGATATTGAGAAAACCATTTGAGAAATAAAGATAAATTGATTTTCCGAAATACGCGATTAAAGCCAGTATATAAATCGGAAACAAAACTTTTTCGACAATTTCGGGCAAATTGAAAAAATCATTCTCGACAAACCAATCAAAATTACGCGGCAAACTCGTCATCCAGAACGCAAGCGGATAAACGGTTGCGAGATATATTGTTACTGCATCAATCCACCAGGTTATTTTTGACTTTTCTTTCGCTTTCGCACGATAAAGCGCCACCCAACCATATTGCTGACGGACAAAATGAAAAACCGCAACCATCGCCAAAGCCTTCCAAAAAATGAGTTCGCCTTCCGAATAAAGCGCAACGCCGACCGCATAGCCGAAAACCGGAACGAGGGTGTAAAGCCAGATTCTCCGTTTAAACTCTTCTGCATCAAAATAAACGCGAAAAGAAGTTGACCAAACGTGCGCCACATCAATCAGTAAAACAGCGGAAATCCAAGTCCAATCAGGCGAGTCATCATTCAAAATTCCAAGTTGCCAGCCAACCGCGAGAAGCACAAGCGATACAACTGCGCTGCCGAGAAAGACAGACAAATCAATTGGCGCGGAGAAAAGCCATTTCGATTGTGGCAATGCTTCATTCATTATGAAAAATTTTACATAAAGTTTGATAGAAATTGACCCAAACTCTTTTACCAATCAAGTGCTTCGGGAAATTCATCGAAAAGATTGTGCAATTCCTCATCAATTGGTTTCAGCCAATTTTCACGATAATAGCGTTGCATTTCTTTCCAAACTGTCGGATGTTGTTTTCGCTTAATACCTTCAATCATTTTATTCAGTTTGTTTTCGTCTTTGTTTCCCTTCTTTTCGCCGGCATACTTCTCAAATCTAGCTTTGTAATCATCGTAAGCGTCTTCTCTTGCTTGGCGAAGAAACTCTCGCGGCGGTTCATTCAGATTTAGCAATGTAAAAAATGTATATTCGGCTCTTTGTTTGTCTTTCTGATTAAGAGTTGGAATGACGACAAACTTAAATGTTTCCGACAAATCCAAAATACAATAATCCATCGGATTTTCTTCTCGCGGATTTATCATTACATCGTTACCTTCGGGCGGTTCAATTCCAATGTTCAAACTGACTTCGTAAAAATCGTCGGTATCATCTCTGAAAATAGCAAACTTATTATTTTTTGGAGAATTGCAGTTACCGCAAGCATAAACATAGTTTTCCCAAACAAAACACATCTGAGGGAAAAAATCTTTCGGACGAATATGCTCAACCTCATCACCGACCGAATCTTCGCAATAAATGCAGCGTCTTGCTCCCGAACACATCTTTGTCAAGCCTTTCTTTACAGCATCAAAAGTTCTGTTCCCGCGTCTGTTTTTTGATTTAAATGAAGATTTCGCTTTTTCGCTTTTTTCGGCAAACGTAGGCAATTTATCAATTTCGTCTTGAAATTCTTTGAGTTTATCTAAAACCTGCTCTGAAACTGTAACCTCCGGCAGTTTTATCATAAATTTACTTTGTTTTCAGTGGGAAGAATTGCCCGTAGTTTTTGTAACTCTTCGGTTTCTTTATCTTCTATCAAACCCATCATTGATTTGACGTTGAGTTCGGAGAGCCGATTCAGCATTTCGTTTGCTTCCTCTGAAATAGAAACATTTTCACCGAAAACTTCCGTGCCGTAAGCGTCCAAAACATTGCCGTAAATCAGACGCTCTCTGTCTAAGCCTGTAATCTCGCCCGATTTTTCATCGCTTCCGGGCGCGGCAAGCCGCCAAATGCTTCCGTTTTCGGCGGCGCGGCAGACAAGCGGACTGTGCGTTGTCACGATAAATTGAAGTTTCGGAAAACATTTCAAAAACCATTGCCCGATGCGCGTTTGCCATGTCGGATGGAGATGCGCGTCAATCTCATCAACCAAAACAACGCCCGGCAAATCAATAAACATTTCACCTTTTTTGATATTTTTGAAAACCAATTCAGAGCCATACACGCGAACAAGTTGCCTGATTAACTCAAACGTCATACTCAAAATCGAACGATAACCGTCGCTCATTTGGTTGACTAAAATTATTGTGTTGTTACCGTCCTTGAAAAAAACGCCGTCCGAACTGACGCTTTCGAGTTGTGTATTATGCGGTAAAAAATCTTCTGAATTGATTAGCCTTTTGAGATTTTCAAGCGTGTGTTGGCTTTCTTTATTTTTTTCTAACCATTTGTAATTTAATTCCTTTAACCAACTTATTGGTTCTGTCAAAGCAACACTTTCATCAAAAACAGAAAGGTGTGCAGCTAGATTTGCGTAACTCGGATTTTTGAATATCTTTTCCCATTCTTCATTTCCACCCTCAAAACGCCTGTAAGGTCCAAAAGCAACAGAGAAAAACCCGGAATTTACACTCCATGAATAATAAACATCTGGAAAATCAAATAATTTTCTCGTAGTTATACCTGATAAATAATCTTTCTTATCGCCTAAAATCTCATTTACTTCTGTGCTATTTTTTCTAAGATATATTTCATAAACAAGGTCTTTCAATGTTTCAGCGTTAGGTAAGTGTCCTAAATCACCTGGAGCAATTGCGTAATGCCTGCATTTATCCAAATCCAAATCTCTTTGTACGTTTAGTTTGATTGTTCCTACTTGATTATTTTTCCGAATCCAATCCTCCCAGTTTGCACGAAGTCCACTTGCTGCTTTTTCAACTAAAGCTAAAGCCATCGAGCGAACAATTGTTGATTTTCCCGCGCCGTTGTCGCCAATCAAAACGTGCCAGCCTGCCGGATTTTTGAACTCGATTTCAAAATTAATAATTGACCTGATATTTTTAATTTCGGCTTTTTGAATATACATTTTCTACATCTTAAATTTAACGAATGCGGTTGCCAAGTTTGAAAGCGTCTATTTTGAGGAAATTATCTCACTCGCCGCTCGAACGCCGTGAAAAAACGCTTCTTCAAAAAGTGCGATGCCGCTCAAATCAGAATGCGCGAAATGAATGTTGCGATACGGCTTTTGCGCTTGCTCGCGTGCGCCGTTCCACAGAAAATTCGTTCGCGGCGAAATCATCGCGTGTCCCCAACGCATTATGTCAATTCGCGTCGTAAGTTCACGAATGTCGGGATGCGCCCGCGATAAATCCGTCAACACAACATCGGCAAGTTCGCGCCAATTAAAGGCGAAAAGTTTTGCGCGTCCGTTTTCTTCCGCGCACATCGGATAATAATATGTAAAAACCGCCGCGCCATAATCAATGCCTTTTTGATGCGTCGAATTAACGTAGCCGAGCGACGGACTTTCATACAAAACATTGTCCCAAGCGAGCGGGAAATCTTTCGCAAAACGATTTTTCGGACGGTCTTTCAAAAACAAATTCGCCACAAACCAGGCGTTGTGTTCAAATTCTTTGACGAATTCGGGCGGATTCGTTTTGAAATCACGAATCAGATATTTTGCTGTAAATATCGGCGCGGCAAAGATTACTTTTTCGGCGCGAATGCCGCGAATCTCGCCGGTTTCCGTGTTCAGATAAATTACCACAACGCCTTTTTCATTCGGAACGATTTCGAGCGCGATTGTTTTGAGTTTAATTTTATCTTTAATTTTGTCGGATAAATAATTGACAAAATGCCCGTTGCCTTCGGGAAAAGTAATAAACGACTGCGATTCTTCGCCCGATTTGCGAACGCGCGAACAGAAATAAAAAAGTCCCGCCCAAGCGGAAGTTTGTTCGAGTTTTAATCCATAATCATCGCGCGTCGCGTAATCGCAATACCAGAATAATCGCTCAGATGTAAAACCTTTGTTTCTCAACCAATCACCGAATGAAATTTTGTCTAAACTCGTCGCTTCTACATCATTTGAGCAGTCGGCAACCGGCAAAATGAAGGCGCGTTTTCCGCGTTCGTCGCGCCAATTTATCCACGCATCAATCTGTTTCTGAAATTCGGCAAGTTGACGTTTATCGTCTTCACTCGCACCGACATTTAAGTAGAGACCTTCATACCAGCGACCTTTATAAAAAACTCTTTCTTCCGGTTCGCGGCAGAGAAATTGTTCTTTGACGACGATTTCGCCATTCGGATTTCTGCCTTCGGTCAAATTCATTTCGTCGAGAAGCGCAATCAATTCCGTGTTTTCCTTGAACGGCACGGGCAAATAATGTGCGCCCCACGGATAACCGATAAATGAATTTTGTCCGCTCTGCGCCGTGCCGCCGATTTTGTTTTCGAGTTCGAGAAGAACAAAATCGTTGAAATTCTCCTTCGTGAATTTATAAGCAGCCGATAAACCCGCCGCGCCGCCGCCGATGATGGCGACTTTCACGTTTTCCCGGTTATTTTCGGGAACTTCCCAAAAACGATTTTCGCGCAAAATATGTCCGACCTGCGCGTTTGCGCCGACGATTTCGCCTTCGGGAAACGGTGAATTTTCAGAGTTTGATTTACACGCCGAAAGCGCGAACGGCAAACCGAGAAAGGCAGTTAAAATTTCGCGTCGGGTGAAATTCATTGATATAAAGCGGCTCTTAAAAGTTTTACTTTCGGAATAGATGATAGATAAAAGATAATAGCTGATAGATTTTTTTCTATTCGTTTTTGGTTGTTTTTAGCGAGGAAATGAGCATTTTTTGTATTTCTTCGCAGTCATCCAATAAAGATTGTGCTTGTTTTTCACTCAAAAATCCGCCGTCGCGCAGAAGTCGCAGCCAGAAATTTGTTTTGAACGCTTCTTTGTTGGCAACGGAGAGTTTCTGTAAAAAGTCGGTTCGGTTTTCGCCTTGTTTAGCTTCTTCAACTAAAACGCCAATCGCTGTTCCTGAATCAAGAATTTTTTTTGACAAAACAAATTCGTGTTTTTCATCATTCAAATATTGACTTAGTTTCACGATACGTAAAGCAAATTTATACGATTTTTCCTGTAAAATACTATCGCTCATAATGACAAATTTTTTGAGAATTGCGAAGAAAATCTATCAGTTATCATCTTTCATCTTTCATCTATTCCGAAAGTAAAACTGCTATCTCGGACCTGCTTTTGAGAGTATACTTCCGGTTTATCACGGACAATGCTCCCATTCATTTCTTAACTCGTTGACATATTTCTGCGCGTCAATTCCTTCCCAAATTTCCGCTCCCAAACCGTGAAGTTCCATAATACTTCGCTTCGGTTTTTCAATTTCGTTTTCGGCTAAATCGTTTGAAACTTTCACAATCAAACGCAGTTTTTCATTGTTCGGTAAAGCCTTAACGTATTGTTGATAGATTTCTTCAGCGGTCTGCATATTTTCCTCCAATCTCTGATAGATTTTATAACAAATTACTCGAATCTCCGCCATTCGGCTTCGTAATATCGCACCAAAGATTGATTATCAAGCCGATTTATTTCAATTTCTTCACTTGGCAGAGACGTATCAGCCGAAAAATCGAACATCGCGGCGAGAGTTTGCTCGTTCAAAAATCTGAGTTCGACGTTTTCGGGCAGCTTTGTCGGCTTTTCAAATTTTTGGAGTTTTGCCAGCGCGTAACCCCAAACGCCGAAACTCGGCACGGTTGTTTGATACGGTTTGACGGTAAAGCCTGCCGATTCGAGCGTTTTGATGATGCACCAGAATGACTTTCGCGCTATCAGCGGCGACGTGGTTTGAATGGCGACGGAAGAATCGGGTTTGAGTTTTTGCTTTAGCAGATTGTAAAAGCGCGTCGTGTAAAGTTTGCCCAAAGCAAAATTATTCGGGTCGGGGAAATCAACGATTGCCACGTCGAACGGTTCGGTTTGGTTATTATCGAGCCAGACGAAAGCGTCGGTATTGATGACGGAAACTTTCGGATTGTCAAACGAATGTTGATTAAGTTCGCCGAGCGCGGGAACGTGTTTTGAAACGCTCGTCATTTCCGGGTCGAGGTCAACGAGCGTGATATTTTCGACGCTCGGATATTTCAAGATTTCGCGCAAAGCAAGCCCGTCGCCGCCGCCTAAAACCAGAACTCGTTTC
This sequence comes from Pyrinomonadaceae bacterium, assembly GCA_050998795.1. Lineage (GTDB taxonomy): Bacteria > Acidobacteriota > Blastocatellia > Pyrinomonadales > Pyrinomonadaceae. The sequence continues at coordinate 13,218 of JBPCPU010000144.1, forward strand.
GGGTTTATCCCAAACGCGGCAAACGCCGGATGCACTAACGCTTCGTGATAACGGTATTCGTCAAAGGAATTAAACTGCAAATTTCCGTTGAGAAAAAGCGCGTAGCCGGTTTTGCCTTTGGTAACGATAATTCGTTGATACGACGAACTTTTGGCGTAAATTATGTTGTCGGTAAAAAGTCCGTCTTCGGCGAGCGACGTTAAATAATCGGCTTTGATAAATGCGACGAGCAGCAGAATAATGATGACAAAACCTTTGACGCGCAGGACGTTGACGCTTTTTTTAATCAGTGGTTCGAGCAGCCATGTTCCCCAAATTCCGACCGCCGCGTTGAGCATTCCGAACAGCAGAGAAGTTCGCGCCAAACCCAGTTTCGGCACGAGAAAAAGCGGAAACAAAAGCGATGCGACAAGTGCGCCGATGTAATCAAAGGCGAGAACGCGCGAAATCAAATCCTTAAAATCGAGTTCGTCTTTTAAAATCCGCATCAAAATCGGAATTTCCAGACCGACGAGCGTTCCGATGCCGAAAACCACGCCGTAAAGCACGATTGAAAAGTAGGAAAGATGCGCGAAACTGAAAAACAGGAGCGGCGCGGAAAATCCGCCTAAAACGGCGACGGCGAGTTCGATGTCAATAAATTTTTCGGCAATATGTTTTTCGATAAAACCCGAAAGCCACGAGCCAACGCCCATCGCAAACAGGTAAACACCGATGATAATGGAAAATTGCGTCACGGAATCGCCGAGAACGTAAGACGAGAGAGTTCCCGCGAGCAGTTCGTAAATCAAACCGCAGGTGGCGATAACGAAGACGTTTAGAAAAAGAAGCGGTGTGCGATTCATTCTTAAAATGGAAAACGGAAAATGGATAATGGAAAATCAAGAAACAATTTTCTGTGGTGCTAACGGAAAATTGCTCTTAAAGCCGAATAAATCTTCAATCATTATCCACTTTTCGTTATCCGTTTTCCATTAGAATCTAACCTTGAATCGCCGCCGCGATGATAATGGCAATGCCAATCATAATCGAGCCGATGACGATCCCGAGCGCGACATTCTGGTCTTCCTCGATTTCCTTACGGATCGGGAATATCCGACTCAAAATGCCATACGCGACGGCAAAGAAAACCAAACCGATGAAAACAAAAATCAGCGTCGTTACAAGAACTTCCAGCAGTTGATCTAATTTGACGATAAACGCCACAGCCCTAAAATTAAACATTAAATTCAGCATTTATTTTCCTCCACGAAATCCGCCGTAAAAAAACGGCACTCCAAGTCTTGAATTACTTCCCGAATTGGCAGTTTCCCAACCAAACCAGGAAGCCGACGCATACAGCAAAATTACGCCGAGTCCGAAAATTAAAAAAAGTTTTCTAAACATAAGTTTTTAGTTGCGGACAATAAATTAAAAATCAACTTCATCATTCATCATCGCTGTCACTGTCATCGCTACCGCCGCTTGAACTCGAACCGAACATACTATCTTTCCATCGGCGTGATTCAAAGGCAAATTTTCTAAACAAGGCAAGAAGCGGCAAAATTGCCAGAACCACAAAAGCAAAACAAAAATTTACGCCGCGCGTAACATTTTGCTCAACTTTGACGTTGACGGGCAAAGGCTGTCCGAATTTCTCCCAGGTTCCTTCAACGCGCAAAGTATATTTTCCGGCGGGTAAAGAAGACAAAGATGCGTCCTGCGATTGTCCGCCTTCCGTCCACGCGCCGTCACTGTCCGAACCGGCGTAATACTCAATCGGAACATTGACAGATTCGATTTCCTGATGTTGTTCGTTGACTAAATCAACATCCAAATCAGCCCATGAATTACTGACCGGCGCATTTGCCGTAATCCGCACGTTGCGGTTGCCTTTGAGTTCAAACGGTTGACTGAAAACCGTCTGCGGCGTTGTCGCGCTCGCGGTTGGCTGCAAAACGATTGCCTCATTGAGCGGTACGCTGCCGAAACCGCTCAACGGAATCATAAAAATCGCCACGATGCACAGCAAACCGAGCATCGCCAAGCCGTATTTGATATAAAATCCGCCCGTGAACGGCTGATTCGGCGCAACCGACCAGGGTTTCGGCAAACCTGAAATGCCAAAGGCTTTTTCAATTTCGTCATTGGTCATATAATTTCCGAGCGACCAATTGACTTCATTTCTGCTTAACTCCCGCGAGAGCATTAATGGCGGCGCGACATAATCGGCGGCGCGGACGGTTTCGCCCTGCTCGACGCGCCAGTAAAATTCGCCTTTAACATATTCGACGACGGCGGAAGCGTCCTGGAAAATCTTGAATGTTTGACCGTTGTAATCTGCCGTAGCTTTGCCCAAACCTTTGACAACAACTTCAGCCGGATTAATCGGCTCGACAAAATTCCAGTGATTATCGGAATGAACCAGCCAGCGAAAACCGATTGACGGATTATAAAGCAGATATTCGTGCCAGAAATACTTTACGCCTTCAACGCTCACGCTTCGGACGACTGCGCCAATAATTTTAAATTTAATGTCGCCCGCCAAAGTTCCTTCCGCGCCGATTGGCAAAACAAATTCGTGCGGCGACGGCGAAGGTTTCAAGACTTTGAGAAATTTTAAATTGCCTTTATTAACATCGAGCAGCGAGTTACAAAACGGGCAAGTTACGCGCTCGGTTTTGTCGGGCGCAACGAGTTCCAGACTTCCGCCGCATTTCGGACAGCCCATTGCACCGACGGCAACGCGCCGCGCTTCACGTTCCGCCGGTTTTGCGTCTTGCAGACCAATATCACCAAGCGAAACTTGCTGCCCGGCAAAAACCCAAGGCGGATTTATGCTGTAATCAATCGTGGCGAATACGCCGCCTTTGCCCGACAAATCGGCGTAATTACTTTTTTCGCTCGGCGTTAATTTATAAGGAATTTCGCCGTCTGCCGCAACCGAAGTCGCCGTGCCTTTTTCCGTCACCATCAACGGCGTTTTGCTTGGAATTTCTGCAACTGCTTGTCCGATTTGTAAGGAATTAAAAGACGGAATTTGTGCGCCTTCGGGCAGCGGTTGATAAAAAGTCAGATAAAATTTTCCTTGCGCTTCGGCGAGCCAGCCAACCCAGCCGTTTGAAAATGTTGCATACCATTCGTCCCAAAAACCGCCGAGTTCGTGTTTGAGTTGGGCGCGTCCGGTCAGCTCAAATTTGTGTCCCTTAAATTCACCGCGCAAACCGATTTTCAAAGGTGATTCGGATTCGACAATCTCCGCAACTTTGCCCAAATCGTCCAAACCTCTGTCGGTTCGCGCCACGGCGGAACGGCAAAACGGGCAAACGAGAACAATCGTCGAACCTGCTTTAAATTCAATCGGCGCGGCACAAGACGGACAATTTGCCTTTAAAACGCTCACGCTTCACCTCCGACGATTTTGGATTTTGGATTTTCGATTTTGGATTTGCTGTTTCCGCGCTTGATTTTTTGAACATTAACATTTTTCGCGCCGAGCAGTTCGCGCAAATTTTCGTCCCAATTCCATTCCGGGCGCGATTTGCAGCAATATAGATTAAAAGTTGCGGTTTTGTATTCGGGATAAGTATGACAAGCGAGATGTGATTCGGTTAAAGCAACCAAACCCGTTATGCCTTTTTCGCCCGCAAATTGATGCCAAATTCCTTCGCCGATGGTTTTTAATCCTAAATCGCCGATGAGACGCGCAAAAACTTCGCGCAAAATTTCTACATCGCGCAATTTCTCCGCTTCGCAATCAAAGGCTTCGATTAACCATTCAGTTCCGACAATCATTTTGATTCAAAAGTTTCTTCGTCAAAATTTATACGTGCGTAAATATCACTTAAATTCAATTCACAGAAAATGGTCGGAAGCTGAAAAATCTCCGACATTTCGGCTATTTCCGTTAAAAGCCAACCGCCGTTTTCCTGATGAACAAAATGCTCAATATATGGTTTGTCTTGTGAAATCAAAATGTATTCTTTGAGTGACGGCATCAAACGGTAAAGCCGCGCCTTTTCACCTCTGTCAAACTTTTCTGTCGAAGGTGAAAGCACCTCAATTATAACAAGCGGATTGAGCAAATTTTCGCCGCGCTTTTTTTCAATTTGCGGCTCGTCGCAAACAACGACAATATCTGGATACGTATAAAACTCCGCATTAACCTTTATCCGCATATCATTTTGATAAATCTCACACGGACGATTGCGAAGTTGGAAATGCAGATTTGCATAGATATTTCCCGCTGCAATATTGTGCTTGCGGCTCGCGCCAGCCATTGCAAAAATCTCGCCATTGTAGAATTGACTGCGATATTCCGCGCTTTCTTCCAATGCAAGATATTCGTCGAGGTTGTAGACCGGCTTTGGTAAAGCTGACATATTCTAAAGTTATCTACGACTAAATCTTAAAAAAAGTTTTGAACTTCACAAAGCGCAACTGCGTTATAATCTGAGTCGGTGAAGTATGTCGAACAAAACTATAACTAAAAACCGCGCATTTGTCATATCTTTGACGCTTTTTTGTTTTACTCTCTCAGGCTGTTTTGCCGTTTCGTCAAGCGATGTCAAAAACAGTAATAAATCAAGCGAAAAAAAATCGGCAGATTACGAAAAACCGCAAGTCGTCGGCAAAATCACTTCAAACGAAATAACGGAAAGCAGCGGAATCGCCGAATCAAAATGCCGGAAGAATGTTTTTTGGACGCACAACGATTCGGGCGACGACGCTTTTATCTTTGCAATAAATCAACAAGGCGAAAAACTCGGAACCTGGAAAGTTTCCGGCGCGAAAAATAAGGATTGGGAAGATATTGCAGCTTTTCAAGATAAACAAACAGGAAAATGTTTTCTGTATATCGGCGACATCGGCAATAACGAAAGATTGAGAAGCGATTTTACAATTTATCGCGTCGCCGAACCGCAGGTTTCCGGCGCAGATAAATCTTCAAGCAAAAAAAATCCGGCTGAAACCGAAAACGCCGAAGCAGTCAAATTTGAATATCCCGATATGCGGCACGATGCCGAAACCTTACTGGTTCATCCAAACACGAGCGATATTTATATTATGTCAAAACGCTTGAGCGGCGCGGCGGGCGTTTATAAACTTGCGGCAAATTATAGTTTGGAAAAAACAAACACGCTCGAAAAAATCGCCGATTTTTCAGTTCCCGCGATTCCCAACGGATTCTTCACCGGCGGCGATATTTCGTCTGACGGAAAACGAATAATCATCTGCGATTATTTCTCCGCTTATGAAATTGTTCTGCCCGAAAACGCAAAAAACTTTGATGAAATTTGGAAGGAAAAGCCTGCTATTGTTGAATTGGGCGAACGGGAACAAGGCGAAGCGATTGGTTATTCGGATGACGGCAAATCAATTTTTGCCACGAGCGAAAAGAAAAATTCGCCGATTATCGAAGTGAAAAGTCAAAAAAGTGATAGGTGATAGGTGATAGGTGATAAGTAAAGATTCATCGTTCATCATTTTATCACTTATCATTTTATCACTTATCACCTATCACCTATCACTTATCACTTTTCATTTTCCTTTGAAAACAGGTTTTCTTTTTTCTAAAAACGCCGAAACGCCTTCTTGTTTGTCTTCGGTTGAAAAACAAATCGCAAAAAGGTCAACTTCGCGGCGCATTCCTTCGTCCAAATTTGAACGCGAAGCAAGTTTGACGGCTTCTTTTACCATTTGCAGGGCAATCGGCGATTTTTCCGCGATTTTATTCGCCATTTCCATCGCTTTTTCTTCCAGTTCTTCCGCCGCAAAAACGTGGTTGACCAAACCTAATTTCAAAGCCGTCGGCGCGTCAATCATATCGCCCGTCAAAATCATCTCCATTGATTTTCCTTCGCCGATAAGCCGCGTCAAACGCTGCGTTCCGCCGCCGCCGGGAATTATTCCCAGATTTATCTCCGGCTGTCCGAGTCTGGCTTTTTCGCTGGCAAGACGAATGTCGCAAGCCAGCGCGAGTTCGCAGCCGCCGCCCAGACAAAAGCCGTTTATCATTGCAATGACAGGTTTTGGAAAAGTGTCAATCGAATTAAAAAGCGTTTTTTCAAGAAATAAATTGCGCTGCGTTATCGGAGTTTTTCCGGCAAATTCGCTGATGTCCGCACCGGCGATAAAAGATTTTTCGCCCGCGCCCGTGATTATCACAACACGGATTTCATTATCGTTTCGCAGTTCATTCAAAGCGGAAACGCCTTCCGCGTGAACTTTTGAATTTAAGGCATTGAGTTTGTCGGGGCGATTGATGGTTAGAACGGCAACGCCGCCGCGTTTTTCCACGAGAATTGTTTCATAATTTGACATAGTTTTTGCTGATTTCGGAAATTTTCACCAGTTATTTTGCGAATCTACATCTTACATTTTGTTTGTTACCGGCGACAAATCGGTTGATATTATTTTATTAAACGGCGGCGCATTTGCTTTTTGATGTGCCGCGTTTTAAATTCGATACTTTGTTCGGTAAAGGATAATAAAATGAATTCGATACAAATGGTTGACCTCAAAGGTCAATACGAAAAAATCAAATACGAGATTGATGAAGCGGTGATAAATTGCGTGGCTTCAACCGCGTATATCAACGGACCGCAAGTTAAAGAATTTCAAGAAAACCTGGAAAATTATCTGAAAATAAAGCACGTTATTCCGTGCGCCAACGGAACGGACGCTTTGCAGATAGCGATGATGGCTCTGGATTTAAAGGAAAGCGATGAAATTATCGTGCCTTCTTTTACATTTATTGCGACGGCGGAAGTAATTGCTCTACTAAAACTCACGCCCGTGATGGTTGAAGTGAACGAAAACACCTTTAATGTAACGGCGGAAATTATCGAAAAAGCCGTTACGCCGCGCACCAGAGCAATTGTTCCCGTTCATTTGTTCGGACAAAGCTGCGATATGGAAGCGATTATGCAGGTTGCGGAAAAGCATAATTTATCCGTCATCGAAGACAACGCGCAGGCAATCGGCGCGGATTACACTTTCAGCGACGGCGCGACCAAAAAGACCGGAACAATCGGACATATCGGCTGCACTTCGTTTTTTCCGTCAAAAAATCTCGGCTGTTACGGCGACGGCGGCGCAATTTTTACCGACGATGATGAACTGGCGCAGAAAATGCGGACGATTGCCAATCACGGACAATCAGAAAGATATTATCATTCGGTTATCGGCGTAAATTCGCGGCTCGATTCGATTCAAGCGGCGATTTTGAATATAAAACTAAAATATCTGGACGAATACTGCGCCGCCCGGCAAAAAGCAGCCGTGTTTTATAACGAAGCGTTCAAAGACATTGCCGAACTGCAAACGCCGGTGCGCGAGGAAAATTCGACGCACGTTTTCCACCAATATACGCTTCAAGTAAAAAACGGAAAACGCGACACGCTGCAAAAACATCTGGCGGAAAACGGCGTTCCCGCAATGATTTATTATCCCGTTCCGCTTTACCGACAAGCGGCTTTTGCAGAATTCGTCGTGCCGGATTTCGTTTTGCCGGTAACGGAACGATTATGCGATTCCGTTTTGTCGCTGCCGATTCACACGGAAATGAACGAAGAAATTTTGAACGTGATTACGGAAAATGTTAAGCAATTCTTTGATAAAAGCTAAGTTAAATTTTTTCTAATTTTTTAAGAACTTGAACAGATGAGGTTGTTATTCAGGATATTGCGTCTTTCGATTTGTGCATTGGTTAAATCTTTCATCTGTTTATGACGATTTTTTGCATAGGACGAAAAAGCATTTTTGATTGTTCAACATAATTACACTATATTTTAAGTAAGAAATTAGTCACGCCAAATATATCATAAGAATATTTAATGTATAAAGATTGTGAAAAAACCGTTTTGAATGAAGAACTGCTAGTTGAAGAAACTAAAAACTATTGGAGCGGCAAGGTTCAATCTGGACAAGAATGGACAGTTCACAATGGCGACGTTATTGATGTTCTGTCAAAACTGGGTGATGAATCCTTTAATTGCTGCGTTACATCGCCGCCTTACTATTGGTTGAGGGACTATGGCAACGATAAACAAATTGGAAAAGAGGAAACCGTTGAGGATTATGTAAAAGCAATAAACAATGTAATGAGTGAAGTTCAAAAAAAACTCAAAACTGACGGATTACTCTTTTTAAATCTCGGAGATACTTATTACTCAGGAAGAGGAGAGTCTAAAGGCAAAGACACAAAAAGTAAAAAGCGAAGGTTTGGTTTGCGGGCGGTAGATAAAAGTGGTGGTTTGGGAATCGGACTTCAAAAAAAATCGGCTATTGGAATTCCTTGGCGTGTCGCTATCGAAATGATGCAAAATGATTGGGTGCTTAGAAGCACGATTATTTGGCATCGTGAAAATTGTTTGCGGGAATATGTTACAGACCGACCAAGTAGAAGCTATGAATATATTTTTATGTTTTCCAAAAGTAGAAAATACTTTTTTGATAAAAAATTATTAATTACTGAAAAGTTTGATCAGGATGTTTGGGCAATAGCGACAAATGGAAAATCAGAAATAGATACCGCCCCGTATCCAGATGAATTAGTAAGAAGATGTCTTTCTATAGGTTGTCGTGAAAATGGCAAAGTTCTCGACCCGTTCGCAGGGAGCGGAACGACATTGAGAGTTGCGATAGATAAAGGTTTTTCAGCTACAGGAATTGAGATTAATCCTGAATTTTGCAAATATATGGTGAATCAACTTAATACTCTGGCTTAATAAATTATGTATCTTTCTATTGAAATAGTTTCAGAGGCTTTAGAAAATCTCAAAGATATACATCCTTTTTACGGCAATACATTTTTAGCTTGTAAAAGTGAAAATTTGCCTGTGGGTAGAGCAATTCCTTTTGCCATATCTGAGGTTGAAACTAATTTCGTAAAAAAATACTATCAACCCGACAAAACTTCCGAGTATTTATACACAGCATTTTTTACGAATAAAAAAAATAATCGTTGGCTTCAATTAGAGAAATATGCAAGTTCAACATTACAAAAAACGCGAACACAATCAGTATTTAAAGATGCTTTTATACATGAATTAGGTTCTAGTGATTGGGGTTGGGCATTAAATTATTTATCCGTATTAGAGGATAATCTTAATCAAAATAAACACGATTTTAGCGGCAAGCCTATTTCTGCTTTTTATCTTGCAGTTTGGCTTTTTCGAGATACAGATTGGGGAGCAAATCCTAATTGGTATGATTTAATACAAAAATTTCTTTCTGAATTTAATATTACCGAATATGAAACTAATCTATTTAATTTAGAACATCCTGACAAATTTATTTTCGATAGCGTATTTATTCCTCAAAAGATTACTTCAGGCGATTTGAAAAAACGCATTGATTCTCCGCCTGATGCAAAACCAGATGTAGGCGGTTCATTGGATTTGCTTGAAATTAGAGGGGTAGGTCCTGCTAATAAAATAGAACTTGATGCGGCTCCGCGCCTAAATTTATTTACTGGTGATAATGGCTTGGGCAAAACATTTATTCTTGAAACAGCTTGGTGGGCATTAACAGGAGATTGGACAAATGACAATGCGGTTGCTCAACCTAATAGAATCACACCAACAAGTGAACCGAGAATTAAGTTTGAAATAGCTTCTGAAACCTCAACTGCCACAGAATCCAGTTTTAAGTTTGACTGGCGTTCCGGTCAATGGATAGGAAGGAAAAAAAGCAATACTCTTGCAGGTTTAACAATATATGCTCGCGTTGATGGCTCATACGCAATTTGGGACCCGACAGGAAACCTTGCAAGTTCTGAAATATCAAAAGAATTTTCTGACCTCATTAAAGATTTAAGTTTTCGTGAAAGGTCTAGACTTACTAATAAAATAAGAACTAAAGAGCAGATAGTTCTAAGTAGTAGAGAGATATTTGAAGGCAGCAGAAAAATAGAAGGATTATTGAGAGATTGGGTTAAGTGGCAACTTAGTCCAGACAGGTATCCATTTGCTGAATTATGTAGAGTTTTAGAAATACTCTCTCCGCCGGATTTAGGGAAATTAGAGCCGGGTTCTATTCAAAATTCATTATCTACTCATTTAGAAGTTCCGACAATAAAACATCCTTACGGTGATGTGCCGATAATTTACGCATCAGCCGGGATTAAAAGAGTAATTACATTGGCATATTTAATTGTTTGGGCGTGGAATGAACACCAAATAGTTTCTAAGCAGATGCGTATTAACCCTCAAAGAAAAATGGTCATTTTAATTGATGAACTTGAGGCACATTTGCATCCGCAATGGCAAAGAACAATACTTCCAGCGTTGGTTAGTGTTGGTGAAGCACTTTCTAAAGAAAATACTGAATTGAAAATTCAGTATTTGATTACAACACATTCGCCTTTGGTAATGGCTTCCGCAGAACCAATTTTCGATGAAGAAGTTGATAAACAATTTCACTTAGATATTTCTGACACAGGAGAAGTTAGTTTTGCAGAAATAGATTTTGTTAAATACGGCTTAGTTGATTATTGGTTAGTATCGCCAACTTTCAACATGAAACAGCCTCAAAACAGACCTGCTGAAGATGCAATTGAAGAAGCTAAAAAAATACAACTTCAAGATAACCCAAATATTGATGAAATAAAAAGAATTTCCAGAAAACTATCAAAAAGTTTAGCTCAGACTGACCCATTTTGGGTTCGTTGGGTGTATTTTGCTGAAAGATACGGAATAGAATTATGATCCCTGTTACTCTTCGCCTAGAACCAAATAATTTTAATGAAAATGTAAGAATTCCCGGACAGAATTTCCTTGCAAGGTTTCCAAATCCGACAAAGGACGATTGGAAAAAAAGAGGGAAAAAGATTTGGCAAAGAGCGTCGAAACAGCTTCGGGATGAATACAATAAAATCTGCGCTTATTCAGCAATATGGGTGCCTAGCGGTGAAAAATCTATTGACCATTTTATTCCTAGAAGTGCGGACAAAACTTTAGCATTTGAATGGAGTAATTTTCGATTGTGTTTGGATATAATCAACCAATATAAAAGTTCTAAAACTATTCTTGACCCTTTCAAGATTGGTGCAAATTGGTTTGTTATTGACTTTGACTTAAATTTAGTTAGACCGAACAAAGAAAATGAAGAATTAGATTCAGATTTATTGGCAGAAATTGAAGATACTATAACTAAACTACAATTCAATGAATATATTCTACAGCAAAGACGACTTCACTGGATTCACGCTTATTATAAGGGAATGCCTGCAACTATTGAGGGACTAAGGCGGAAAGCCCCTTTCATAGCTTACGAATTGGAAAGACAAGGATTAGTAGAAGAGATAAAGGTAAAACACGAAAATTTTTTGAGAGATACTGGGAAAATATAATTTTGGCATTGACTCAAGCCGATTCAATAAGAACTAAACTTCCGCGAATAAAGACATTTGTTTTGCCGCCTTAATAGCAACTGCCGCGTTTGGCGGTGAATAATTCAAAATCAAGGCTTCGGTAACGGCGTTGCGATTTTCTTCTTTGCCGCCGAAGTGGTAGAAATGTTCGGTTGTTACGATGTTGTAATTTTTCCAGACTTGGGCGAGATATTCGTTGGCGCGGTAGCGGTTGGCGAACCACGTCGAAACGATGAAACGCGCCTTTGATTGGCGCATCAGATTTTCGAGTTCGTATTCGTTTGCTTCCGTCCAACTGTCGAAATAATCAACGTGCCTGCCGATATACGGCGGGTCGCAGTAGATTAAATCGCCTGTCTGTGCGCGCCAATCTGCGTCTTGATTTTAAGGGGGGAAAAGTGGAAAAGGGAAAAAGTGAAAAAGGTTAAAAGTGAAAAAGTTTATAGACTTTCGACAACTTGCTTTTTCACATTTTCCCTTTTTCCCTTTTTCCCTTTTCCACTTTTCCACTTTTCCCCCTTTAAAAACTTTTTCTGAATAAATACGAAGCGCGAATAAAAAATGTGCGGGTGTTGCGCTCAAAGCGCGGTTCGAGTTGTCCGGTATACGGATTAAAACCGTTATAGTTGAAATTGTCGTTGTAACCGATATAAAAGGCTGTTCCCGGACTCGGATTCCAACCAAGAAGCATTTGTCCGCTGATATTTGACGACAGGGAATTATAATCAATTCGCGTTCTGGCAAAGATGAATCGGGTAAATTGATAAGTCGAGCGCAGAGTAACGATATTTGCGTCAAAGGCTGTTTTGTCGGTGTCGTAGCGTATCAGTTTGCCTTTCCTGTAATTGAGCGAGATGCGAAGCGGGTCAATCGGTTTGTATTCAAATCCGGCTTCTGCGTCAAACGATTGTCCTCTGCCTGGGTCGAACGGTGGTCGGGCGGGCGGAGAATTGTTCGGGTCGCCCGGGTTTATCGCTCTCAAACGCAGATACTCCAAATATGCCGGACTATTTAAATAGCTCAAATACGCCGGACTAATTCGTGGAAATCGCGTTTCAAATCCGCTTCCGATTCCGTTGCCGAAATCAAAATCGAACGAATTCCAACTCGCTCCGACAAATCCGAAAACGGCAAGTTGTTTGCTGACAGTTTTATTGATATTGACGTTGATATAAGGCTGATAAGCCGAGCGTTCCGGTGCGCCGAAAAACGCGCCGTCTTGTCTTGAGCCATCAGGTCTAATTCCGCGTTTCGCTCCGAATTCTTCTTCAAAAAGCCGCTCGTAGCCAACGCCCATTTCAGTGCCGATAAATGTGTTTCCCTGCAATTGAAATCGAAAATTCGACCCGACAAAACCGTCCTGCGAGCGACCTTTCCAATCGTAATTAATGCGTGCAAACTGCCGCCAATCAACCCGAATTATCTTTGCTTTCGGATTCGGTTCGGTACTTAAACGGTGAGCGAAGAAAATTTGATTCGTGTTTATTCGACGGGTAAAACCGGCGTCGGCGCGATAATAACGCGAACGTCCCAGGGCTTGAATATTCCAGCCTCTGTTTTTCTTTGTATGGTCTAAAATCCAAAAATAGCCGATACCGTTTCCCGTCCGATACGGAGCGCGGTCAGTTTCGGGATTATAGAAACGGCGACGCGAATGTGTTCCTACAACTTGAAACTCCATTATGGTCTTCGAGTCTAATTTAAATTTTCCGTCAAAACCGGCGGTAAAATTGCGTTGTCTGGGGAAAGTTCGCATCGTCCCGAAAAAGCCGACGGTATTTTCTTTTCCGACATCGCGCTTGACGCGCACAACGCTGAAGAGCGCATTTTTGTCTAAAAACTCCCTGCTTATCGGCGCGCCGGGGTCGCTGCGTTCTTCTTCCGAATAATTACCCGGAGCTTTGTCGGAAGCGACGAGAAAACCGAATGAAGTTTTGCCGACTTTGCCCGTCAGTTTGGCAGCGATGTCAGGGTCAACAATCGTTCTCGAATAAAATGTTTGCAGCGGTGATTGGAAAATGTCCGCGCCCTCCAGGAAGAACGGGCGTTTTTCCTGAAAGAAAATTGGAAAACGCTGGTTTGCCGTAACCACCGGCGCATCGGCTTCGATTTCGGCAAAGTCAGGATTATACGCGGCATCGAGCGTGATATTCGGCGTGATGCTGTATTTCAAATTTACGCCGATGTCTTTTTGAATTCCTTCGTTGAGAAAACGTCCCGGGTCAATAATTGCGCCCGGCGGCAAATTATTTACGGTTGATTGAAAAAACCTGCGCCTGCGATTGCCGGATTCGGAAACAGTGATGCTCGGCACAATTTCCAATGTTCTTTCGGTTTTTATTTCATCAAGTCCGCCGATTCTGCCGTGTTTTATAAGCTGACCGGAGATATTTCGGTCATCCGGCATCCACGAATCGAACTCGTCGTTCAGACGGTCAATATTTCGCGCCGCGTTAAAACCCCAAAATTTACCTTTGCCAGCCGAATAGCGCAGAGATTTGAATGGAATTTTAACCTCGACCGACCAGCCCCAATCTTCGATTACGCCTTTTGATTCCATCACGATGTCAACCGAAAAATCCGCGCCTTGTCCTTCGGTAAAAATTCCGTCCTGCTGAACGCCGAGCGGATTCCAGCCTAAAACATATGCGCGGCGTTGGTCGTTATAAGTATCGAGCCAGACGCGCACATTGTCTTCGCCGAAAACATTGTCGCGTTTGGCAACCGTAGCGCGAATTTTGTCGCGTTCATCCCAGCATTTGAAGGCAATATACAGATTTTTTTCGTCATACGCCAAATACGCTTCCGTGGGTTTTGAAGGCTCGACGTTATCGCCCGGACCGGTTTGAATAAAATCCTTAAAAATAGCCGCAGTTTTCCAAACCTCGTCATTGAGTTTGCCGTCAATTACGGGCGGCGTGGAAACTTTTGTAACATTTACCGGATTTGCCTTTTCGGGCGGAAGATTTAATTTGGAATTTTTGTCGGCTGGCTTTTTATTATCCGAATTATTGGAAATACTTGTATTTGCCGGCTGCGCCTGAATATAAATTGTAAAAAATATAATGACTAAAAAAGCGTAAAACTTTTTCATACTACGACCTCGTTTTAAATAAAAAAAATGAATTTTAGGTTGAAAAATAATGAAATTAACTGCTATGACTAAGACGCGAATTCGGTCAGGAAGTTTCAGAAAAATCGCCTGAAAGCAAAATAAACTTTTGTATATCACAAATTTACCGTCAATTTGTTTTCATCACATTTGCGCTGCGAACCAAAATTTGTCCGTCCGCCGTTGTGTAAAGTCGATGATTTATGCCGCCGTTTCCGACTTTCCAGGTGGAAGTGCTTTTTCCGTCGCCGATATAAACAAGCGAAACGCCGTCGCTTTTAATGTCTTTTCGGTTTGATTCGATATTGACATTTGCGCCGTCGGGCAAAGTCAAAATTATTTTTCCATCCATACTTTGTGCAGAAAGTTTTTGGAAATCGCCTTCTAAAGCAATTGTTCCGTCAACGCTTTTTGCGTCAATTTCGCCGCGAAAACCGATAACGCGAACCGCGCCGTCAGCCGAAACGATACGAATTCCGCCGTCCGCATCGCGGACGTTTATCGCGCCGTCCGCGCCGTTTAATTCAATCTCGCCCGAAACGCCTTCGAGTCGAATCTCACCGCCGGTAACAATTTTCAGATTCGACTTTTTTGGCACGAAAACCTCTACGCGAACGCTGTTCGGTTCAATAAACCGGGTTGCTTCATCGCTGCCCGTTACTTTTATATTTACATCCTGACCGTTTTGTTCAGCCTTAAATTCCAATGGCGTTTGATTAGGCATTTTTGAGATTCTGGTAATGGAATACTGCACTTCCGATTTGTCCCAGCCGCGCACGCTGACCGCGCTGTTATTTGCTTCAATCGTAACTTTCGGAATGCCTTTGACCGCGAAGGAATCACTTTTTTTTTCAATCCCGGGCGACCAATATGCGTTTGACATTTGCGCTGCGGTTATTTTTTGCGCTTCTCTGATTTTAGCTTGAACTACTTCAGAACTTATTACCACAGCGGTTGTGCGGATTGCTTCGCGGGTAATATCGTTGACGATTTCGCCGATCAACTCGCCGTCAATTATCGGAGGCGCAGGCGACTTTGGCGGTTTCGGTGATTTCGGCGGTTTTGGAGGTGAAATATCTGAATGGTCATCGTCCCAATCATCATCATTATTTTTCGCCGGTAAAAGATTTGTCGCCGGATTTGGATTTTTACCGTCGTTTTTGCGTCTTACCGACAAACCGCCGTTGACGCTGTTGAGTTTAATCTGCACGTCGCCGCTGCCGATTCTGCCGTATAAATCCTTGCCGACGTATTTGCCTTTGCGAACCGGCAAGCCGAAATCGTTGTTAATGCTTCCATTAACCGTATCGGCTTTGATAGTTGCGTTGGCATCGGAAGGGATAGTTAAATTTACCGTTCCGTTGACAGTGTTGAGCGAAATTCTGCTTCCTGTTTGCAGTTGGTCGAAATCGGCTTCAACCGTGCCGTTGACGGTCGAAAGATTCGCCGTGCCGCGCAAATTTGTTGCTCTGACTTGTCCGTTGACAGCCGAGGCTTTGGTGGTATTTGCCGCATTCGAGATATTGATTGAACCGTTGACCGTTTCAATCTCGTCAAGAATCGCATTTCGCGGCACGGTCAATTTAAATTCAACTTGTAGTTTGCCGTTATTTCTCCAACCTTTATTGTCCCTTTTCCAATTATCATAATTGGTTTCAACGCTAAAAGAATCTTGTTTTGCGTCAATTTTAATTTCAACCTCCGACAATCTCTCTTTACTGTCGGCACTCTTAACGGCTTCGAGTTTGACTTGCGGATTGTCCCAGGTTTCAATCGTAATCGAACCGTTGACATTTGAAACGCTGACTCTGCCGTTTGAATTTAACGGATAAGTTTGTTCAAACCGTTCGATTTCATCTAATCTGATAACATTTTTAACACCAGAATCTGTATAATCAGGATTTGTATAAACCGGCAAATTGCTTTCGCCTGAAAACAATAAACCCGTAAAAATAATTGAATATAACCAGGACATAAATGCTTTCTCCTTTTGAAATAATTTTAGAAAAATGTTCCTTTTTCTATTTAGAGAACACCGCAATTTTTCGTTTTGTGACAATTTTTTTTCGCAAACCGTTTTTTTATTTTAGAGATTCAGGCAGGTGAATTGAAAAAATATAAAAATGATTTGGAGTTTTGAGGAGTTTCTCTTTGTTAATAGATAATAGCTGACAGTTAAAAGTTAATAGCGGCGCGATTTGCTGGCTGTCAGCTATTCATTATTTGTCAGTAAAAAGGCGGCACAAGTCATTAAATTTTATTTTCAACTGTTTATGTTTAATTTCCCGTGTTAGACTTTTTGGAAGTCAGCTAACTCTCCGGCTGAAACAGATTTTCAAAACTGGTAAAACAACAAATTACTACTATAAAACATCTGACGAATTTACTTTAGATATATGATTTGATACTTTTATTGATTTGATTAAGGCAGTTTTACGGAGAAATAAATGAAACTAAAACAAACGCGCTTGCATATCTTGCATCAGGCAAAAGACTTGAGCAAAGAAGCTAAGACAGGTGTTTCTCTCCATTGTCATACCGAATATTCCAAAGAAATGCTTGATTTTGTGCCGCATTACGCTGACAAATTACCGATTATTTCGTATTTTTGGAACAAAGAACGCGAAAAGTATTTGAAACGTGAGGGCAAAAATCCCGACTTTTCAACCGGTTATTGGTCGCCGCCTTTAACTCCGCAGGAAGTTTATAATATCGAGAAATCGCAGATTAACGAAGTCGGACTCGATGCCATTACATCAATCACCGACCACGACAGCATTGACGCCAATTTGCAGATTTGCGAAAAAACAGCCAATCAACAAGCACCGATTTCGTTGGAATGGACAGTTCCGTTTGAATACGGTTTTTTCCACGTCGGCGTGCATAATTTGCCGAAAGAACGCGCCGTCGAACTGATACAAACTCTGCTTGATTTTACTTTTAATAAGGAAAATCACAGCAGCGAAAATCTGCGCGAGATGTTTTCAATGCTCAACGCGCTTCCCGAAGTTTTAGTTGTTCTCAATCATCCGATTTGGGATATTGAGATGGTCGGCAAAGAGCGACACGCCATTTTGCTCAAAAATTTTCTGAAAGAACACGGACGCTGGATTCACGCGCTGGAAATTAACGGTTTCCGTTCGTGGTCGGAAAACAAAACCGTCATTGAAATGGCGGAAGCATTAGGTTATCCGCTCGTAACAGGCGGCGACCGGCACGGCTGCAAACCGAATACGGTTATAAATTTGACCGACAGTAAAACCTTTGCTGAGTTTGTCGAAGAAATTCGCGTCGGCAAGCGCAGCGAAGTTGTTTTAATGCCTGAATATAAACAACCGCTGCACTCGCGCCAACTGCAATCTTTTTCGGAAATTTTAAGGAATTATCCTGAATTTCCCGAAGGTCGCCAAAAATGGTTTGACCGCGTTTTTTTTGACATCGGCGACGGCGGCGGTGTGCGGCAGCTTTCGATTCACTGGAAACGCGGCGGTCCGGTGTGGCTTCGTTTGGCGATTTGGACGTTAGGAGTTTTCGGCAGTCCGAAAATGCGTCCCGTTTTTAGATTAGCCAGAAAACGATATGACCGTGTGCCGAAAGATATAACTAAGACGAAATTTGAAATTCCCGATTTGCAGGAAATTACAAACAGTTTGGCGGCTGACCAACCGCAGGCAAAGACGGAATTTGCATCATAGAAAAAGGTGAAAAGGTGAAAAAGTGAAAAAGTGAAAAAGGGAAAAAGGGGAAAAGTGAAAAGGTGAAAAAGGGAAAAAGGGGAAAAGTTTTCAGATATTTGTCGATGGAAATTATTCCTGCCGGTTGGACATATCAAATCAAACAAAAGAAAATTTGACGATTTTTGTCTGAAAACGATTGCCCGGAGTCAAGCCAAACTTTTTCACTTTTCCCCTTTTTCACTTTTCCCCTTTTTCACTTTTCCCCTTTTTCACTTTTTCTCAAAGTTTAATTATTGTGAAAAATTCTCTGCGCGTCGCATATTTTCCCGATTCGTTTCTGGAAGTCAACGGCGTAGCAATGACAAGTAATAAACTCACGGAGTTTGTCCGCAGACGCGGCTATCCTTTTTTTTGTGTCTTTGCGGGTGATAAAACGGAAGTTAAGCAGGACGGAAACATTACTTTTGTTCAGCTTAAACATTCATTGTTATCGTTTAAGATGGATGAAGGCTTGAAATATGACCCGCTTTTTCAGCGGCACACTTCTTTTCTTCAAGGAGAATTGGAAAAATTTCGCCCGGATGTTTTTCATATCACGGGATTGAATGACGTCAGCATTATGGGCGCGTATTTAGCCTGGAAAATGGATATTGCGCTGGTCGGTTCGTGGCACACCAATTTACACGAATATGCGGCGACGCGTCTGCGCTCAAAATTCAGTTTTCTGCCGAACAATCTAAATCGTTCCTTTACCGGATTTCTCGAAAAACGTATATTAGACGGCGCAAAATTTTATTACCGAATGCCGCAAATCCTGCTTGCGCCCAATCAGGAATTGATTGATATGCTGATTGAAGGTACGCGCAGAACCGTGCATTTAATGGTTCGCGGCGTTGATACGGAAATGTTTTCCGCAAAAAAAAGAACTGTTAATGACGGTATTTTACGTTTCGGTTTCGTCGGCAGACTTCGTGCCGAGAAAAATGTACGGATGTTGGCGGATTTAGAAAAGGCACTATTAAAAGCGGGAAAAAATAATTTTAAATTTTTAATCGTCGGCGAAGGCGATGAACGCGCATATTTGGAAAAAAATATGCAGACGGCGGAGTTGACCGGTTTTCTCGAAGGCGAGCAATTGTCTGAGGCTTATGCTAATATGGACGTTTTCGTATTCCCGTCGGAAACCGATGCTTACGGCAACGTCCCGCAGGAAGCGATGGCTTCAGGCGCACCCGCGCTTGTTTCCGACAAAGGCGGACCGAAGTTTTTCATCAAACACGGTGAAAATGGTTTTGTCGCCAAAAATTTCGATGATTTCGTCGGATATTCGATTGAGTTGATAGACAATCCCGAAAAACTATCAAAAATGAAAAAATTGTCGCGTGAATTTGCGCTGTCGCGCTCCTGGGATTCGGTTTTTGAAACCGTCTACGATGCTTACGCCGAAGCAAAGGTGTTTTTGGACGGAAAGAAAAAATTGAGAACTAAAAAAGGCGGAAGAAAGTGGTGAACGGTGAATGATAAATGCTGGCTCACCGTTCACACTTCACCGTTATTAGCTGCTTTGGGAGCATTTGGAAATAAATAAATGACTAATGTTGAAGAAATACATCGCTCGATAGTCGAAGCCGATGATTTGGAAGAAATAGAAGAACGCGAGATTTCCATCGGCGATATTTTTCGCAGTCTCGGACAGCATCCGTTTCAAATTATTACGCGGTGGAACTGGAAATCCGCACTGCTTGGCGCGATACTGCGGGCTTCATTTTATTTTACGGTTTATAAGGCAAGTAAAGAATCCTGGATTGTTACTATTACGGCGGTATTGCTTGAATTGGTTTTTCGATTTGTTACGTCGGGCATTTCCGGTTCGCTCGTCCAATCGTTTCGACGTGCGACACCGGCTTGGCTGGCAACTTTGATTATTACAATTTCGCTTCCGCTTTTTAGTCATACCATCGAATACATCACACATTATTCACAGGAACATTTTTTCAGCAATGTTTTCGCCGCCTCTGAAAATAATGCGCGGCAGAAAGCCTTTGCCATTTCGGTTTTGTTTTCGGTGCTGTCGGCTTTGTTTAATTTATTTGTGATGCGCCACGGCGTTTTGCTGGTCGGCGCGGGAAGCGAAACAAAATCGTTTTGGAGCGATTTGAAGCGCATTCCGTTTTTAATCGGCGAATTCCTTACATTTTTGCCTCTTCAGATTTTAAATTTTATAAATAAAGGCAACATCCCGGCGGCAATCGGAGTTTTTTCAGCGTTCGGATTAGTGATTGGCACATTGCTCGGCGTTTTTCGCGGCAAATGGTCGTGGGCGTGGACGACGGCACTCGGCGCGTGGGCGATTATGTTGGTCTGGACGCTGGTTGTTGCCCTTGGCGTGCGGATTTATCGTCAATATGTAAAAAATTAACTGTTTGATATTGATAAAGCGTCAGCAGTAAGAACTTCCAATTTGACGAAAGCTAAGGCGAAAGTATGTAAAACTTTCATCTTTTCCACTTTTTTGCTACTCTTTGTTTATGCAAGTTTTAGAAACCGTCCAAACAAATATCGCGTTTTCTTCGCTACTTAAACGCTATACGCTCGAAGAATTTTGGGCGTTGCCCGAACCCAATGACCGTTCGCATTACGAACTTATCGAAGGAGTTTTATATATTGTGCCGCCGCCAAAAAATGAACACGACGAATTAATCTCTTTTATGAGCGAGGCTCTGACAATTTTTATCGTATTGAAAGACAGACCCGGAAAAGTTTTCCATCCACGCGCTTCAATCTATGTCGAAGAAATTTGGGGAACATATCTTGAACCGGATATGATGTATGTTTCAAATGAACTGCGCGAAAAAATGGGCGAACGACGCACTTCCGCCGATATTGTTTTCGAGTGTCTTTCCGAAAGCACAGGCGTTTATGACCGCACGACGAAAGCCGACACATATCTTGCTTTGGGTGTCAGGGAACTTTGGTTGATTGATTCGGATAATGAAACAATTGAAATCAGAAACGCAGACGTTCGGGAAGGCATTCCATTTTGGCAAAGACGGCGTTACGCGAAAGGCGAAACTGCGGAATCGAAAGTTTTAGCAGATTGGAAAGTTTCAGTCAGCGAAGTTTTTGCAAAATAAATATTCGTGCCAATTAAATCAGTTCACATAACCAACTATTATCATAAAAATTCGGGCGGTATCAGCACGTCTTACAACAATCTTCTTGCCGCTGTTGATTGTTATTACAGATTTATAGTTTCGTTCATATAAAAAAATCGTATTTATAAAACTCCAAACGTCTTAAATTGATTTATGACTAAAGACACAAATACTAATTTTTTGGAAACTCCTACAATTGTAGAAACTTTAAGTAAGTTAATAGCTAACCCTGTCCAAAATATTCTTTTACGTTGGAATTGGAAATCGGCACTTCTGAGTGCAATAATACGTTCTTCAATATATTTAACAACCTATTTAGTTAGAAAAGAAGGTCTGAAATCCGCATTTGGCGCAATGGCTGTTGAATTTGTAATGCGAAGTTTTACAGCAGGCATTTCCGGTTCTTTAATCCAAGCATTTCGTCGCGCAAAACCTGCTTGGCTGGCAACTTTTACAGTAATGATTATTCTGCCGTTTATTAGCCATTCGGTTGAGTTTTCTACTCATTACATTCATGAATTTACGATTAGCCAGCTATATTCAACACCAATGATTGAAAGCACTCGCAAATCAAGTTTTTATTTCTCGGTGGCGTTTTCAATTCTCTCAGTAATTTTTAATATGTTTGCGGTAAAGCGCGGTGTACTTATTGTTGGCAAAGGTGAAGGACAACAATCTCTTTGGAAAGATATAAAACAAATGCCGACAATCGTTGCGGAATTTTTAGCGTTTCCCTTTGTTTGGTTGCGGCGCGAAGTAAAAGTTAATACAAACCGGACGGCTTCTCATCTTTCAGAAAGTCCCGAAGGTTTTCCA
>JBPCPU010000150.1:0-19376 GCA_050998795.1 Pyrinomonadaceae bacterium
TAAGGAGATGGCATGATGAATTGAACGGGGGCGATTATACTCTGATGTTGAAAGACGTTGGAGTAGAGAGGCAAGAAGCTGAACATTTTCATGTGGCATGATGACCACGTTAAGGAGATTAACTCCAATCCCGCTTCTCGCCCGAACCGCCACCATAAGGCGCATTGACCTTGAATAGGAGAATGGCATAAGAGCCACCGTTAATCTACTCCAAAAGTTGAATCAAATAAATATTCGGAGGAAAAAAGGATGAGATATATCGGAGTAGATTTACACACAACGCAAATTACGGTTTGTTATTTGAAAGTGACGAGCGAATTTGAAATCAGGAAATATCAACTTTGCGAGATTGAAAAGTTTGTTTTGAGTTTGCACCCGACCGACGAAATCGCGGTCGAAGCGACCTGTAATACGCGGTGGTTTTGCGAACAAGTGGCGGAAAAAGTGCGGCGCGTGGTGTTGGTCAATCCACGCCAATTTGAAGTAGTCA
Organism: Pyrinomonadaceae bacterium; assembly: GCA_050998795.1. Lineage (GTDB taxonomy): Bacteria > Acidobacteriota > Blastocatellia > Pyrinomonadales > Pyrinomonadaceae. Next base: position 491 of record JBPCPU010000150.1, read on the forward strand.
AGAATTCGGTCAAGAAAACCGACAAAAATGACGCGCTCAATTTGGCGAGATTTCTGAAAGCGGATTTGCTGCCGGAAGTGCGAGCCAAACGCGCAGAAGCCGAAAGGGTGCAATCTTTGGTGAATACGAGAACGAAACTGGTGCGCTTGAAGACGAGTTTAATCAATAAAATTCACGCGCTCTATGTATCAAACGGGCGCAAGTTAAAGAAAACGAGTCTGGCATCGGAAAAAGGGTTGGACAAAGTTCTGCTTCAGGAATGGAACACGATTGAAGGAATTGAATTGGAGATCATCATCGAGCAAATACGGTCGTTGAAGGTGAGCATCAAGAAGTTGGACACAGCCATTGAAGCGGAAAGCGGAAAGTTAAAAGGGTTTGAGAGTTTGGTTTCGATGAGCGGAATCGGGAGTTTATCGGCAGGAATTTTGTTATCGGTCATTGGAAACGTCAAAGACTTTGCCACGGCGGACAAATTGGCAAGTTATTTCGGAATCGTGCCGCGAGTATCGAATTCAAACGAAACAGTCAATCACGGGCGCATCACCAAACGAGGAAACAAGACCGGGCGGACAACTTTGGTGCAATGCAGTCTGGCGGCAATCAAGAAAAGTGAGTATTTGAAAAAGTATTACGACGGGGTCAAAGCCAGGCGCGGACACGGCAAAGCGAAAATCGCGTTGGCTCGCAAGTATTTAGGAATAATCTACAACACCTTAACCAACAATTGGGTGTTTGCAGATTTCAATAATTTTGAATTGGCAGAGTGAAAAACTTTGCCTCTGGAGTAGACATTCATCATAGGAGAAATAAATGAGAAAACAAATGACAAAAATAGCGTGATGGTAATTTTGGCAATCGGCTTAACGGCGAGCGCGGCGGCGCAGAGCCAAACGAACGGCGGTTTAATTCAGACTATCTCTTTGACCGGAATGGAAACGGCGAAAGGAACTTACGAACTGATGACCGATAAGTTCTACGGTAACAGTTTCGTCTTAAACAGCTTTGCGGAATCGGAAACCCATCATCTCACCGTTTCACTCGATTATTCATGTTCGCTCGATTATTTATGCGAGCGGTGCGATACGAACAGCCATTTTCCCGTCACCGGCGATTCGTGGTCGCTGGTTATTTTCCCGCAACAATGTTTATGCCGGAACGCTCTATGGCAAAGTATCGGGCGGAGCGATTGACGTGGTAACCAATCGTAACGGAGAGGCAGGTTTCCGGCAGATGCAAATCAAGCTACAAGCGACCGGCTCAAAAAAACGTGAGCCGATTTTGTGCGAACCGTTGCGTTAATAAATAGAGACGCAAAGAAAATATTTTAATCAAGGAAAAAAACTATGCAAACCAAACACAAACTCAATCATTCACTTTTCATTTTCGGACTGGTGATTTTACTTTTTGGCGCGGCTTGCCCGCTTGTTCAAGCGCAAACTTCGCCGAACGACATTTTCCAGACAAAAAAGAGAATTGAAAATAATGAAAAACGAAATAACGCCGCACGGCGATGTAAAGCAAGATTTTTTAACCACGCGAAAGTTTTATTTTTCGCCTAACTCATAAAGGAGAAAAGAAATGAAACAGACGAGTGCAAAAATAGCGGCGATTTTAATTTTAACAATGTGCTTCAGCAGTGCGGCAATGGCTCAAACCAAATCGGACGAAACACTTGCTCTGTTTCGCTTTTATACCGGAGTGGAAACGTCGGCGGGAACGCTTGACGTGATTAACACGATGCGCTGGGGCAACACCTTTACTTTGACCGGATTCAGCGAATGGGATACTGAAACTCATTGTTTGACCGTTTCGCTCAACTACTTTAACAGTCTGCCGGAAGGCGGCGGTTTCACAGTGTTGGGCGGAACGTGGTCGCTCGTCGTCTTTCGGGACGAGGCTTACGCCGGAACTTTATACGGCGAAGTAACGGGCGGCGCAATCACTTTTATCCAAAACGCCGACGGTGAAACAATTGCCAAACAAATCAAGGTCAAGCTGCGAACGACCGGCGGAACGGGAGTTTTTGCCAAGCGCAAATTCAAAAGCGTCAATGGCATTTACAGCGCAGCCACTAATTTCAAGACAAACCAAACGACAGGTAATTTGAATTTGAATTACTAACCGAAAATTAAACAAAAAACAGGAGAAAGATATGTTCGATTATCAAATCCAGCAGAAACAACCGCCGCGCTTCTCTGCATTTTGGCTTTGATTTTAAAGTTCGGTTTTGTCAAAATAAATTCGAGACAAGGGAAAATTGAAGATAATGAAATTGAAAGAAATTTTATTGCTGACGATTTTGCTGTGTGCGTTAGAAATTCCGATAAAAATTCACAACAATTCAATTTAATTCCTCACATTTTCAATTAACATACTTATTACTATAGGAATTTCTCAAAATATCGGAAGCCAAACTATCAACTATCAACTGTGAACTATAAACTAATTTGCAGACAAACAATTTTTCTCTGTCAATCAGTTAAAAGTTTATAGTTTAGAGTTTATAGTTGGTTGTCGCATTTCCGACTTTTGAGAAATTCCTATACTATTTATGATTCCGGTCGAATGTCAGCCGCGCGTTATGTTAATCTTTATTTTTTATGACATTTTCAACCGGAGCAAAAACCGAATTTGAACGCTTGCGCGACGAGATAAAAAGCGGAACGCGCATTATTTCTCTGAGTAGTTTAACGTCAATCGCTTCCCGTGCTTTTATTCTCGCAAAACTGCAAGCCGAAACGCAGAAAGTATTTGTTGTCGTCGCCGATTCAAACATTGAATTGGAAACCTGGGAATGTGATTTGGAGTTTTTTCAAAACTCTATTCAAGATTCAAGATTCAAAATTCAAAATTCGGAAGAATCCGAAATCCAAAATCCAAAATCCAAAATCTCGCCGCTTCCGGCATCGGAAAGCGACGTTTACGCAGGCGTTTCGCCGCACGCCGAAACATTGGAAAAACGCGCGTTGACGCTCTGGAATTTGTCGCATAATAAACCGGGTTTTGTCATTGCTTCCGCCAAATCTTTAATCACAAAAACAGTTTCGCCCGCCGAGATGCGCGAACTCGGCGCGGTTTTGAAACTCGATGAAGATTTTCCGCCCGAAGTTTTGTTGGAAAAACTTGCGGCGGGTGGTTATGTGCGCGAAGAACCGATTAAAAACATCGGCGAATTTTCGGTGCGCGGCGGAATTATTGACATCTGGTCGCCTGATGCGGAAAATCCCGTCCGCATCGAATTTTTCGGTGATACGGTTGATTCGATTCGTGAGTTTGACGCGGAAACGCAGCTTTCAACCAATCAACTCAGAGAAATTTCAATCGCTCCGATGCGTGAATTTGCCGCAACCGCGCAGGATTTCAAAGATTGGACATTTTTTGCCAAAGAAAGATTTTCCGACGAACGATTCGCGCGAAACTTAAAAGACCGCACCGAATTTGCCGCTGAAGGTGAAGATTTTTCCGGTTGGGAATTTTTGATTCCGCTTACCAAACCGCGAAACTCAAGCGTTTTCGATTTTTTGCAGGACGGCGTTTTCGTCATTGATGAACCGGCAATTGTTGAACAAACTCTGACGAATTTTTATGAACATTTGGAAGAGCGTTTCGCGGAAATAAACGAACACGACGAAATCGGGCTTGCACCGAATGAATTGTTTTTGTCCGGCGAAGAATTGCGCGAAAAATTAGATAAACAAAAACGCATCGAACTTCGCGCTCTGGGAAAAGTTGCCGCCGAAACAGATGAACAATTTCAATTTAGTGGTCAGTGGTCAGTGGTCAGTGGTCAGTTGGAAAGTGTAGATTTAGAAAACAAAGGACAAAGGACAAAGGACAAAGGACAAAATCCATTATTTCTTTTTCCAACTGCTGAAAAATCAACCGAAATTGAAATCGGTTCGCGTTCGACGCGCAAATATCACGGCAATATCAAGGAATTTGCGAATGAAATCAAAAGTGGTCTTCGTGAAGAAAATTCAGTTGGCGAAGACCAAAGACCGAAGACCAAAAACCAACTTCAAATAGTTCTGCAAACTCAAGGATTAGCAGAAAGATTGGCGGAAATTTTGCGCGATTACGATGTTTCTTTGCCCGAAAGTTCGCTCTTAATCGGCGATTTGTCGAGCGGCTTTGAGATTTCCGCGCTCGGTTTAACCGTTTATACCGAAACTGATATTTTTGGAGACATTCAAGGTCAAAGACCAAAAACCGAAGACCGAAGACCAAAGACCAAAACGTCCGCATTTGTGTCGGATTTCCGCGATTTGAAAGCGGGCGATTTTGTCGTTCACGTTGACCACGGCATCGGGCGTTTTGAAGGTTTGCAAACTTTGGAAACGGGCGGCGTTTCGCGTGAATTTATGCTTCTGATTTACTTGGAAAACGCCAAACTTTTTGTGCCTGTCGAACGGCTCGATTTGGTTTCGCGTTATTCTTCGGGCGAAGGAATCGCGCCGACTTTGGACAGACTCGGCGGCATCGGTTGGCAAAAAACGAAGGCAAAAGCGAAACGCGCAATGCGCGATATGGCGGACGAACTTTTGCGTCTGTATGCCGAAAGAAAACTCGTGCAAGGTTTTGCTTTTTCGACTGATACGCCTTGGCAAAAAGAGTTTGAGGACGCATTTCCTTATCAACTCACGCCTGACCAATCTGCTGCAATTGAAGATTTGAAACAAGATATGCAAACTGCTGTGCCGATGGACAGGCTCATTGTCGGCGATGTCGGTTACGGCAAAACGGAAGTAGCGATGCGGGCGGCGTTCAAAGCCGTGATGGATGGCAAACAAGTTGCGATTCTAACACCGACGACGATTCTGGCGTATCAGCATTCGGAATCTTTCAAACAAAGATTTTCCGCTTTTCCCGTCAATATCGAACTGCTCTCACGTTTTCGCTCGCCGAAAGAGCAAAAAGCAGTTGTCGCCAAATCGGAAAAAGGCGAAGTTGATATTTTAATCGGAACGCATCGCATTTTGTCGAACGATGTCAAACTGCCGAAAATCGGTCTGGTCGTAGTTGATGAAGAACAGAGATTTGGTGTCGCGCATAAAGAAAAACTCAAACAATTGAAGAAAAAAGTTGACGTTCTGACTTTGAGCGCAACGCCGATTCCGCGCACGTTGAATATGTCGCTTCTCGGAATGCGCGATTTGTCCGTCATCGAAACGCCGCCGCGAGATAGATTGGCAATCAATACGCAGGTTATCCAATTTTCCGAAGGCGTTGTCAAATCGGCGATTGAATTGGAATTAGCGCGAAACGGACAAATCTTTTTCATCCACAATCGCGTCGAAACAATCGAATCAATCGCCGCACACATTCAAAAAATCGTGCCGAATGCGCGAATCGCCATCGGACACGGACAGATGAACGAAAAAGAATTGGAAAATATAATGCTTGATTTTGTTGATTACAAATACGACGTTTTGGTAGCGACAACCATCATCGAAAACGGTATTGACATTCCGCGAGCAAATACAATCATCATCAATCGCGCCGACAACTTCGGACTTTCGCAACTCTACCAACTTCGCGGACGAGTCGGACGTTCAAACCGCCGTGCTTATGCTTATCTTTTGATTCCGTCGGAATTGGAACTGACACCGATTGCACGTCGTCGTCTTTCGGCAATTCGTGAATTTTCTGATTTGGGCGCGGGTTTTCGCATCGCAGCACTTGATTTGGAACTGCGCGGCGCGGGCAACATTCTTGGCGGTCAGCAATCGGGACAAATTGACGTTTTGGGTTTTGACCTTTATACAAAAATGCTCGAACGCACGATTCAAGAACTTAAAGGCGAAGAAATCGAAGACGAAACGAGCGTTTCGATAAATTTAGGCGTGGACGTTTCGATTCCAAACGACTATATTTCCGAAACGAGCCAGCGTTTGCGGACTTATAAACGAATTTCGTCCGCCGATTCGGAAGAAACTTTGCGCCGGATTTACGCGGAAATCCAAGACCGTTACGGCAAAATGCCCGAATCGGTGGAAAATCTGTTTGAATATGCGCGTCTGAGAAAATTGGCGGAAGAAATGCACATCGTTTCGGTTGATAAAACAAAAGATGGCTTCGCCATAAAATTAGGCGAAACCGCGAAAGTCGCGCCCGAAAAATTGATGGAATTTTTATCAAAAAACGAAGGCTCTAACTTTTCGCCGGGCGGCACTTTGAAAGTCCTTACAACAGAGGAAAACCTGGTCGAAACAGCGCGAAAAATTCTGGAAGAAATTTGTGTTTAGTCAGTCAGTCGGAGCGCGGGCATCTTGCCCGCATCTGAGCGCGTGTGAAACGAAGAAATTTACAGGGATAACAGAATGAACAGGGATAAATATAAAATTATAAAATAATCCCTGTTCATTCTGTTATCCCTGTAAATAAAATGTTCTACGTCGCTGCAACAATTTTGACAGGCAGAATGCCCACGTTCTCGGCTATGAATCCTGCTCTTTTCCGCTTTGTGTTTGTTTTCCTGACGAAGCGGGCGGCGCAGTTTTCGGCTTTTCCGCCGGTTTTGCCGGTGTTTTTTCCGGTTTCGGAGTCGCAGCCGGTTTTGTTTCCGGTGTCGGCTGCGGCTTTTCCGCCGGAGTCGGTAAAGGCTGCGTTTGCGTATTTGCCGGAACAGGCGTTTTTCCGCCTTTCGGCGTTGGCAAAGTTTTCACGTTGGCGTTTGTGTTCGTATTAAGCGGTTGCGGAACAAGAACGTATCCGCCTTCCGGCGGCATAAATTGACTTCCATCGCCGGGAATCGTGTAGACCTGTCCGCCCGGCGCAATATAAGTCGGCGCACCCGGCGGCGGTTGACCGCCACGCGCCCACGGGTCGTAACCGTCGCCGCCCGGCATTGTCTGCGGAATCGGCATCGTCATATTTGAATTTCCCATCATTTCCGGCGTATAAGGTACTAAACTCGATGTGCCTTGCTCGTTCATTCCGGTTGCGGGATTAAGCGGCTGCACGGGTTGTCCGTTGATGTCGGTTTGCAGTTGAGTGGTCGGATTAGTTTGCTTGCCCTGCGTGAAATAAATCATCGCCGCGCTCAATCCGACAATTCCCGCCAACACGACAAACGCCGTTTTCCATAAATTATTTGTTGTATTGTCTTCTGCATTCGACGCATAAACGGTTTGCACTTCGCCGAAAATATTTGACAGACGACTTAAATCATCAGCAAATTCGTCGGCATTTTGATAGCGCATTTCAGGATTTTTCGCTAATGCTTTAATGACAACCGGTTCAATATAAGCAGGTAAATCATTACGAAATGCGGAAAGCGGCACGGGCGGATTCTCCGCTTGCTTCATCATCAAATCCGTCGGTGTTTCCGCCGTGAACGGCACTTCACCGGCTAACATTTCATAGAAAATTACGCCGAGCGAATAAATATCGGAGCGTTCATCGGCTTCGGAAACCGACGAATTTTGTTCGGGCGAAAGATATTCTAAATCTCTCAAATCCGTTTCTTCGTCAAACCCGCCGTCTTCGTATGATTTATCCGAGCCGAAATCCAGTACTTTAACGGTTTCGGGTTCTCTCGCCGTGTGCGCGAGCAAAATATTTTTGCTGTTTAGATGATGATGAATAACGCCATTGGCGTGAGCGGCAGAAAGTGCGGCGGCAATCTGTCGGGCGATTTTGACGGCGCGGTCAACCGGAAATTTGCCTTCGCGCCGGATTGCTTCTTCCAGCGTTTCGCCGTCAGCGTCTTCCATCACGATATAAACCATACCGTTTTTGTCCGAACCGAAATCCGTTACGTTCAAGATATTCGGATGAGAAATATGCGAAACCGTCCGCGCTTCGGCGGAAAAACGCTTGACGATGCTTTCATCAACTGCCAAAGCGGGCGGCAGAATTTTAACGATAACGTGTTTATCCATCAAAAGATGCGTCGCGCGGTAGATTTTTCCCAAACCGCTGTCGCGCACCACTTCATCAATTTGATATTTGTCAGCTAAATTTTGTCCGATAAATTGGTTTAACATTTTGCTTTATAAAATTCTTATTATAACTATTATACACGCTTTAAGAAACGATTCGATTCAAAAATCCCGCATAAAGTTGTAACACGCGGCAGGCAAAAAATTGAAACAAAGAAAATGCGGACAAACGATTTATCTGTATCACGCGCTCATCGGAATGGAAAACGCAGATCCGGAACTTTTTGAAGCGGCTGAAGCATTTTGCGGCGGCGTTGACAAAGCATTTGGAGAATAACAATATTCTAACTTGTCCGAAACATAAATAAAATGAATAAAGAAGATTTGATACCGATTGAGAGAATTGAACAGAAAATTTTACGTCATTCGCGGCGAGAAAGTAATGCTCGACAGCGATTTGGCTGATATTTACGGCGTAACAACCAAGCGTTTCAACGAACAAGTTAAGCGAAATATAAAACGCTTTCCCGAAGACTTTATGTTTCAACTTACGGTTGAGGAAGATGACCATTTGAGGTCGCAATTTGCGACCTCAAACAAAACTCGCGGCGGCAGGCGTTATTTGCCGTATGTTTTCACGGAACACGGTGCGTTGATGGCGGCGAATATTTTAAACAGTGAAAGAGCCATCGAAGCCAGCATGCAGGTGATTCGCGCTTTCGTCAAACTGCGACAGCTAATTGAGTCAAACGCAGAATTAGCGAGAAAGGTTGAAGCACTCGAAAAGAAATATGACGTTAATTTCAAAATTGTATTCGACGCTATTAGAAAATTGATGCTTCCGCCGGACAAACCGATCAAAACAATCGGATTCATTGAAAAGAAAAAGCCGGAAGATAAAAAAACAAAATCCTAATTGTGACATTTTTGGAAACAATACTTCCGGATTGGCTAATCAAGATGAATGCAAGCATTTTACCGACGAGGTAGCAAAAAGAATCGGCATTTGCATCGCATCGCCGCAAGAATTTTTTGAGCAACTGCGCGACGCTTTTGTAATAACCCATAATTGAACAATTGGCAAAATGAACATTGAAATTAAACATTAACTAGTTATCACATAAACGGTTGAAATAGCTATTAAATCCTGAATTGATTTAAACTTATCGTTTTGAAAAGCTACAATTAAAATCGTTCCGGTTTCCTTTTTTTCAACCCCAAGCAAAATTATGTCATTAATGATAGTGACCTGTTTTCCTGCCGACGGATTCGGCGAAAAAAGCAAACAGATTTTCGAGTTTGCCCCGACCGAACTTGCTATATTTTCGCTTTTGACAGGAAGTTGTAAGATAATCCGATTAACCATCTCTTTATTCAAATCGGTAGAAAGCAGATCATTTTCCACGATGAGAGAGTTTTCAGGCAAATATTTTAGTGTGTATCTTCCAATCAATGGAACATCACTTCCGACCTCATTTGCTGCCCTGAGCGGCAGAACATTTTTGAGGTCGGTTTGAGCAATCGGATGAAACGCCGGGATTCCCGTTTTTGGAGCGACAACGATTTGTTTTTCTGTAACAAAGACTTGATAGACAACAAGCGGAATTAAGGCTAAAAATAAAAGAAGGCACAGTGTAAGAAAAATCCGCCAACGCAATCCAAAATAATACTTGACGATTTTTGAAAAGGAAAATTCAAAGCTTGGTTTTATCGGACTAATATCCGTATCCAAAAACATTACTTGCGAAGACTTTTCGTTAATACATTCCAAGATGCCTGTTGCCAAAACATCGCACAGGCGCAGTTGGTTTTTGTCCTTGAAGGTTTGGATCCCCGTCTTTCGGTTGCTGCCGATTTCTTTCCAAAACTCAGTATTAAATTTGATTTTGCTCATTCTTCCATTCACTATATTTCGGTTTTATTATCGTTCCGGGTCTTTGGGGTTTGTTGGATCATCGGGCAGACCAACCGCCGCCTTCATGGTTTTGGCTAAAACAAATGTTAAGTTTGTTTTAGCCGGAATTCTGATTGTTGTCCCCGTCGCCGGATTGCGACCTTCCCGCGCTTTGCGGGTTGTTTTGACCAATTTGCCGAAACCCGGAATTTTAAATTCGCCATTTTTCTTTACTTCAATTTCTGCCAACTGAGTCAATTCTACAAACAGCCGTTTTACATCCACTATTCGTAAGCCTGTTTCCTCCGCCAGATGACTAATTGTAGCGGCTTGGGTCAATTTTTTGGTTGCCATATATGTTTTGCCTCCTTATTAAACTTGGAAGAATCAAATCTTCAGAAGTTAAAAACGGGTTTTATCTTTCCTCATCTTTTTCGTTGGTTGAATCTCCGGGCAATGATTGCAAAACTGTTTTGGAAAAAAAATTCTCGAAACTTCCTAAAGTTTGCTGAGGGTTAACATTTAATTCGCTATGCAAATCATTTCCAAGTTGGATTAACTCTTCCTCTTGCAAATCAACCTCGTCGTGGTTGGAAAGATATTCCAATGTTTGTTCAATCAAGGTCTGCTTGAATTGAACCTCACGCGACTTATTATCAACACCGGCTTGTTCGAGTGTCGCGTTTGCTGAAGCCAAGTCCGCACTGCCTGTCACATTTTCGATTGATATTCTAATAATTCCCTTTATGTCCGTCCGTTCAATTTTCATATTTAATCCTCTGTCCGTTTGAAATATAAAAGGTCAAAACTGACTGTCTTTTTTGTCTGAGAAGCAAAATCACCGATTGGGAAACTATATGGATTTATTCCTGTTACCTCAATTGGTTGTTCCGGTGCGCCATCGGCAAACAATTTTGCTGAACCGTGATGATACAGCCAACCGGCGGGAGCTGTGTCAACAAGGATTGCTTTGATAACCGTTTTGGTTGGCTCAGTTTGATTTGGCTCGTTTTGATTGGAAATCTCAATTACCACTTTTAATAAATTACCGTTTATCTGTTTTAGGCTTTTCAGCACCGATAGCTTGAGGTCGGCGGGCGTTCCAAACGCTTCGGTTAAAGCCGCCGGTTTTTCGTTTGAATCTGTTTGGTAAACTAATTTTGGTCCCTTATACGGATCACCATCAAGCATTTGTGTGGAAATTTCACGCCATAAATCTCTTTCATTGAGTTTTGTTTTTGGTTTCTGCTGATAGCCGAGTTGTTCAAGCAGGGAAGTGCGATACAAATCAAAGGCGGATTTGACCGTTTCTCCCCAAATATATGCCCGGTTGATGGCACCCTGATAACAAAGTATGAAGAATGAAAAAAAGACAATGATTTCCAACAACCAGATAAATAAAGAGTAATAATTTTCAAATGGAAACCGAAAAACAAGTCCGGTCAAAATGAGCAAAACCGCTAGAAATAAATTCAGGAACGAACTGTTTACCATAAAATCAAAAGAGGTTTTCGCTTCATCCATCACTGCCGCATAATCCTTATCAATTTTAGCAACTATGCGTGGATAGAGCGTTATTGCATCAATGCCGTATTCACGATCCGGGTAATACTCGAAACAACGAACAACATTCCCTAGTTTCGTAGGTAATATCAAGTTTTCGTTCGAGGGAAATTCTCGACTCAGACGACGGCTGAGAGTTTGCCATTTTTGCTTAATATCTGAATAAAGTTGTAGCCAATCTTCTTTTTTGTAGGATAAATTGGCGGGAATTTGTTTTCTTAAAGACCTTGGGGCAAATTCCCGCCAAAGTTTGATTTTACGGACAATCCGAAATCTATTCAGATTATCCGTAGCACCTTTCAGGGCAATCAAAAGTGAGCGAATTCCGTCATCCTGAGCCTTTAGTTTTTTGAATTTCTCTTTTTGTCGAGTCATCATCAACTCCCCGAAAAACGTATCTTTCCAAGGGTAACCTTCGTAAAGCCGGATAATCGGATTATTTAAGTTGTAGAGCAGACCGCTCAAGATAATTACAAGCAACGAAACCGACAAAACTTTCCATTCCGTTTCCGTCTCATTCAATTGTAAAAATGGTTTGAAATCGGTTGGAAAAAGCGGATAACAGAAAAGTATAAAAAACACGACAAAAATAATCATCGGCAAAAACGCTCCTAAAATGAGCGAACGGCTGAAATAACCCGATACGGTTGAAAGCAGATTAAGCATAATACAATACTAATACCCTTTTCGCTTGAAAATGGTGCATTAGCGATTTATTGAGATATTAAGCCAATCAGAACTTTGAAGCAATAACGGCTTGGCAAACTAGTCGTTCAATATCTTTTGCGATTCTGACTAATGCACCCTTTCTAGCTGAAAAGCGTATAAAATCACGTTTAACAATTCACTGTCATAGTTCTTTAGTAGACCATATTGTCCCTTAGCTTTAAAATTATTGACCACAATGTACCTTAGCCATTTCCTAATTCTTTTTATCCATGCCTGAAGACTTAGTCCGCAAAATTTAATTTTCGTTTAACTTTAGAGTTTGACGAAAACGATAAGCAGCGCAAACAACACGAGCGACTCGATAAGAGCCAGCGCGATAATCATCAGCGTTTGAACTGTTCCCGCCGCGCCCGGATTCCGCGCCGCGCCTTCCGCCGCCCGCGAACCGACCAGACCTTGACCGATACCAGCCAAGCCCGCCGCTAAACCGAAACCGATGCCCGCGCCAATGGCTTTTGCCGCGCTGACGGTTGATTCATTGTCCGCCGCGCCCGCGCCTTGCGCGAGAGCCGGAATCGCCATTACAAAAAGTGCAAGGGCGGAAAAGAAAATATATTTAAATTTATTCATTTTTTAGTCTCCTGTATTTTTATTAAATTGGTGAAGAATATAACAAAACTTTTCGGCAAACTTGCGGGTTTATAATTTCGCCTCACTTCCGGTATGCGCTCGTTTTCTACTCCTTGGGGACGAGGCTCCTGTTGCGTGCGGGCATTTTTCGCGGATGAAATGCAAGTTTATTTTTTCAATTTTGTTTAATTCTTCCGAAACGATTGAACTTAAATCATCTGAAACATTGCGACCAATCGCCAATCGCAAATTTAAAATCTCTAAACGTGCGCCGTCGCAAGCGCTTCGCCGGTTGCTTCCGAGTGTTCTCCGCCGTGATTATGTTCGTGCGGTTCGTGCGTAACTTCGCTGATGTAAATCATCGAAAGCAAAGTAAAGACAAGCGTTTGCACAAACGCGACAAAAACCGCCAGCGGCATTAAAACAACAGGCAGTAAAAACTGCGTGAACGGCGCATACAAACCCGAAATCTGCGATGAAATCTGTTCATCGGCAAACATATTGGCGAAAAGCCGCACACCAAGCGTCAACGGGCGAATTAAGTTACTGATAAGTTCGATTCCGAAAATTAGCGGCGTAATAATCAGCGCCATCAATAAAGGCAGTTTTGGTCCCGCAAAATGCTTCAAATGATTGATGAGTCCATTTTCGCTAATCCCGACGTAATTGTAATAAACAAATGACGAAATGCCGAGCGCGAAGGTTACGTTGACCGATGCCGTCGGAGCCATAAAAAGCGGGAAAAGTCCCATTAAATTAGAAATCAAGACCAAAACGCCAAACGTGGCGACCACCGGAAAATACCGGTAACCGTGATTGCCGACAACGCTGATAATTAAATCCTTTAACGCGATAAATCCGGCTTCGAGCGTCAGTTGTCCGGGTGTCGGGTCGCCTTCGGAAAGTTTTCCTTTGAAAATCCAGATGACGACCATTGTCAAAATACACGCGATGACAAACATTATCGTATACCACGGAATCGCATTTTCCAGCGTGTATTCTCCCAACACCTTTTCCGCCGTTGTGCCAAAACGCTTGAAAACGTAATTATCCCACAATTTCTGGGTATAATTTTTTTCAAACCAAAGAACCGGTTCGCCTATATAATGATTGATAAATTCGACAATCAACGGCGTGTGATGTTCACCGCCGCCTTCTGCAAATAAAAACATTCTTAGATTTCCTTTCGTTTCGAGATATGAATAATTACTAAAATAAAAGATTCTATCAAAATCGCCGCCGCAAAAGCCAAAAGTCCGCAAATTACCGCCACAACCGAAATAACTTTGGTTAGAAAAACCAACACGACAACTGCTCCGACGGCAAAATAACGCAGGATATATTTCCCGACCAAAAACTTCGGCTTGGCACCTTCGATTGCCTTTTCAAAAACACTTTTGAGCGCGAATTTCAGCCAGTAATAATTAACAAACGACAAAATTCCGCCGAGTATCAAACCCGTTGTAACGCGCCACGTTGCAAAAATCAAACTTCCAATTACTGCGACGACCAGGACAATCGCCATAATCCACAAAATTCTCGCGTGAGAAATCGGAACAATCGTGTCTTCTTCGTCCTTTGTAGATTTGAAATTGTCGCTCATGGCGAAACAAGCATTTTATAAGGTTCGGATGGAAAATTCAAAGCAGGAAAGCAATTTAAAAATGATTTGTGCAATTTTATACCGATTCAAATTAAAATGTGCGTAAAAAGGGGCGGAAACCCGACTGTTAAAGAGGGCTGCAAACATCGCCACCATGGATTGAGAAAAGCCCGCGCCGGGCTTCCGCCATTGATACGCACAAAACCGGTATTAGTCCTTGTTTTTTAAGATTTGCGAAGTCGTTCTGAAAAACTGTAAAAACCCGATAATCGAACCTAAAACAATTCCGCCGACAATTCCCCACGGCGAAGTTCCCAAAAGCAAATCGGTGAACCAACCGATAATCAGCAAAAAAGCGACCGAACCGAACAAAGCAATCGCCGCCGACATCGCAAGTCCGCTTTTCCGCGCAGTTTCGGCGGTTGATTCGGGTTTGGCTTGCATTTGAAAAAGCATCGGTTCATCTTTTTCCGGCGGTTTGGTTGTCAAGATTGGCTCGCCTGGATTTAATATGTCGAACTGCGTCGCCGGTTCTTTAATTATTTCCGCGTCGTGCGAAATTGGTTTTTCCGGGTCGTTAAAAGCGGAAGATTCAAGCGGAAATTCTTCCGGCAAAATTTTTTGTTCAATTTCCGTTTGAGGCAGATTTGTTTCCTTAACTTCGGCTTGAGGATTTTCCTCAGTTTCGTCAAATAAACTTTTAATCATCTCCGATTCTCCTGCCTTAAATAAACTTTCGGCACTTCCATTAAAAGCGATTTGCGCGAATGCCGCAAGCAATCGTGAGGAAATTCGGGTTGGTGCGGATTCGCACTTTAAAGAATCTTTGCCCTTTGGACATTGCCGACAAAAGTTGGCACAATAAGCCGTGTAAAATTTCTTCTCCCAAAAACTAAAAAAGGAGAAAACAATTATGTCAGGACAACAAACGGAAAAAACCACGTTGGGACAGACGCTTGCCGCCGAATTGAAGCACGAAGCGACGGCGACCAGAAAAATGCTCGAAAGAGTTCCCGCAGATAAATTTGAGTGGTCGCCGCACGATAAATCAATGAGTTTAGGTCGGCTTGCCACGCACGTTGCGGAAGTTCCGCAATGGGTCAGCCCGACGGTTACGCAGGAAGAATTGGATTTTGGCAAAAGCGATTACAAACCGGCGAATTTGAACACGCCGAATGAATTGATCGAAGCCTTTGATAAAGGTTTGAATGAAGCGTTGGACGCTTTGCAAAATGTTTCGGACGAAGATTTAATGCAGACTTGGACTTTGCGGAATGGCGAAGAGATAATTTTAGCAATGCCGCGGGCGGCGGTTCTTCGTTCGATGGTCTTAAATCATTTAATTCATCATCGCGGACAACTTTCGGTCTATTTGCGGCTTCAAGATGTTTCGCTGCCGGGCGTTTATGGTCCGACGGCGGATGAGCAGACAATGTAGATTTTAGTTGTATTGACAAATTAAGTTAGATAAAGACTGCGGGCAAGCTATTGGCTGTTCACTTTTCGCTATTCGCTGTAAGACAAGGAATATCTTTGAAAAATAGCGAACAGGTGACAGCGAACAGCGAACAGCCGACGGCTCTCCAACTTGATTTGTTAATACATTTAGTCCTTTGTCCTTTGTCCTTTGTATTCGTAATTCAAAATCCTTTCGGTTAATAGTAAAACCGACAAATATCAAACAAAGGACAAAGGACAAAGGACTAAGGACAAATAATGATGGAATTATTTAATTTGGAAAAGGAAATATCTGACGGCGGCGGGCTGCGGCTGGTTGCGGACAACAGAGAACCTCAACAATTTCCTGTCATCGAAAAACAATTCGTTAATTTTATGTTTTTGCGCGTTAATCCTGACTGGCGCAAATTGGGCAGCGAAACAAAGCGTGTTTTTAGGAGCGAATTTCAAAGCATTTTCGCGCAGTATAATGAAGATATGCTGTTGTTTAGTTATTCGCTGGTCGGATTTGATTCAAAAGCGGATTTGATGTTTTGGCGCATCGGCAACTGCCTGGACTTGATACAGGAAATGACCGCCAAACTTTACCGCACGAATTTGGGAAGTTATCTTGAAACAACCGACAATTATCTTTCCGTTACGAAAAAGCGAATGTTTATTCCTTTTTTTGAAAACTCAAACCTCGAAGACCGCTTTCACGTCGTCGCGGGTGAAAAAAAATATCATTTTGTTTATCCGTGCGCCAAACACAGCGATTGGTATGCAAAAACGAGTGAAGAACGCGACGCGCTGGTCGAAGAAAATTTTATGGTCGGCAAAAAGTTCGAGAATATAAAAATTCACTTAACACACGCTTTCGGCTTTAGCGAACAGGAATTTATCATCTCGTTTGAAACCGACGAGCCGAAGGATTTTCTGGCTTTAGCCGAAGAACTGCGGCAAACTCCGGCAAGCAAATTCACCTTGCGCGGAATGCCGGTCTACACTTGCCGACAGAGAAGTTTGATGGAATGTCTTGACGCGCTCGGCTAGACAATTACGAATTACGAATTTCAAATTACGAATTACGAGATTAAAACAAAATCGTAATTTGAAATTCGTAATTCGTAATTGAAATGATATGGTTGTTGCTCGAAAATTCATCATCAGCGGGCTTGTGCAGGGCGTTGGCTTTCGGTTTTTTACGCAGCGTGCCGCGGCGCGTCATCAGGTTTTGGGTTATGTCAAAAATTTGCCTGACGGCAGAGTTGAAGCCTACGCCGAAGGCAGTGAAAAAGCAGTTGCCGGTTTTATGCACGATTTGACTGCCGGACCAACTTACGCAAATGTTGACGACATTGAAGAAATTGTCTTAGAACCAAGCAATCTTTATACATCGTTTAGAATTGAAACTGAGTGGTGAGTGGCGAGCGATTAACGATAAGTGAAAATCCTTAATTAATCGCTCACCACTCACCACTCACCACTAACAAATGGAACATTTAAGAAAATTAATCAGAGAAGTGCCTGATTTTCCGAAAGAAGGCATCAATTTTTACGACATTACAACGCTTTTGAAAGACGCTGACGGTTTAAAGCAAACCATTGACGCGCTTGCCGCCGAATATAAAGGTGAGAAGATAGACACGGTTATCGGTGTCGAATCGCGCGGTTTTATTTTCGCCGCGCCGCTGGCTTACCATCTCGGCGCGGGTTTTGTGCCGGTTCGCAAACCGAAAAAACTGCCTGCCGAAAAAGTTTCGGTTTCGTATGATTTGGAATATGGACGGGACACGCTCGAAATGCACAAAGACGCGGTTGGGATGGGACATCGCGTTTTGATTATGGACGATTTGCTGGCGACGGGCGGAACGGCGAAAGCCGTTGTTGATTTGGTCGAAGGTTTAGGCGGAGAAATCGTCGGATTGCTGTTCGTCGTCGAACTTAATTTTCTCAAAGGACGCGAGAAATTCAACGGTTACGACGTGCGTTCCTTAATCAGTTATGGTTCTTAAGATTGGACAATCCGCAATCCGCAATCTAAAATCTAAAATTGTTTTGCTCCCGTAGCTCAGTTGGATAGAGCGAGAACCTCCTAAGTTCTAGGTCGCAGGTTCGATTCCTGCCGGGGGCATTTTCTTATTTGAAACGATTCCAGCACTTTGTAACCAAAGTTTTTACAGTTTTGAGTTCACGCTTGAGCGTGTCTTAGCCCACACGGAACAAACTAGAGCAAGTTCGGAATGAGTGGATGGTAAATAAGGCGGAAACCCGCGCCCGTCAGCAAGGGTGCCGTGCCGTGAACTCTTTGCACCCTTGCTGACCGTGCGGGTTTCCGCCTCTGAGATATAAACCATACATTCACCTCGAATCTGCTCTAGAAGGCTTTAGCCACACAATAAACTTGTTTGAGCCATCCACTCGTCTATTGCCATTAGTATCTACACAAGTTTGAAAGACTGATGTTTATTGACTTTTATAACATTGCGGTTTTTCTTTTCCTGTCGCCAACGGCGACCAACATTATAGCCTATGGTGCAGGCGTTTCGCCGAAACCATAGGTCTTGACAATGATTTAGTCCGTCGCTGGAGGCGACAAACACCCACACAAACCGGGTGTTTGTCGCCCCCCGGGGAGGGGTGGTTGTTTCAACACACCCAGCGATTCTCGCTCTCGCTATAATGTTAGTCGCCTTTGGCGACAGAGAACACAAATCTTAATTTTTTGACTTGTGTAGATACTAATGGATTCTCGCTGGGCTATAATGTGTGTCGCTTTCAGCGACGGGAACGCGAAATTTAACGCCAAGACCAAACAGCGGATTTCAACTTGAGGCGCAAAACGATTTTCGTTCCCGCGCCTTCAACCGAATCTATTTCCAATTGTCCGCCGCAATCTTCGGCGCGTTTTTTGATGCTCGGCAAACCGTTGCCGTCATATTCTCGTGTTTGGTCAAAACCGTCGCCGTCGTCGCCGATTTGCAAAACTAATTCTTTGTCTGCCAATCTGAAATCAATTCGGGCGGCGGCGGCATTTGAATGACGAATGATGTTGTTGACTGATTCCTTAAATATCAGATAGACGTTGCGCCGGATGTTTGCGTCGAGCTTTACATCCGGCTCGACAAACGGCGCGTTAAATTCCAAATTAATATCGCGCTGCTCCAAAATTTCTTCGGCGTATTGCCGCATCCGGCGCGTCAA
>JBPCPU010000017.1:0-4809 GCA_050998795.1 Pyrinomonadaceae bacterium
AGTCGCGGATTTTTCTCTTTATTCTCCAACCCTTTCAACTCGTCGGCAGTTTCTGTGATCCGACTGACATAATCCACAGTTCTCATTTCTTGAGTTTATCATACCTACTTACTGATAAACCGTATAAGACGGCGTTAACCACTTCTCGAAAATCAACTTCACGCGGTCTGCCCGTTGGCTTAGGTAATGGAAAGAAATCTTTGATATGATTTCATTGACTCGTCGTTAAATCAGTCGGATATTTTTTGTTCACAACTGAAATTTACCCATTCTGACCGACTGATAGTTAAATCACCCTTTATTTTGAGTTTTCAAACGGTTTCTATGAATTGATTTCGTTTAGGTTAAATATTTTTAGAAGCTGTTTGAAAAATTTTTGCAGAAGCACGCACGCTAGTTGAGGCGAAAGCCACACTCGACTATCGGGTGTGTTTCCGCATTTTGAGAAGGTCCTAACTAAAGAAATTGCACAATTTCTCGAAGCAGCAATTCGACTGCACATCTGTTACACAAACTTCATTGAGATTTAACTTTTTGATTAAACAAGCGACATATTTCGTTAATCATTCGTTGTTAGACTTTTTCTTCTCCAACTGGAACACCGGAACAATTTGAACCCGAAACGCTTTGTCAAGAAACGAACGGAGGAGTTGTTTTTATGGAGAAAAGTCTATCTTTTTAACAGGAGTTGATTAAAAAAAATGTGCAGACAAAAACTTTTTATCCGCGGAATTTACTCGCTTTTTATTTTATTGATATTTGGTATAACAGTAATCCGGGCGCAGGTTGATACGGCATCCGTCACCGGACAAGTCACCGACCCGCAAGGCGCGGTGGTTGCCGGTGCGCGAGTAGTTGTTACAAATCAAGCAACCAATATCGCCGTTGAAACGACGACCAACAATGAAGGTTATTATACTTTGACCAATTTAAGACCAGGTTTATACACGATTGAAACAATCCAACAAGGATTTAAAACAGATTCACGCAAAGACGTTGAATTAAACGTCGGACAAAAGGCGCGATTCGATTTCCAATTAACTGTTGGTGAAACAAGCGCGATTGTTGATGTAACGACGGATAATCAAACACAGTTGCAGCGCGAAGACGCCGTTGTCGGCAGCGTCGTTGACAATCGAAGAATTACACAATTGCCGCTGCTTCAACGCAGTTGGGATGATTTGCTGTCGCAGGTCGCCGGCGTACAAAACGAGCCGTATACCGAACAAGGCGGCGGCACGGCGGCGGGTCGCACCGGCTCGGCAAATATTCACGGAGCGCGTTCGCTGCACAACAATTTTATCCTGGACGGTCAGGACAACAATTCAATCTCGACCAACGTGCAGGAATTTTCGACGCAGGTTTCGCGTCCATCGGTTGACGCAATCAGCGAATTCAAGGTTGTTACGTCGCCGTTTTCGGCTGAATACGGACGCTCGGCGGGCGGCGCGATTATCGTCACCACCAAATCCGGGACAAACGATTTTCACGGCGTTCTCTACGAATATCACCGCAACCGCGTTTTCGACGCCAACGACTTTTTCTCGAACCGCGTCGGACGCTCGCGCCCGCAGCGTGTCCAAAACCAATTCGGCGCAAACCTCGGCGGTCCGATTTGGCGAAACAAAGCGTTTTTCTTCGCCGATTATGAAGGCACGCGCATCCGTCAAGGAATTCTTTTAACCGGACAAGTTCCGCTGCAAAGCGAACTGCGCGGCGATTTTTCCACACGGCTCGGCGGTAATCTTTTTGAAATAATCGCCCCGAACGCAAGCGGGCAATGCGTCGGCACCGGACAATTCATTCGGCAAGGACAGATTTTCAATCCGGCGACGACTCGTCCGAATCCGTGTTTCACGAGCGGAACAGCCGCCAATCCGTATCAGCGACTGGCGGTTATCCGCGACCCGTATCCGGGCAACATTATCACCAATATCAATCCGACGGCGGCGCGGCTGGCGGCGTTTTATCCCGCGCCGAATTTGCCGGGACGCGCCAATAACTTTGTTCGCACGCCGGGCATTTCAGACGACAACGACCGTTTCACAACCAAACTCGATTACAAATTAAATGCCGCCAGCGACATTTTCGGGCGTTATTCTTACGGCAAACGCGATCGCTTTCTGCCGGGCGTATTCGGCGGAATCGCCGACGGCAGCGACAGTTCCGCACGCGGTTTGACGACCGTGAAAAATCATTCGTTTTTAATCGGCTGGAATTATCTGATTTCATCGAGCGTCGTCAACCAATTTCGCTTCGGCTACAACTACGCCAACGCCTTCACCGCGCAAGAGCCGTTCGGACAAGGTTCGAGTTCGGAATTTGTGCCGGGAATCCCGAACGATCCGGTTGTGCAGGGCGGACTGCCGGCGATTTTGCTGACCACCGAAGGCTTTAGCCCGCGTCTCGGTTCGGCGGATTTTAATCCGAAATTTCAAAACTCAAAACAATTTCAATTTACCGACACGCTGACTTATATTCGCGGGGCGCACACATTTCGTTTCGGTACGGAAATTTTAGCTCCGCTCAAACTTCGTTTTCTCGATATTCCGGTCGCACGCGGGCGTTTTGCCTTCAACGGCGCATACACGCAGCTTTCGCCCGGTGTCAGCGGAACGGGCAGTTCGGTTGCCGATTTTTTGACCGGCAATCCGATTCAAGCGGCTCTGACTAATGTTTTCGTCGTCAATCAACGCCGCGAAATGTATTCGTTTTTCGCTCAAGACGATTGGAAAGTGATGCCGAATTTAACCGTCAATTTAGGGTTGCGATACGATTACGGAACGCCGTATTACGAAGCAAACAATCGCCAAGTCAATTTTGACCCGGTTGCCGCCGCCGCCGCAACAAACCAAGTTCAAGCCTTTGCCAGTTTGCGTCAGGCGACGAACGGAAGCATCGAAGAACGCGCTCTGGTCAAACCGGACAGAAACAATTTCGCGCCGCGCGTCGGTTTCGCTTATTCGGTCAATGACAAACTCGTCGTGCGCGGCGGTTACGGAATTTTCTATAACCTGCTCGACCGCATCGGCTCGGAAGACCAAATCTCGATTAATCCCCCGTCGGTCGTGCAGTTTCAGGCGAGCGGCAACGGTGTCGCATTGCCGCTCGGCACGATAAATTTGACGAACGGTTTTCCGGCGAACACGCTCGACCCGAACAACGTGCAAGTCCGCAATCTGCGGATTCGCGCCATCAACCCGGATTCAAAAGTTCCGTATTTGCAGCAAGGCACAATCGGCGTTCAATACCAATTCGCCAACAACTGGTTTGCCGAAGCCAACTATGTTCACACCAGAGGAACAAAACTTTACGTTCTGCGCGATTTAAATCAAGCCGACCCGGCGACGATTGTCAATGGATTGGTCACGGCGCGTCCGCGCCCCTTCGCACAGTTCGGCGAAGTCGAATACCGCGACGATTTGGGAATATCGCGCTATAACGCGCTCGAAACAACGCTCGACAAACGCTTTTCAGACGGCTACACGATTCGCGCCGTCTACACATTGTCGAATTCAAAAGACAACACGGGCGAACATTTGACCAATAACGGTTCGAGTTCGAGCTTGCCGAATTCGCGCGACGCTTCCCTTTGGTTTGGCAACTCGGATTTCGATGTCAAGCATCGTTTCGTGATGAACGCGATTTGGGAACTGCCGTTCGGCAAAGGCAAGAAGTTTTTGAGCGAAGGCATCGGCGCGGCGATTTTCGGCGGCTGGGATATAGCCGGAAGTTTCAATCACCGCACCGGCAGACCGTTCACCGTGACGCAGGGCGGCGACCCGCTGCGCGTCGGAAGTTTTCAGCCGACGCTGCCGAATCTCATCGGCAACCCGAATCTGGAAAATCCGACAATTGACCGTTGGTTTGACCGCGCGGCGTTTCAACTTTTAACGCCGGGCGTGTCCGGTTTCGGCGACCAACGCCGCAATGTTTTGCGCGGACCGAAGTTCGCGTCGCTCGATTTTGCCGTTCATCGCCGCTTCGGATTGTGGAACGAAGACACCAATTTAGAGTTTCGCTGGGAAGTTTTCAACGCGCTCAATCGGGCAAATTTTGCTTTGCCGAATCGTTCGATTGATTCTTCGAGCGTCGGAACAATCACCGCTTTGCAGGGCGATCCGCGCGTGATGCAGTTCGCCGTGCGATTTAATTTCTAATCAACGCCCAGTTGATTATGCGCGGAGGAGCGGAAAACCCAAAGTCTGCTCCTTCAATTTTTTATCTTTAGTTATGCTTAAATTCATTGCCGGTTTCGTGCTGCTTTTCATACCGATATTCGCTCAGGCGCAAGCGTTTGAGAAAACGGTTTTCATTCCTCAACCGAAAGAAAAGGACAGCCGATATTTTTACCTCGCATTTGATGTGCCTGCCAAAACAAGAAGCCTCACCCTTTCCTACGAATATGACCGGAAAGACGGCACGAATGTTTTAGACCTGGGTGTTTTCGATGCTCGTTTCGACGGCACTCAAACTAATGTCAAAGGCTTTCGCGGTTGGAGCGGCGGGCGGCGAAATACAATTTTTATTACTGAAAATTCTGCCGCCAACGGCTACATCGCCGGAAAAATTCAAGCCGGAACTTGGCGCATCATTTTGGGACTTTACAAAGTCGCGCCGGAAGGCGTGGAAGTTAAAATTACCGTTAGATTCAACGAAATTGACGCAGCCGCGCAGCAGCAATTAAACGACGAAAAAGCTAAAACTTTTGACTCCCCGAAAAATCAACGAATCGCGCCCGCAACGGCAAACTGCTACACCTGGTTTCGCGGCGACCTTCACGCGCACACTTTTTACAGCGACGGCAAT
>JBPCPU010000050.1:0-23746 GCA_050998795.1 Pyrinomonadaceae bacterium
ACTAAAACTAATTGTTCTTTTATACTTCTCATTGTGTAATCTCCTTATTTTTGAGCAGTGTTTTTCTCAAAATCATTCTACTCATTTTTTGGAGATTACATAATTTTCTAATCAAGACTCAGGTTAAGTAGGTTAATTTTAGCTCTCGACTCTTGACTCCCGACTCGCTACTTCTTTACCGCCGAATACTCGATTCGCCGATTCTGAAATTTTCCGTCTTCGGTTTCATTGGTAGACTTCGGTTGTTTCTCTCCATAACCTTTTTCCGTCAGCATTTCAGGTTTTATACCAAATTTTAGCAGTGCCTCTTTGACGGCTTTAGCACGATTATCCGAAAGTGTTCGATTATTTTCGTCTGTTCCGTCACTATCGGTATGTCCGCCGACTTCGACTTGAACCGTAGGCGGTAATTTTTTCATATAACCTGAGGCTCTTTCTAAAAACACCATATTTTTGGGCGGAATATCATATTTGCCGCTGGCAAACTGGATAATATACAAGTTCATCGCCCTGAGCAGGTCGTCAACCGTATAATTTTCCGATAAATCATCAAGTGCCTTGTTAGCGCATTTTTCCGCAATATCATAAGCACCGGCTTTAATGTTCAGACATTCATTACTGACGGGTTTTGCAGCTTGAGTGCATTGCGCGATAATAGGTTCGGGTTTTACGCCGTCTTCGCCCTTAATCTCGCGTGGTTCGCAAGTATAATTCAAATGCTTGATTTCAACTTTTTTGGTTTCACCCGCTTTCAAAGCCGGTAAAGTAATCGAACCGTCCTGCGAAGCGACACCCCAATAAGCACCGTTAATCAACACACGGCTTCCCGGAGGCGCACCTTTGACAACCGCTTCAAATCCGGTTTTTTTAAAGAAGAAGATATAAACTACAAGCAAAACAAAAACTGCGAAAAGAAACATTGCCATCAGTCCGCCCGTAACCCACAGCCATCCGGGAAGACCGCCTTTTTCCTTTTCTTCCTGCTTTTGTTTTTCGGCTTCCTGGGTCGGAGTCGGCGGAATGTTTTGATATTTAGCACGTTCCGCTTCGGGTAGACGAAAATAAGGCGTGGTTGCGCCGTATTCTTCATTTTGGTTGCCGGAAGAATGCTGTTTTTCGCCAAAATCGTCGTTCGGAACATTAAGACTCGTCTGCGTTATTCCCCAATCAGGCACTTTCGGCTTGTTTGACGAGGGCAGATAGGTATCGCTAAAATCCTGCTCATAATTGTCTTTCGGTTTGTAATTTGCCACCGTATTACCCCAATCATCGGCGGCTGGCTGTGCCGGATATTTGTAATCGGTTTTTCCCCAATCGCTTGAATGTTTATCCTCTTCCGAAATAGGAATATTCGGCGTTGTCTTGGAAAAGTCATCAGGCGGCGGCGGTTTTGGAAAATTTTTGGAATCACTCACGGCTCGGGTCTCCTTACTCTTTACAAATAAAATAAATGCGGAATTTCAAGTTTGACGCTTGAAATCAGACTTTTTGCTGCGCTACAACCGTAAAACACAGGGCAAGCCGATGTCAAGGAAAGTGATAGCTGATAAGTGAAAGGTGATAAGTGAAAACAAAAAAATTTTAAGATAAGCTGCAAATTTTAAGCATAGTTTCTGCTTCTTCCATTATCACCTATCACTTCTCACCTATCACTTCTCACTTCTCACTTAATATTCGGCGGTTGCGCGTTTTTTGTGCGGACGGAAATGCCGTCATCGGCAATCAAAAAGATGCGTCGCGCATCATAAGAAGATAAATTAGTCGGAAAATACGAGAGCAGATAACGGTTTTTTTTCAGTTCGTCAGCGATGAATTTAGCGGCTGTTTGGGTTTCATCTATGGAAAAGACTTTTCCGCCCGTGCCTTCCGCCAGTTTTGTAACAACTTCGCCTGCTTTCGGTTGGTCGCGGCGATATGCACCGCCTGTTCTGTCCGGGATTTGCACCATATAAACGGTAATGTTTTGGTTTTGCAATTTCCCCAAAACTTTCTCGAAGGTCGTTTTGCTTCCCCGGTCAAGTCCGTCACCGATAACGACAACCGCCGTTTTCCGCGTTCCGGGCATCAGCGGAGTTAAAACCTGGTCAACCGTAACATCCAACGCATCAAAAAGATAAGGATTTCCCTGTTTGCGAAAGGTGGCGAGCGAGGTTTCCATTTTTTTTGCATCGTCCGTCCATTCTTGAATAATCTCGGCTTTTTCATCGTAACCGATAACAAAAAGCTGGTCGCCGTCAAAAATTTCGTAAGCAAATTCCATTGCCGCTTTTCTCAATTTTTCGACATCGGCGGGAACGGTTTGCGAATTATCAACCAGCAAAACTATCCGCGAAGGCGACGGGTCAAAGCTGAAATTTTTTATTTTCTGTTCGATTCCGTTTTCGTAAAGATATAAATTTTCGGGCTTTAGCGGTTCTTTTGAATCATTTATGTGAGAGGCGACAACGCTGAGAATAGTGCCGTCCGTATTCGTTGTCGTTTTTGCACTGTTGCGCGATTGCGCGTTAGCAAACGCGGCAAAAATCACCAGAATAAAACTTATTTGCCAAACCCTTTCAACCAAAAATTTCATACTTTAACCTCATTCTTTCTTTGAGACGGTTTCTATTTTAGAACCGCCGTTGTCGTTTGTCTTGTTTGATGCGGTTTCCGGCTTGTCGGTTGATTCGGATGTCGAAACTTTTTCCGTCTTTTCGGTTTTCTCCGCTTTTTCCGATTTTTCGGACTTTTCCTCCGTTTTTTCCTTTGTTTTATCCGTGTAATCGGTTACATACCAACCCGCGCCTTTGAATTGAAAACCGGAAAGCGACCATTGCTTTTCCAACCTTCCGCCGCAATTTTCGCAAATCGTTAAAGGTTCGTCCGCAGCCTTCTGCATCTTTTCGAGGTGCGAACTGCAATCTAAACATTTATATTCGTAAATCGGCATAAAATTTAATTTCTATCTTAATCGTTAGATAAATTGAAGCCTGTGCAAATTAGAAAATCACTTCGGAATAGATGATAATTGATAGACGAGGAATCAAAAATCTCTCAGCTATCATCTTTCAGCTATCAGCTATTCCGAAGGTTAAATGTTGAAAATCAAATAACTTTAATTTGCACACGCTTCAGATAAATTATAAAAACTGAGATTAAAAAAAAGCAAACTTTGGCAAGCTGTTTGCCTGTAAAAGATAATTAGATTATACACAAACAAGGAGATTTTATCGTGAAAAAAATAACTTTAGCGGTGGTTTTACCGGCTTTGCTAATTTTGTCAGTAATTTCTTTTGCCCAAACAGACAAAGCAACTACACAAGCAGAAGTAAAAACGGTTTCGAAGGTTGACCTGAAACGATACAGCGGAAAATGGTATGAAATCGCGCGTTACCCGAATAAATTCCAAAAAAATTGCGTCGGTAACACAACGGCTAATTATGTAATTAATGCAGACAACGAGATTGAAGTGTTAAATCAATGTGTGAAGGAAAACGGCACAATGATTACTGCAAAAGGTAAAGCTAAAATTGTAGACACTGATACCAACGCTAAATTAAAGGTGCGCTTTGCGCCCGGAGTTCTTTCATTTTTATCTTCCGATTGGGGCGATTATTGGATTGTGGATTTGGATGAAAATTATCAATATGCCGCCGTCGGCGACCCAAAGCGCGAATATCTCTGGATTTTGAGTCGCACACCGGAGATGAGTGATGCAGTTTATCAGGATATTCTGCGCCGTGTCGAAAAAATGGGTTTTACTCCGGGCAAACTTACCAAAACCCCGCAAAATGTCCAGGTTATAAAAGGCGCGGTTATTCGGAAACAATAAATTTTTAGTTTTAAACAAAAAGAAGGCTGCACTTGGAAAAAGTGCAGCCTTCTTTTTGTTTTCATAGAACTTAAGGTTTCTTTTTAGTAGTTTTCTGCGGAGCGACATTTTGCTCTTTTTTGAGTGAATCAAGCAATGCTTTGGCATCGTCTTTATATTTATGAGTATCGGGAGCTACTTCGGCAAATTTTTGTAAATAGTTAGCTCCTTGCTGAAGTTTTTCCTTGTCGTTGTTGATATAACCGACATTAACCAGACTAAAACCGGCTCCTGCCAAAGCGTCTACATTTTTGGCATCCGTTACCAATATCTTTTCAAATTCAATAACTGCCTGGTCAAAATCGTTTGAGTCTTGAAGTGCTTCCGCCAATGCAAGTTGAGAATCAGATTTCTTTTTCGCATCCGGTTCAGCCGCAATATATTCTTGAAAAGCGACCAATGCTTCCTTGGCTTTATTTCGGTCGGCTCCGGTTTTAACCATCAGGCGATATGCTTCCTTCCGATTTTTCAAAGCGTTGAATTTGGCATCATCATAATTTTTTTGGATTGCCGCATCCGGCGCCGTGGCGGTTTTCAAAATTTCGATTGATTTATCGGAAGCGGCAGCGGCTTCGGCAAAATCCTTCTTGACCGACACCATCGCGCTGGCTTTTGTTGCCGCGTCAGCTTTTATAGCTTGATTATAATTATTTGTTGCCCGAATCGTTAAAGCTAAGGCTTTATTATTTAGCAAAATAGGCGCACTCCCGGCAAAATCAGGGTCGGCGGTGATGCCTTCATCGAATTTTGCAATAGCTAAATCATAATTTTTAGCGTCAAATGCTTTACTGCCTTCTTCCAAAGTCCTTTTGATAACAGTCGTGCTTTCTCCGATTTTCTTATTTTTGGATTCAACTTCCGCCACCTTTTTCAGATATTCTTCCTGCGCCTTTTTTTGTTCCGCCGTCATTTCCCCGGCAGATTTTTCGGTTTTGGCTTCTCCCGTCTTTCCGGTTGCCGGCGGCGCGGCAAAAGATTGTCTGACTTCATCTTCCGTCAAGCGTTTGCCGTCGCCCTCGGTAACTACAATAACAAGATTTTCGGCGCCGGCTCTGATGTTGGGAACGATTCGAGGCGTGAGTTTCGGACCGCTGACAGAAAAAGCAAAAGTTGCGCCGAGCGGCAAACCGGCAAAAGCAAAATCACCTTTTCTACCGGTTTTAGCGGCTGGAAACTTGCCTTTTTGGTCTGTTCTAAACACTTCTACCATAGCTCCAGAAACAAGTTCGGTTGTGTTATCCGCTTTTTTCATCTCAACCCGTCCGCTAACCGGAGCAGTTTGAGCGAATACAATACTACCGCTTACAAAAAATAAAGCGATTGCTAAAAGAAAAGTAAAATGGTTTTTACGAAACATTAAAGTCCTCCAAAAATATGTTGTTTTTAGTATAACGAGAAACGCTTTTTTAAGATGCCGACTTCAAAAAAAGAGTTGTTACGATACTGCTCATTTTAACTCAAGTAACTCAAAATTTTGAAGTGAAAAAGTTGATTTATCCAAATTTATTAAATTTTTAAGCTATGCTATCTTAATTTTTATCATTCAGCAATTATTTTACGAGGAGATTAAATGACCGAAAGAATTTACAATTTCAGCGCGGGACCCGCCGTTTTGCCCGTCGAAGTTTTGGAAAAGGCACAGAGCGAACTGCTTTCGCTCAATGGAATCGGAATGTCGGTAATGGAAATAAGCCACCGTTCAAAGCATTTTGAGCCGATTCTCGAAGGCGCGATTAGCGGCATCCGCGAACTATTAAATATTCCCGAAAACTATAAAATTTTATTTTTGCAAGGCGGCGCGAGTCTGCAATTTTCGATGATTCCGCTTAACTTTTTGCCGGAAAATGAAACGGCAGACTACGTTGTTACGGGCGCGTGGGGCAAAAAGGCGTTGAAAGAAGCGAAAAAATGCGGTAACGCCAACGTGATTTTTTCGACCGCCGACGGAGGCTTTAACTTCGTGCCGACACCGGACGAATTAAATTTCAGCGAAGGTGCAAATTATATTCATTACACTTCCAACGAAACTATCGAAGGCGTTGAATTCAAATATGATTTAGACGGCAAAGGTTTGCCGGTCGTCTGCGATGCTTCTTCAAATATTCTCTCAAAACCGCTCGATATTGAAAAATACGCTTTGATTTACGCCGGAGCGCAAAAAAATATCGGACCTTCGGGTGTAACTCTGGTGATAATCCGCGATGATTTGATTGAAAAAGTTCCCGAAAATCAACATTCAATGCTCGATTATCGCGCACTTGCCGCTGATAATTCGATGCTTAACACGCCGAACACCTGGGGAATTTACATTATAAATTTGGTTTGCGAGCATATCAAAGGACACGGCGGACTGGCTGTAATGGAAAAGAAAAACGAAGAAAAAGCCCGGATTTTGTATGACGCGATTGACTCAAGCGACGGTTATTATCGCGGACACGCCGACAAGGAAGCGCGTTCTCTGATGAATGTAACTTTCCGTTTGCCTTCCGAAGAATTAGAAAAACAATTTGCGTCCGAAGCAACCGCGCAAGGCTTGGATGGATTAAAAGGACATCGCAGCGTCGGCGGCGTTCGCGCTTCGATTTACAATGCGTTTCCAAAAGAAGGCGTTGAAGCATTGGTCGGTTTTATGAAAAATTTCGCGCAGAAAAACGGTTAATCCAAATAACCGATTCAAATTGAAATGTGCGTAAAAAGGGCGGAAGCCCGACTGTCAAGGATGGCTAATGGATTGAGAAAAGCCCGCGCTCACGCCCTCAGCTTCCGCCATTGATACGCACAAAAAGCACAAAAATCTTTTCGTGTGTTCTGCGTGTTTCGCGGTTAGTTCTTCGTTAAAATTTCCAAAAGTTCAACTTCTTCCGATTCGGAAATCGTCCGCAAATCAATTAAAACTTTATCTTCCAAAATCCGCGTGATAATTGGCGGCTTTGACAATCTTAAATTTTGCTCCAAATTTGTCGCTGACATTTCTTTATAATTCAGCGCAAGCAAAGTTGTTACGGGCTGAATCATCGGCGCAGAACCGCCGCCGACGACCGAATTCCCTTGTATAATTTCAAACTGCCAACCGGAATTTTCGCCAAGTTTTTCGCGCAGTTTTTTGACAAACTGCAAAGTTCTTTCCTTAATTTCCGCATTTGTCAGCGAAAGCATTTTCAAGACGGGAATTTCCTGCAAAAATGTATCACGCCGAAATGATTTGAGTGTGGCTTCCAGTGCGGTATAAATTAGTTTATCAACCCGCAAGGCACGATAAAGCGGATGCTTTCTCAATTTTTCAATCACTTCGCGCCGCCCGACAATCAAGCCCGACTGCACTCCGCCCAAAAGTTTATCGCCGCTGAATGTAACAATGTCCGCGCCCGCCGCGATTGATTGGCTGATTATCGGCTCGTCTTCCAAACCATATTCACTTAAATCCAAAAGTGCGCCCGAACCGGCGTCTTCATAGAGCAAAATATCGTTTCGATGCGCTAAATCGGTGAGTTCAGTGATATTTGGCGATGCTGTAAAACCGATAATGCGATAATTTGACGGGTGAACTTTTACTATCAAACGGGTGTTTTCATTTATCGCTTTTTCATAATCGGAAATTCGCGTCCGGTTTGTCGCGCCGACTTCCCTTAGAATCGCGCCCGACTGCGTCATCACATCGGGAATGCGGAAATCTCCGCCGATTTCAACCAATTCACCGCGCGAAATTATCGCTTCGCCGCCGTTTGCCAGCGCGGTCAGAACCAAAACGCAAGCTGCCGCGCAATTATTGACAATCAATGCGGTTTCCGCGCCCGTGAGTTCTGCAAGTAAATTTTCGGCGTGTGCGCCGCGTTTTCCGCGTTTTCCCGTTTCGAGATTAAATTCAAGATTGCAGTAACGCGCAGATTCGTCGAAAATCGCTTTCCGTGCATTTTCCGATAAAGGCGCACGCCCCAAATTTGTGTGAATAATAACGCCGGTTGCGTTGATAACTCGCTGCAAACTTGCATTTTCTTCGCTTTGCCGGATATTTTCTAAACGCTTTTCCGCTTCTTTGAGCAGCATTTCCCGCGAATAATCTTCCGTTTTTGTTGGATTGTCAGCAATTTTTTCCTGAATTTCCTGCCGCAAAGAATCTGTTGCACCGCGAGCCAAAATCGCTAAATGTTTCGCGCCGACTTGTGGTAAAATTCGGCTTGCGGTTTCCGAACGCAAAAGCATATCAACCGAAGGCAAAAGACGTAAAATTTCGGTGCGGTCTAACATTTCCCGATTTTCCATAAAATTATTTTAACTTAAAATGTGCGGAAACAAGGAATAAATTCAGTTTTGGCTATTTAATTTTAAAAGGAAACTATATTTCCGAAACTAAAGAAAAGGATTTTAATCAAATGGCATTAATAGGCAATAAATTATACAGGCAATCACAGACAAAACAGGAAGAAATTGCTGACATTGACCAGCAAATCGGGCGAATCGAAGAAGATATTCGCAAACTGAAAATTGATTTTGATATTTATTTCAACGGCGGCTTAAAACGTCCGCCGCTCGAAGCGCGGGCGCGGGTTGAAGCCAATATCAAACGCATCTCTGACGACCGAAATTTGTCCTACGCGCAACGCTATCAATTCAACTCGGTTGCTTCGCGCTTTACGTCTTACCGCGAACTCTGGCGCAGATTATTAAAAGCCAAAGGCGAAGAAATTCCTTAATCAGCAGAAAATTTCCAAAAGAAAAAGCGGCTTTTCAAGGTCGCTTTTTTTATTTAGAAATTACGAAGTTAAAAAAGTCGGTGAACGATTTTCTCTCTGTTTGACAGCCAATAGTTAATAACGAACAACGACGCGCTCTGCAGCTATTACTGTTCACTATTAACTATTCACTATTTTTGCGGTGGAAATAGTGTTGAACCATTCAATTTATTTTCATCTGCGTAACTTCTATTCATTTACAAACGCCGTCCGGCTTTAAAAACCGAAAGCGGTCAGATAATTTAACGGTTTTTCAGACTCTCAGCACGTTTTCCGCCTGCGGACCTTTCGGTCCGGTTGTAACTTCAAACTCGACATCCTGTCCCTGCGCTAAAGTTTTATAACCGTCGCCCGCAATTGAACTGTAATGCACGAAAATATCCTGCTCGCCGGGCAGTTCAATAAAACCATAACCTTTTGCGTTGTTAAACCATTTAACCTTACCGGTTGTTTTTGACATTTTTTCTAATTCCTCCTACAAACTTCAGTGAATTTAATTTTTTGAACATTTTTCAATGCTCGTTTTTTCCAAGTTCTACATCGTCAGCGTTTTTCGTAATAAAAAACACGGGCAAAAAAACAAAAATCCACGTTTAGTTAAGCCGAAACTTTCAGCTTAATCTAACGTGAATCAATAGAAATGCAATAATGCTCATTTCCTAACAAGTAGAAAATCTTAAACTGCAAGATTTTAGGTTTATTTTCGGTGTTGTTTTTTGATAGAACGAAGGGAAATTTAACGGAAAGTTAAGCATCTGTCAAGACCTTTTTTATCTTTTTATTAAATTTGTCGAATAATCGCAACAAAATTGACATAAATTGTTCAATAAACGAAGATAAATTGAAAAATTCTTTGGCTGCTCGTATTGAGGCTTTGAAATCCCGATGCAGTTTGAATAAAAATATATGATTGAATACGGAAAAAATCCGCCGCTTTCTTACAACGAATACTTGAAAGTTCCTGAATTGATTAAATTGCAGGAAACTTTGTCCGAGCCTGTCAGCCACGATGAATTGCTTTTTATTATCATTCATCAAACTTATGAACTATGGTTTAAGCAAATTTTGCACGAAATTGACGCGAGCATCGGTTGGATGAATGAAAAACGAATGTTTCGCGCAAATCATTCGTTAAAGTCGGTGACGGCGATTGAAAGAGTTATTGTTACGCAGATTCATATTTTGGAAACGATGGCGCAAATCGGATTTTTGGAGTTTCGGGACAAACTCAATCCGGCAAGCGGTTTTCAATCAATGCAGTTCCGCGAACTCGAATTTGTTTCGGGAGGAAAGGACGAAAAAATCCTGAAATTTTTTGAATTCGACGAATTTGCACATCAGCGTCTGACGGAAAGATTTAACGCGCCGGGTCTTGCCGAAACGTTTTGGAAACTTGTTAAAAAAAATGATTTTGCCGTCGAAACGGTAGCAGAACGAGTGCAGGCGATTGTCGAAATTCTGACGCATCCCGAAAAATACGCAGAACTTTTTATAATGCAGGATTTGCTTATCGAACACGATGAAAATATCGCTCTGTGGCGTTATCATCACGTTTTGATGGTCGAAAGAATGCTCGGAATGAAACGCGGCACAGGCGGCTCGGAAGGCGCGGGATATTTGCGGTCAACGCTTTCAAAGAAGTTTTTCCCGGAACTTTGGGAAGCCAGAACACACTTAGAGGTTAAAAAATAAAAATTTTCAATTTATAAAAACTATGAAAAAACATCTAAAAAAATCTGCGTTAATCTGTGTCAATCTGTGGTTAATTATCTTTCTTGCGTTTGGAGTTTTTGGGCAGGAAAATAAAAACGCGCCGATTAGAGTTACATTTCTGCACGTCAATGACGTTTATCAATTTATGCCGGTTGACGACGGAACGCGCGGCGGACTGGCGCGTTTAATCACGCTCAAAAAAGAAGCGTCAAAGGAAAATCCGAACATGATTTTCACGCTCGGCGGCGATACGATTTCGCCTTCGGTTGAAACGCTGACCTACAAAGGCGCACAGATGATTGACGCCTGGAACGCCGTCGGGATTGATTACGCGGTTTTCGGCAATCACGAATTTGACTTGAAAACTCCCGTTTTGCTCGAAAGAATGAAAGAGTCAAGATTTATCTGGCTCGGCGCGAATGTTTTCGACACAAAAACAGGAAAAATTTTCGCTGATACGCCGCCGTTTGTCATTCGTGAATACGACGGCGTGAAGGTTGGAATTATTGGCTTGCTTTTGCCTGAAGCTAAAGAAACATCGAGTATGTCGGAAAACCTTCAAGTCCAAAATTACTGCGACGCAGCGAAAAAATATGTGCCGCAAATGCGTAAAGAAGGAGCGAATGCCGTCGTCGGTTTGACACATCTTTTTATGGCGCAGGATAAAAAACTCGCGCAATGTGCCGATTTTGATTTGATTTTGGGCGGACACGAACACACGCTTTTGCAATCATCTTCCAACGGCACGCCGATTTTCAAAATGACCGCCGACGCCCGCGAACTCGGCAAGTTTAATTTAAATTTCAATCGCCAAACCAAAAAACTCGAAAGCATTGACTGGGAAATAATTCCCGTAACCGACAAAATTGCCGATGCGCCGGAATTTGCTTCCGTTTTCAATAAATATAAAGACCTTTTGCAGAAATTGGCTGAACCTGTCGGACGAACGGCAGTTGTGCTTAATGCCGATTCCGCGTCGAATCGCACACAGGAAACAAACGTCGGAAACTTTATTGCCGATGCTTTCCGCAATGCAACAAATGCCGACATCGGATTCGTTAATGGCGGTTCGATTCGCGCCGATATGACTTATAATCCGGGAACTTTGACCAAGCGCGATATTCTTTCAATGCTGCCGTTTAACAATCCGGTTTTGAAAATAGAAATTAGCGGAAAAACCCTGCGCGAAGCACTCGAACACGGCGTTGCGCGGAGCGCGGAAGACAGCGAACCCGGACGCTTTCCGCAAGTTTCGGGATTAACGTATAAGTTTGACACTTCGCGTTCCGCCGGTTCAAGAATTGTCGAAGCAAAAGTCGCGGGCAAACCGCTTGATGATAATAAAAATTACACTTTGGCGACAACTTCGTTTCTGGTCTTGAACGGCGGCGACGGTTACACGATGTTCAAAGCGGCAAAAATTTTAACCAACCAAGACCAGGCACAAAAAGACGCTGAAATTTTGGAAAACGCCATCAAAAACGCGCCTGATAAAATGATTGCGCCAAAGGTTGAAGGTCGCGTTGTGAGAATAAAATAAATCAATAATTTATGGTGCTTTGCGGGCAACTTCCCTAAAACTTTCGCCCGCGAAAAATGCACGAATCGCGTTGAATATTCGTCTGAACGCACGTAAGACTTTCGGGAAAAACCACAAAAAGAAAATCACGAAAATCACCAGAACAATCGCAATCAAAATCGGTGCAAATACTGCCAGAATCACCCCGACAAACGCGATGACATCTTCAGCCAAAGATAAAATCCAATTGGAAACAGGTTCGGGCGAAAGATTTGCTCCGGCGCGAATTGCCGCTTTTGTGCCGTGCGATGAAAAAGCCAAACCGCCGCCGAGCAAAGTTGCAATCGTCTGCATACTCGCGTCTGTTTGATTGGTTGCCGCATACGCCACAACCGCACCCGCCGGAACGCGGATAAATGTGTGAACTACGTCCCAAACGCTGTCAACATACGGGATTTTATCGGCGAAAAACTCAATCGCATACAAAAAACCGGCGACACCGATAATCCACCAATTATCAAGAATATCCAAACCGCCGGGCAGATGCGTAAAACCAAACTTTTGTAAAAACCCCAAAACCGTTATGGTCGCATAAAGATTGATGCCTGAAGTCCACGCCGAACCAAGCGCAAGCGATAAAGTCGGAAGCCATTCGTTCATTTCGCATTTTCTCCTTAATTAAACTGTCGCGTATTCGGTAAAAGGTCGCACGTCGGGCGGATGAAATCCGAGAACGATGTCGCTTTTCGGAACACCCGCTTTTTCCTAATCGTGCGCGATGCCGTTTTCAGTTCCATCGCGCTGAATCCAGATTTTTCCGCCGATGATTTCTAAGTGAACTAAAACTCCGTGAACGCGCCGAATGTCGTTCCAACCAACCGTCAGCAAAATATAACTGTCATTTTCGGAATCGAAAATCGTTTTACTCGAGATTAGTCGGTAAAACTAAAACCGTTTTCATATCTCACCTCACGCGAATTTTAACATAATTATGAATCTTCTTTCGTTCCGTTTCAATTGCATTTTCTCCTCTCTACAAGCCTAAAGTGTGGCGCAAAGCGTCATCAACTTGGCTCATTTCATCCAATTTCCCGATGATACGATTTATGTTTGTCGTTAAAACTGTTGCCAAATTATCGGTCATCACAACCGAATCAAATAGCAATCCGCTTTTCTTTCCCTGTTCGGTTTTAGTTTCAATCAAGATACGCGATTTGTGGTTTGCCCGATGAACATTACTACTAATCATTACCAGAACATTTTGCGTTAAGCCCGTGTCTAAATCATCTGATTGAACAATTAAAGCCGGACGCAATTTTGCCGTTCGCAAATCCGAATTTGGAAACGGCACAAGCACCACATCGCCACGCTTAATTTTATTCATTGAGGGCTGATTTGGCGTTGTCATAATCGTTATAAACGTCTAGCGCAGGATCGTTCCAATCTTCAAACGCAGCGAACTTTGCGCGTAATTCTCCAGCTTCTTTTTCAGAAATTTCCAAAGTTTTTAAATCAATATCGCTGTTTTCAAGAAAAGTAATTAAAACTTTTGCCTGCTCAACATCTGAAACTTTTTCAAGCAATTCGATTTTGCCGTCTTTGTAAATTCCTTCAACCGTCAGCATAATTTTCACCTCACGCGAATTTTAGCATAACAGACATTATCGGAAATAAAATAGTGACTGATTGTTCAGCTTTAGAAAGAATATTTTGCCCGCCAATAAACGCCAATAAGCGCGCGCATTTGTCTGAATTACTACCAGGTTCCGATGTTTTTCTAAAAATATCTTTTTTTTCGCGTCTTTTCGCCTTCGCGGGCAAATTTCTTATTTCCGATAATGTCTATTTAAGATTCATCTTCTTCCGCTGCGTCCGTGTCCTTTTTGATGCCGAATTTTTCCAGCCGATACTGCAAAGTGCGAAACGTCAAACCGAGCATTTTTGCTGATTTCGTAATGTTATTATCGGTGCGTTCCATCGCCTGCATAATCAAACTGCGCTCGACATCTTCAAAATTTACGCCTTCGGGCGGCAATTTAAAAAGTTCGTCGGCTGATGCGGGTTTCGATTCCTGCGTCATTTCAGGCGGTAAATCTTCGGTTGTAATCGTGTCGTTTTCGCACAGTAAAATGGCGCGTTCAATTGCCGATTCGAGTTGCCGCACATTGCCCGGATAACTGTAGTTTTCCAATAAACGACGTGCTTCAGCGTTGATTTTTACTTCGCGTTTTGTGTCGCGCGTATGTTTTTTCAAAAAATACTCAATCAGGACGGGAACATCGGAACGGCGCGTCCGAAGCGCAGGCAGTTCGATACTCAAAACATTTAACCGATAATATAAATCTTCGCGGAATCTGCCGTCCTGCGACATTTTCAATAAATCCCGATTGGTCGCCGCGACAACGCGCACATCAACATTCATTTCCTTTGTTCCGCCAACGCGCCGAATTTGTTTTTCCTGCAAAGCGCGGAGAATTTTTGCCTGCAAACTGATGTCGAGTTCGCCGATTTCGTCCAGAAATAAAGTTCCGCCGTCGGCAACTTCAAATAAACCTTTCTTTTCACCGACCGCGCCCGTAAAACTTCCCTTTTCGTGTCCGAAAAGTTCGCTTTCGAGCAGATTTTCGTTAATTGCGGCGCAATTGACGGCTTGAAAAACTTCGTCCGTTCGCAATGAATTGTTGTGAATCGCTCTTGCAATCAATTCTTTTCCCGTTCCGCTTTCGCCGCGAATCAAAACGGTTGAATTTGACTTTGCCACTTTCAAAATCAACTTTTTCACCTTGTCCATTTCCGGCGACGCGGAAATTATTTCCGCGTCGAGCGTCGTTAATTTATTCAAAGCGCGTGAAATTGTATCAAGCAATTTTTCCGCGTCGTATGGCTTTTGCAGATAATCAAACGCGCCGAGACGAAGCGCGTCAACCGCCGAATCAACCGTTCCGTGCGCCGTTAAAAGAAGAACGATGATTGATTTGTCAAAATCGGTTAGCTCTTTCAACAAATCCAGACCGCTCATTCCCGTCATTTTCAAATCGGTCAGCACAAGGTCAAAATGCCTGTCCGCAACAAATTTCATCGCCGCTTCGCCCGAAGATGCAGTTGTTACGTCGTAGCCTTCGCCCGACAAAATCATCTCCAAAATCTCGCGCTGAGATTTTTCGTCGTCAACTACTAAAATTGATTTTCTTGCCATATTCTTATTTTGCCACAAAAGAAGATTAGCCACGAACAAACACGAAACAGCACGAAAGAATTGAATAAAATTTTCGTGTCTTTTCGTGTCCTTTCGCGGCTAATCTTCCGCTCTTGGCAATTTCACCGTAAATTTCGTTCCTTCGTTCAATTTTGATTCAACCTTAATCGTGCCGTTGTGGTCTTCGATTATTTTCTGCACAATCGCCAAACCTAAACCCGTTCCTGTTTCTTTCGTCGAAAAATAAGGCTCAAAGATTTTCGATAAATGCTCGTCCGGGATTCCGATGCCTTTGTCCGCGACTTCGATTTTAACAAAATTTTCGTCGGGCGAGATTGTCATATTGATATTTCCGCCCGTTTTTTCCATCGCCTGCATCGCGTTACTCAGCAAATTATTAAAAACAGAGCGCAGAATTTCTGCATCGCCCAAAATTTTCGTCACGTTTTCGCGCTCGACCAAACCGATTTTTATATTTAATTCATCGGCTTGCGGTTCGATAATTCGCAGAGAATCTTTGATAACTTCCTTCAAACCAATTGGCTGCAAATCCAGTTTAAGCGGTCGTGAATAGCTAAGAAAATCCGAAACTTGCCGGTTGATTCTGCCGACTTCGGTTTTAAGCTGCGCGGTTAATTTTTCAAAAGTCGCCTGTTTTTCCGCATTTTCAGGCGCAAATTTTGAGCGCAAATGGTCGAGCGTCAGATTAATGTAATTTAGCGGATTGCGGATTTCGTGCGCGATTGCCGAAGCTAATCGTCCGACAACCGCGCTTTTTTCCGTTTCCTGCAATTTGGCTTGGAGTTGACGCGTTTTTTCGAGTTCGGCGGTCATCTCGTTAAACTGGTTGGTAAGTTTGCCGATTTCGTCATTGCGTTTCGCGCCTTCCACGCGCACACTCAAATCGCCTTCGGCGACACGGCGCGATGCGTCGGAAAGATTGGCAATCGGGCGCGTAAAACGCCACACCAGAAAAATTGTGATAATTGTTGAAAGCGAAAGCACCAGAAGAGTATAAACAAGCGGTCTGGCGGCTTTGGCGGCGGCTTCTCTTTTATCGTTTTCCAGAATAACCATCACATACCAGCGTCCCTGTGTGGTTTGAATCGGAATTGCGTGGGCTTCGCCGTCGGCATCTTCGGTTGAGGCAGCGTTTGCATTCGGAAATTTGTTGACATCTTCACCGAGTTTTTTTTCGTCTTCTACCAACGGCGGCAAATTAGTTAATTCGCTTAAATTATGATATTTCGTTTCACCATTTTCTTCCGTCGGAAGATAATCAGGGTTCAAAGTGTCGTAAATTTGCCATTCATTATTGATAATTATTACGTCTTTTATACGCGGCGCGGTTTTTTCATCAAAAAACGGCTGACCTCCGCTTTCAACCAAATCCTTCATATATTCTCTGGAAGAAATGCCGTTAAAACCGAGAGTTACACCCGCGACCAATGCTTGTTCCTGCATCGCGCGTAAATCATTGTTTTCCCGCTGCGTTTTGAGATTAAGATAATACTGCACACCAAGCGTGGCAATGAGGAGAAATGCTAAAATTATTAAAAGTCTGCCGCGAAATGTGTCGAAAAATTTCACTTTCATTTTTTATTTTTCATTTTGCCGAAATTTCTCTTGGAGATTTTCCGCTGTCAATGTTATAGTCTGATTTAGCTTTTGAAGCAAAGTTTTTGAGCAATTCAATTTTTTGATTCAGCAAACATTCCGATTTTCTTCAAAATCACTCTCCAAATTCAAAAATTCAGAGGTTTTTACGATGTCATTTCCCTGCGAAAAGTGTCTTGCAAAATTTGCCGCCGCATTTTTTTTCGGCTTTATTTTATTTTCCGTTGATGTTCAGGCACAAAAGAAAAAAACCGTCGCCAAACCGGATAATAAATCAAGCCAAACCGTTTCCAAAAATAAAACTGACGATAAAAAATCGGTAGTAACCAATAATAAAAAATCTTCTCCGACCGATAAAAAAACTGCGAAAAGCAAAGCTGATTTACAAAAGGAAGCGGAAGCCAAACGCCTGGCAAAAATAGAAGAAGCCAGACAACACGCCGCTCAGGAAGCGCGTCGGCAAGTAGCTTTGGAAGAGAAACGCCGCCGCGAACAGGCAATCCGTGAAGCGCAGGCGCGAAAACTCGCGTTTGAACGCGGACTTCGCACCGAAACCGTCGAAAATATCATAGGCGACAACACCGACGGCGAAGATTTGGAAGTGCGCCGCGCCGCCGTCAATGCTCTGGGAAATCGCGCGGGAACGGTTGTCGTGCTTGAACCGCAGACGGGTAAAGTTTTAACCATAGTCAATCAGGATTGGGCGATTCGCAAAAGTTTCAAACCGTGTTCGACAATCAAACTTGTAACCGCGATTGCCGGAATTAACGAAAATATAATTGACCAGGACGGCAACATCTCGACACGAAGATTTCCGATGAATTTGGACGACGCGCTG
The DNA here is from genome assembly GCA_050998795.1 of Pyrinomonadaceae bacterium. Taxonomy (GTDB): domain Bacteria; phylum Acidobacteriota; class Blastocatellia; order Pyrinomonadales; family Pyrinomonadaceae. Next base: position 17,464 of record JBPCPU010000050.1, read on the forward strand.
GCTTTTTCAAATAACAGTTATTTTCAAAAAGTCGGTCTGAATATCGGAAGCAGCAAAATGATTTCCTACGCGCAAATACTCGGACTCGGAATTCCGACGGGCATCAACTCTGACGGCGAAACAAGCGGAAAACTGCCATATGGAAACGGTAATGCGCGAATTTATTCGCACGGCGACGATTTTGAAGTTACGCCGCTACAACTTGCCGTGCTGGTTTCGGCAATTTCCAACGGCGGAAAAATTATCGTGCCGCAAATCCCGCGGACTAAATTTGACAAGACAAATTTTCGCGGACAAATGCGCCGCGTGATAAATCTTCCGCAGAGAGATTTGCAGGGCGTGATTCCGGGAATGATTGGCGCGGCGCAATACGGAACGGCGCGGCGCGGTGTTGATTCTTCGCTTGAGGTTGCAGGTAAAACCGGTTCGTGCATTGGTCAAGGTTCCTGGGTCGGACTTTTCGCGTCGGTTGCGCCGATTGAAAATCCAAAATTTGCCGTTATCGTCATCACGCGCGGACAGGCGGAACGCGGAAAATACGCGGCAGCGGTGGCGGGAAAAGTTTATGCGGCATTACGCAATCGGTTTGACGTTAAAGCCGATAAAAATCTCGCGCAAATTCCGCTCGAACTTAAACCGCAGTCAAAAACTGATGCTAAAACTTCGGCTCGAATAGATACGGACGAAGGCGAAGATTCCGACGAAGGCGACGTTTCGCTGGCACAAGGCAAAAAAGCCGGCGCGGACAAAATTCCAAGCCCGAAAGTAGTCGTCAGGAAAGACAAAAAACCCGCAGATTTATTTGCGCCCGTTATTGTTGAAGTTAATAAAGCTAAAAAATCAAAAAGTGAAATATCGCGCCCGCGAATCGTTTCTAATAAATGATTTAAGTCGGCGGCGATAGAAAGTTTAGAATAAGCATCCAAAAATAATTCTTCAAAACACTATTTTATTTGTTGTTTTGAGGAATTATTTTTTTTGGCTGAGAGTTTATCAACATAATAAAGTTTTCGCTTGACATCAGTGTGTAATTTACGTGATTATTTAGCTTCAATATAATTTCAACAGAATTTTGTTGTTTAGCTTTTAAGATAAACCCGGTTTGCATATCACCGCAAAATGTTGCAACCCTTTTTTTTGATGAAACATCTGAATTGTGCAAAAGGCGGAACGGCTTGACGGTTTCAAGTTTTGCGAAAAATTTTAAGATTTATAATGCCTGGAGGATACTATTTAATGAAACCCATTTACAGAGTTTTGGTGCTTGGAATTTTGACAATGGCTCTGAACGCCGTTACCGCAACATCAACTTTTGCTCAAGACCCGTGCGCGGAAGTCGAAGCAAAACAAGCTGTCTATAAGAGATTTACTGATAATTTTGCAAGTAAAGCTCTTGCGCAAAGAAAAACAGCAGTTGAAGCCGGCAAGGAATACGTCCAAAAATACGGAAACTGTCCCGATGATAAAGAAATCGTTTCTTATCTTAATACAAACATTCCCAAAATTGAAAGCGGTATAGCAAAAGTAGAAGGACAACAGAAAATCGGTGAACGCTATACCCGATTTAATACGGCTATAACAGCTAAAAACACTGCCGACATTTTCACAGTCGGAAAAGAAATTCTTGCAACCGACCCCGAATTAGTTGATGTTATGCTTGTGCTGGCGACGGCAGGTTATGACCAGGCGACAGCAAAACCGCCGGTTGATACATATAATAACGAAGCTATCAACTACGCGAAAAGTGCTATTCAAAAACTCGACGCAAATGCAAAATCTAAAACCGGTGATTACGGCGTATTGACGTATTCATATAAGGATAAAGAGAATGCCCGTGGTTGGATGAATTATATTATCGGTTATATTGATTATTACCGCCTGGGTAAAAAAGACGAGGCACTTTCCTATTTTTATAAAGCCGCACAAACCACTTCCAGTACAAAGACCAATCCCTACCTTTATCAAACTTTCGGTTCCTATTACCGTGATGAAGTTGTGCGGCTGGGAGATGAAATTGTTGTTAAACTCAAAGCCAACAATAATCAGGCAACAGATGAAACCAAGGCTTTGATTGCCATGCAAAAAGGTTATGCCGACCGTGCTGCTGATGCGTATGCGAGGGCTTATACTGTCGCCGACAAAGCTCCGGCAGGCAAAGATTACAGAGACGGTTTATACGGTTCGCTGAAAGAAATCTACAATCTTCGTTATGAGGGTAAAAGAACAGATGTAGATGTTTATGCTAACAGTGTTTCGAGCAGACCAATGCCTGACCCGACAACGAAAGTTACGCCTGTTGCTGAAGAAGTTCCGGCGGCGGCAGCAACACCTGCAGCTACGACAACAACTCCAGGCACAACCACACCGACAGCTACGTCAACGAAACCAGGCACAACGAAACCGGCAATAATGAACGATAGTAAAACACCAACCAAGCCGATGAGTTCGACGACAACGACAAAACCTGAAACAACTAAAGTTACCGTTACCAAAACCGATAACGGCACTTCGACAGGTGAAGCAACGACAACCAAAACCAAAACTCCGGCTAAAAAACCTGCTCCGAAGAAAAAAGGCACACGCTAATTTTTTCAGCAGTAAATGTAAAATAATTGGTCGGGCGCAAAATCTTCCGCGTCCGACTTTCTTTTTTGCTATAATGTTCTTAAAATTAGCGTTTTATGGCGGAAAATTTAGCAAACTTTGAACAATTGCTCGGATATAAATTCCAAAATCTCGCGTTGCTGGAACGCGCCGTTACGCATCGCTCCTGGGCTTACGAAAAAGTTTTTGACGGAGATGAAGAAAAAATTCGCAGCTTGCAAAATGAAGCTCTCGAATTTGTCGGTGATTCGGTTCTCGGTTTGGCTGTCGCCGAACAACTTTACATCCGTCATCCAAAAGCCAGCGAAGGCGATTTGACACTTATGAAACATCATCTTGTCAGTATGGGAACACTGGCGAGAATTTCTGAAAGCCTTGGTGTCGGTAAATTTATGCGCGTCGGGCGCGGCGAAGAAAAAACCGGCGGCAGACGCAAACAAGCACTTTTGTCGGATACTTTGGAAGCGGTTATTGCCGCAATTTTCTTTGACAGCGGCTATATTTCAGCGCGGGCTTTCGTCAGTCGAATTTTTGCCGACGAACTGCGGGAAGCGACACCGAAAACTTCGATTGATTACAAAACATTGCTTCAGGAAACGCTTCAGGCAGATAAATTAACCGCGCCGACTTATACGGTGATAAAAACGGAAGGTGCGCCGCACGAGAGAAGTTTCGTTGTCGAAGCCGTTTGGGAAACCGGAAAAGTAAGCGGCAAAGGAAGTTCAATAAAATCAGCCGAAATGCAGGCGGCGAGTTTGGCTTTGAAAAAATTAAACAAAGGCAAAGCAAAAAGCGTAAAAAAGAGTTAAAAATTATAACCTTATCGAAAATCAAAATTTAATTGACACAATTCCTGACGGTCGTGTTTCCGCCTTTAGAAAATATGAGTATTAACGAAAAAGAAATAAATCAAACCGCCGAAAATAAATCGCTCGGACCGCCGAAAAGCATTTTCCGCGAATACTTTGAATCATTTGTCGTAACTTTGGTGATGGCAATTTTCGGAATGACATTTATCCTGCAAGCGGTAACCGTTCCGACCGGTTCGATGCAGAATACGATTCTGATTGGCGATTATCTATTGGTCAATAAATTCATCTTCGCGCCCGGCGGCACGCCGCTTCCTTTTTTGCCGCAGCGCGAAATTCAGCGCGGCGATATTATCGTTTTCAAATATCCGGGTTTTAAAGATAATCCGGGCAGAGACCGGGCAAGAGGAATTATTCCTTATCAAATAAACTACGTTAAAAGAGTCATCGGCTTGCCCGGCGAAACGATTGAATTTCGCAATAATCAAGTTTTTATTAACGGTCAGCTATTGCCTGAACATCGTATTATCGGAGATGTTGACGACAATGAATCGGCACTTGCGACCGAAGAATCTGAACCGCGCCAAGCTAATCAACCGTATAGCGTTTATTATTCCGAAAGAACGATGAGTGTTGTCCAAAACGGGCAAAATCTTAATCGTGAAGATTATAATTTTGGCGTAGCGGGTAAAACTATGAAAGTTCCTGACGACAGTTATTTTGTGATGGGCGATAGCCGCGATAACAGCGAAGACAGCCGTTTTTGGGGATTTGTTAATCGGGATTTGGTCATCGGACGCGCAATGTTTGTCTACTGGTCGTGCGACAGAGGCGCGTCAGATGGAGATATGCTGGGCTGTATCACTCATCCGCGTCTAAATCGCATCGGCAAAATGATTAAGTAAAAGTCAATTACGAATTACGAATTTCAAATTACGATTTTATTTCTCATAATTTGAAATTTGAAATTCGTAATTCGTAATTTGAAATGAACTTTAACTTTAATGAAGAAGTTTCCGACGCGCTTGCATCAAAAAAGCCAATCGTCGCGCTCGAATCAACCGTTATCGCTCACGGCTTACCGTTTCCGCACAATCTCGAAACCGCGCAAAGTTTAGAAAGTATCGTCCGTGAAAATGGCGCAGTTCCTGCAACAATTGCCGTTTTCGACGGCGAATTTTGCGTCGGATTAAACAAAGACCAAATTGAACAACTTGCCACCGATAAAAACATCCGCAAAATTTCGAGGCGCGATTTACCGATTGCCGTCGGCAAAAAGTTGAATTGCGCGACGACGGTTGCAACCACGAGTTTTATTGCATATAAAGCAGGAATCAAAGTCTTTGCAACGGGCGGCATCGGCGGCGTTCATCGCGGATTTTCCCAAGATGTTTCGGCGGATTTGCCGGAACTCGCAAACACTCCGATTATTGTCATCTGTTCAGGCGCAAAAATTGTTTTGGATTTACCCGCGACAAGAGAATGGCTCGAAACCAACGGCGTTTGCGTTCTCGGTTTCCAATGCGATGAAATGCCCGCGTTTTATTCACGAAAAAGCGGACTTCCGGTTGATGAACGAGTCGAAACGGCGGCGGAAGCGGCGCGAATTGCACAGGCGCGTGATGAATTAAAGTTGCCAAACGCAGTTCTTTTAACTGTTCCCGTGCCTGAAAAATTTGAAATCGAAGTGGAAGAATTGAAGAAAATTCTAAACGAATCACTCACGCTTGCTGATGAAAAAGAAATTCGTGGAAAAGAAATTACACCATTTCTGCTCGCGCAAATGGCTTCGATGAGCAACGGCAAAACGCTTGCCGCAAACATTGCACTGCTTGAAAACAACGCTAAAATCGCCGCGCAAGTTGCCGCTAATTCTATAAAAGAAGTTATTTAAAATCAGAGCGTCGGTGTTAACGAGTGATTTTTTGCATTGCTTCAAATAAACATTCTCGAACATCCGTCGCACTCATCAATCTCTGCCCGAATTTTTCCGCCGCAATGTCGCCCGCTAAACTTGAAATATAAAGCGCGGCAACAACCGTTTCAAAAGTATTTTTGATATTCGGTTTTTCAAGAGCGAAAGTTTGCGCGAGAAAACTCGTGATAATTCCCGTCAGCGTATCGCCCGCACCGGCGCGTGAAATTCCAACGTTTCCCGTCGGATTGATGACGACTTTTCCGTCAGGCGCGGCAACAAGGCTTCGCTCGCCTTTCAAAAGCAAAAGTATATTGTGTTTTTCAGCAAATTCACGCGCCGTTTTAATTCGGTCTGTAATTTCGTCCGTTGTTCCAAGAAGTCTTTGAAATTCGCCGATGTGCGGCGTAAGAACAAGCGGCAAATCATCAGAGCCTTGTAAGTCAAACGGCGCAAGCGAGTTCAAGCCGTCGGCATCAATCACCATCGGCGTTCGGCGTTTCTCCACGACTTCGCGCACAAGCTTTCTCGTGCTTTCGTCATTGCTTGTCAAACCGCACCCGATTGCCGCAACGTCTGATTTTTCGCATAATTCTAAAATATCTTTCGCCGCAGATTTGGAAAACGCGCCGTCTTTCGTCTCCGAAAATCCGCGCGTGATAATTTCATCCAAAACTTTCGTTGCAACAATTTCTTGAACGGATTTCGGCACGGCAACCGAAACCATTCCCGCGCCCGCCGAAAAACAGGCGTTTGCCGCCAAAACCGCCGCGCCCGAAAAGTTTTCCGAACCCGCGACAATCAAAGCCGTTCCGCGCGTTTTTTTGTAGGAATTTGTTTGAACTTTTGTTTTATTCAACCAACTTTGCGCGTCTTCATTTTCGCTGACGAAAATTTTTGACGGCGAATTATCAATCAATTCCTGCGGCGAACCGATATTTGCAATGACGAGTTC
>JBPCPU010000167.1:0-7493 GCA_050998795.1 Pyrinomonadaceae bacterium
TCTTTCGGTCGGGGATTATTTCCGATATAAAAATCTTCGCGCAATTTAAGTAAAGCAACATCCGGCAACGGTTCATTATATTCATCTAAACGAATCGGGTTTTGCGACCATATAATTGATTCATCGCCGACTCGCTTCTCAAACAACTTCGATAATTTAGCAACTATTGCGGCGTGTCTGCTTCCAATAGGCATCCTTTCAACCAATTCTCCTTTAATAATTTCCGTCGCTCCGTCTTCGCTTAAAATTCCAACATCCATCATTTTATGAAAATCATTGACGGTAAATTTTTTTCTAATCGGCTGAAAAGCAACTCTTGAATGAGTTAAAACTGTTGTCATATCCTTATTCATATCTAATTCGCGGGTCTAAAAATCCGTAGGAAATATCAACCAGGAGATTAAAAATCATAATCAAAATCGAAAGAAACGCGACGATGCCCAAAATTAGCGGTTCATCACGATTGAGAACGGCTTGGATAAAAATGTTGCCTAAGCCCGGAATAGCGAAAACTTTTTCGACAACCACCGTTCCTGCAAGAAGCGAAGCCAGCGCGGGACCGGTGAATGAAACCACGGGAACGATGCCGCCGCGCAAAGCGTGTTTGAGCAGAACTTTCCATTCAGGCAAACCTTTCGCCCGCGCCGTGCGGATGTAATCGGAACGCATAACTTCGAGCATTCCCGCCCGCGTCAGCCGCGCAATATACGCCGCGTAAATCATCGCCAACGTGATAACCGGCAGAATTAAAGATGAAATTCCGCCCCAACGCGCCGGCGGCAAAATGTAAAGTCCGATTGAAAAGACAAGAACTAAAATAGGACCTAACACAAAGTTTGGAACCGACAAACCAAGCATTGCCAGCGACATTGAACCATAATCAAACGCCGAATTTTGTTTGAGCGCGGCAACAATTCCCGCCGTTAAGCCGAGAATCAATGCCAAAATATAAGCTAAAATCCCCAACGTCGCCGAATACGGAAAATGGCGGGCAATAATTTCGTTGACCGATTGCCCTTGATATTTGAGCGAATCGCCAAAATCGAGCCGCACGATATTCAGCATCATTATTCCGTACTGCTGATACCACTCTTTATCCAAGCCGTATTTCTTCTTGATATTGGCTTCAATGGCGGGCGGCAATTTCTTTTCGGACGAATAAAAATTGCCCGGCGCAATCCGAATCAACCCCCAAGTCAGCGTCACGACCAGCAACGCCATCGGGATAATTCTTAACAATCTTCGTAATATGAAACTTAGCATATAGTTAGTGGTCAGTGGTTAGTTGAAGCGTGTGCGTAATTCAAGAACCTCTTCGGAATAGATAATAACTGACAGATGACAGATGACAGATAAAATCTATCAGTTATCATCTCTCATCTATTATCTATTGCGAAAGTAAAATATTGAAAATCCGGATAATTTAATTACGCACACCCTTCAGTTAGTTGTCAGTTGTCGGTTGGTTTTTGACCAAAAATTTGACGACTCCTCACTTGTTATTAGAATTACTGTTTCCATTCTCAAGAAACTTCTCAAACATTACGATTACTGTATCCAACCGCAGTTGTTCGGAGTTCAACAATCTGTTTTTCTTTGTCGTCCATACCTATTCCGCATTGGTTTTTTTTGATTTCTCCATCTGCTCTTGCGTCGCGGTTAACTTGCTGAGTTGCGCCTCAATTATCGGGTCGCTTTCCCTCATAAGGTTGTCAACATTCGCATCCCATCTTTCCGGGTCATTTTCGATATAGACAAATTTCCAGGCGTGGAGCGTTCCCGGATTCGGATACATTCCTTTGATATATGGTTTTTTTATCCAACTCGTTCCTTGCGTTGTCAGCGGAACGACAATTTGTTGCTGCGACACATAAAATTCGGCTTCGGCAAGTTTTTCAAAGCGTTTCTGCACATCAACCGTTTTGTTAGCTTCGTCAAGCAACTTGTCATATTTCGGGTCCCACCAACCGGTTGCGCCGTCGTTGGCGGGTGTGTAGTAAAGTCCCAAAAAGGTGAACGGGTCCATATAATCGCCAACCCAACCGCGTCGCCCAAAACCGTCGTAGCCGACGCTTGTAATCAATGGCAGAAATGTTTTGAATTCGAGATTTTTAAGCGGAACGGTAATCCCCAAATTTTGTTTCCACTGCGCCTGCATAAATTCGGCAACGGCTTTGTTGCTTTCCGCCGTGTTATACGTAATGCTGATTTTTTCAACCGGAAAATTCGGTGTTGAATACCCGTTACCGCTTTTTTGCACCGGATAACCGGCTTCGGTCATCAGTTTTCGCGCTTTTTCGGGATTGAAAATGCGTTGTTTCCATTCTTCCGGCGAAATGTTATTTTCTTTCAATTTTTCAGCATAAACTTTCCTTCGCGCTTCCTCATATTTCGGGAAAATGCCTTCGGGCGTCAGGTCGGTCAACGGTTTTTGGGTTTTGCGATATTCGGCGAGTGCTACGCGGTTGACCGCCAAAGCAAAGGCTTGGCGAACTTTAAGATTATCCATCGGCGGCTTTTTCACACTCATAACATAAGATTCGGTCGCCACTTCCGGGTGTAAAAGATATTCGTCTTTATACTGCCGGACAACATCAAACCACGCCGCCGGAACGGTGTGATTATAAAGCGCGTCAACCCGTCCCGATTTATACAGATTCATCATCGTTGTCGCTTCATCCATCGGATAATACTCGATGCCGTCGAGTTTGACGTTTGCCGCGTCCCAATAATTCGGGTTTTTGACAACGACAATTTCGTCGTAGGGTTTATGAACGGAAAGTTTGAATGCGCCGCTGGTCACGATGTTTGCAGGTTTTTCCCAATCTTTGCCAAATTTTTCGATGGTCGGCTGGTGAACGACACGGAAGAGTTGATGAGCCAGAAGTCCGAGAAAAAACGGCGCAGGCTGATGCAATTTAACGCGCAAAGTGTAATCGTCAACCGCTTCAACGCCGATGTCTTCGGCTTTGACGGGAACAAGTTCTTTGCCTTCGACGGCGGTTTTCAATTTCGGATTTTTTTCAAAAACTTTGGCGCGTTCCTTTTCATCACCCGACACATAAAGTCTTTCGGGCGAATCCAAAAAGCGATGAAATTCGCTGTCGCCGCCTAAAGTGTCGTGCTGCAGTTCGGTTTCCGCCGTTTGATTCGGGTTTGGTTCGGCAAAATCTTTTTTCAGCAAAAACTGTCCGTTTGTGTCTTTGACAAATGATTGTCCTGAATTGTAGGCTTCGGCATATTTGAGGTAATAAGCGAGAATGGCGTTACGCGAAGCGAGTTCGGGCGAAAGAGCGCGGCGAAACAAATAGACAAAATCTTTCGCCGTAACGGGGTCGCCGTTGGAAAATTTAGCGTTTTTACGCAGATGAAAAAGATATTCCGTGCCGTCCGTGCCGATTTCCCAACTTTCGGCAATCGCCGGAATCGGCTCCATCGTTTTCGGATGATATTCGACCAAACCGTCATATAAAGCCATATAAATACGCGCTTCCGGTTGACCTGTGCCGAATTGCGGGTCGAGCGATTCCGGCTCAGAACCCGTGATATACCGCAGAACATTGTCGGTCGGCGGTTGCGTGCGCCCAAAATAACGGCTGTTCGCCGAAGTCATACAACCGGCTAAAAAAGAACACAAAACGACTATGACCAAAATTGAACGAAATTGGTTAAAACTAATATGCGCCATAAAATACGCTCCTTTATGAATTCTGCTAATTATGGAAAAGCCAAATATTTCGGCTCAGGAGAGAATCGTTTCAGTAGGCGGTTGACAGTTGGCAGTCAAAAAAACATACCTGCTAACTGCTAACTGCCTACTGCTAACTGCCTACTGCTCATTACGATTCGCCTTTCGGCTTTTTCGTTTGCCAATTATTATCAATCCTGACATCTTTGAGCGAGAGAGCGTCCAAAGTGTTGATTTCAAAACCCAAAATATACGATTTGACCAGAGAATAAGAAGTGGGAAAATAAAGCGGAATGGCGGGAAGTTCAAATATCGCTTCGGCTTCGGTCAAAATCGTTTTATTTTCTTCTAAATTTTCAGGTATTTCCAATGCCGGATTTTCACTTCCGCGCGTTTCGTCCGTGGACGAATTATTTTCCGTCGGTTGTAAAATATCCGCCTCATTTTTCGGCATTTCAACTTTTGGCGTTTTGTTGTCTTTGTTTGTTTCCTTTGGCGTTTTTGTTTCGATTATCGTTTCCTTCGACGGGAAAATCGCCATCATATTTGCCGTTTCGTCCGTCGTCGGTAAAACCACGCCGCGCCGTATTAAATCAAAACCACTCAAATTTTCCGTCGTTTCAAGTTCGTTTGATTCTTTGATAGTAATTTCCGTTTCGATGTTCAGATTTTCCTTCCACATCTTTGCTACGGAACGCGCTATGCGCTGCTGAATATTGTTGCGATTAATAAGCAATTTAACGGTTGGGAAATTTTCACCGTTGGGAAAACCCGCTTCCGTCAAAAGATTTTTTGCCTTTTTCGGGTCTTGCGTGAGTTTTATTTTTGTGTCTTCATCAAACGGCGAAAAACTCAGTGCGGGACGACTCGCGCCATCCATTTCGTCTTCGGTCAGACGCTCGCGCTCAATCGCAATCGCCAATGCTTCACGCACGCGGCGGTCATTAAAAGGAGCATTTGTTTGGTTAAATTCATAAAAGTTGAGAGCCGAATGCGTCGTGCGCTTAAAATCATCGTAAGGCGTGAGAAGTTTTAACGCTAACGGCTCAAAATCGGCATTCGTCACCGCGTCAACTTCACCGGCGCGATATGCTTCCAACGCTTTTTCGGCGTTTTCCGTCGGCACAAAACGCACTCTTTCAAGTTCGACTTGTTTGCTATTCCAGTAATGTTCGGCGCGGTCAAGCGTTACGCCGTCCTGACCAACCGAAAACACGCGAAACGCTCCGTTGGTAACAATACCGGCATTTAGTTTGTCGCCTTCAAACTCTTTGCCGTCGCCGTAAATCGGACGAAAAATCGGATTGGCAGCCAACGCGGGAAAATCTTTGTCGGGCTGAACAAGAGAAACTTTCAACGTGAAGTTATCAACCGCCTCAACGCCGAATTTCGGTTCGGGTTGTGGCTTTTGCCCGGTCTTTGGTTTTTGCTCTGTTTTTATTTCCGAATCAGGCTTTTTCTCAGTTTCAGTTTGGTTCGGCGGCGGCGTTGGTTTGATTTCCGTCTTTTGCACCATATTTGCATTCGGTTTTTTGAAAATTTGCGGAAAATCTTGATTTAACGGCTCTTTGGAAAATAAATCTAAATCTTCCGATTCTTTAATCGGCGTTTCTTCGTTTTCCGCCACCTGCATTCCGACGATGTTATTAAGCAATTTGTAATGAGAAACTTTGTCGCCCATTTCCTCCAAACGCTTCCACGAACGAGCAAAATCCTTTGCCGTAACTTGTTCTCCGTTTGACCATTTGGCATCGCGCCTTAACTTAAAAGTCCAGGTTTTATTATCATCCGAAGCCGACCAATCAACCGCAATTGCCGGAATCGTTTCCAAAGTTTTCGGGTTAGTATCGGTCAAACCTTCGTAAATAGCGCGGACAACATCGGTTTCGGGCGGCGCGGCGGCAAGCGCGGGGTCAAACGATTTCGGCATTTTACCGTTGCTCCAGCGAAATTCTTTTTTTGGCGGCGGCGCAGTTTCGGCGTAAAAAGGTTCGGGTTGCGTTTTTTCAAGTTCGGTGCAGGCACTCAGGAACAGCAGCAGTAGGCAGAAGCAGTAAGCAGATAAACGCTTCACAACCCGGAAGTCTGCTAACTGCCGGGTTTTGCTGCCTACTATTTCTGTCTGTGATTTCATTTTCTTAAAAACTCTGCGTCTCTGTGGTGAAAATTCCTAAATAGTTAAAAGTTTTAATTGCTCAAAAACTTCAGCAGTTTGCCGTCTTGCCGCATCAAAACCTTCGGAAGTATCAATCAAAAAATTCGCGTAACACTTTTTCTCTTCCTGCGGCATCTGCGAGTTGATTCGTTTTAAGGCTTCTTCTGCCGATAGATTATTGCGTAAAATTAGTCTTTCTAATTGTATCGCAGATTCACACCAAACAACAATCAGCTTCTCAAACCGCCTGTAACCGCCTGATTCTATCATCAAAGCCGCATCAATAATACAAATTGCATCAGGGTTTTCGCGCTCAATTTGACCTAGCCATTCGTCTTGTTTTTCGATAACCAATGGATGCACGATAGAGTTCAAAAGTTGTCGTTTCGCGTCGTCGGCAAAGACGATTGCGCCGAGTTTTGCGCGGTCAAGTTGACCGTCGGTTTGCAAAACTTCCGTTCCAAAATGTTCGATAATTGATTGTAAGCCTTTTGTGCGCGGCTTTACAACTTCCCGCGCCGTCTTGTCCGCGTCCAGGACATTGCAATCGAGTTCGCGGAAAACTTCACAAACATAACTTTTACCGACGGCAATTGAACCTGTTAGACCAATTTTGAGCATTTGAAAACAATTATTTTCTCAATCTTTCGGCGGATACCAACCTGCTTTTACCCAAATCATTCTTGCGCTGACAGCCTGTTCATTATTCATTCGCAAAGCAATGACGGTTGCGCGTTCCGCAAGCAGTTTTGCCGATGATTTCGCCGATTTCCAAATTTAACTCAAAATGTTCCTGCCAAATTTGAGTTCGCGGATTGAATAATTCGATTTCTTTTTCTGTTTTTAAGTCAAAACCGTGAGTTTTTGCGTGTTTGTGACTGTTACACGCACGACACGAAAGCCATAAATTTTCTTCCGCATCAGTTCCGCCTTTGGCTTGCGGCAAGATGTGTTCGATTTCCAGGGGCATTGGAATAATTTCTTGCGGCATCAGACAAGAGCCGCAGCGATTTTTTGCGGCTTTTGAAATTTTCCGCCGCAATTCATCAGAAATTCTGCTCATTTCAAATCGGCGGGAGTTTTTATCAAACCGCGATTGACGGCTTCAAGACAGCCTTGGGCTTTGTGCAAAGTAGCTATCTGATAAAGTTCGGTATAAACTTCAAGTTCCCGTTTTTCAGCACTTGTAATTGTGCCGCGTTGCTGAAGATCAAGTAATTTGCTCATTCGGTCAGATTGAGCTTTCGGCAATTCCAGATTTGCTAAAGCTAAAATATCTTCATCAGACCAAGTTTCCAGATTCTCCAAGTGATTATCAGGAACATACTCGGAAAGAATTTTCTCAACAATAATTTCATTAACTTGACGACTTTTCCTTTTCGCCAAACTTGCAAAGTTTCGATAAATGTTGTCGGGTAAATTAAGCGTAACTTCCATAACTTTCACAGACTTTTTTCAATCTCGCCTCGTTTGCCGATTATAGCACAAAGCCGAAGGCAATAATTTCCGTCAAACGAGTTAGGCAAAAGCAAATTCGCTCATTTTTCGCAAAGTTTCAGAGCGAAAACCAAGCACGATTTTGTTTTTCGGCAATCCGTTTTCGAGCAAATCGTTAGCGATTCCGTGTTCGGTTTTATCCAGTTGAATCCA
>JBPCPU010000179.1:0-6461 GCA_050998795.1 Pyrinomonadaceae bacterium
AACGGCAATAAATTTATCGAAACGGTGGCGAAGAAAGGTTATCGCTTTGTCGCCGAAGTTGATGAAATCCGCGAACAGGCGGCGCAAAAATCTACAAATGGCAATCACCATTCCGCCGCCGAAAAATTACCGGAAGCCGGGTTTCAAATTTCGCCGCCGGTCACCGTTGAAACCGGCGTTCCGCTTGCGAAAGACCAACAACACACGACGCGCATCGTTCTTTTCACCGTCGGTTTTTTGAGCGCGGTTTTTCTGCTTTTACTTTTGTCTTTTAACTGGCAGTCCAAATCTTCCCTCAATCCGAACGAGCCGAAATCAATCGCCGTTTTGCCGTTAAAATCTTTGACGGCGGAAAACCGCGAACCGCTTTATGAACTCGGCATCGCGGATTCTCTGATTTTAAAACTCAGTTCGGTGAAAAATTTGCAAGTTCGACCATTGAGCGCGATACAGGAATACGCGGACGTGAAAAAAGATGCCGTCGCCATCGGGCGCGAACAGAAAGTTGATTACGTTCTCGCGTCGAATTATCAAATCGCCGACGGAAAAATCCGCATCACTTCGCAGTTGATAAATGTTGCAAACGGCGCGGTCGAAGAAGTTTTCACAGTCGAGGAAAACAATTCGAGCGGTTTCGCCGTGCAGGACGCGGTGACGGCAAATCTCGGTCAATCGGTTTTGACACGGTTGAATCGAGAGCCGAATAATCTCGCGGCAAAGCGTTACACGGCGAATGAAGAAGCGTATCGGCTTTATTTATTAGGCGCCGCTTTGGCGGACAAACGAAGCCGCAAGGATGCCGAAAAAGCGATTGAAAACTTCGAGCGTGCCGTCAAACTCGACCCGAATTACGCGCCCGCTTATGCAGGATTGGCTAATGCTCACACTGCAATTTCTATGATGCTCGGCAATCCGCACGAACAATACCCTAAAGCGAAAGCAGCGATAGACAAGGCGTTGGCAATTGATGACAACTTGGCTGAAGCACATTCCTACTCAGGCGAAATGAAAACCACCTACGAATGGGATTTTGCCGGAGCGGAGCGCGAATACAAACGCGCCATCGAATTAAATCCGAATTCTTCCGCCGCCCACCGGATGTTTGCGATTCATCTACGCCTTATGGGACGTTTTGACGAATCAATCACGGAAATTAAAACCGCCATTGACCTTGAACCAGGTTCGGTGTTGAATCATCAGCTTTACGGACAGACTTTACATTACGCCCGCCGTTATGATGAAGCTATTGTCCAGTTAAACCGAACCGTCGAAATGGATGCCGATTTTCTCTTGACTTATGCATATCTCATCCGGTCATATCTTATGAAGGGCGAGGATGATCAAGCCTTCGAGTGGTTTGTGCGGGAGCGGACACAAAGCGGAGAGAAACCGGACGAGATTCAATTATGGAAAACAATTTATGCCCAATCGGGTTGGCGAGGGGTTGCTGGGCGACGACTAGAAAAAGAAAAGGAAAAAGAAAAAAGCGGCAATCCCAATTATACTCAGTTGTCTCGTCTTTATATCGAACTTGAGAAGCGCGAAGAAGCATTCGCCTATCTGGAAAAGGTTTTCGGCGAACGCAGATTTGCAATGACGACGCTTAAGGTTGATCCGAGATTTGATTCGCTGCGTTCAGACCCGCGATTTGACGATTTGGTCAAGCGCGTCGGATTGAAATGAGTTTAATTTTATTATTTGTTGACTCGCCTTACGGAGAAATCAGTTTTCGTCTTGTCGCCAAAGGCGACGAACAATATAGCGTAGGTTGAAATGAGCGCGAGCGAACGCAACCCTACGTTAGTTTCAATTCAAAAAATCGCTCGCTGAAAGTGAGCGACAAAGAGCGCGGTTATTGTTCGACGCGCGTCAAGCGTCGGATGATGTGTCTATCGAATTCGTAGGGTTGCGCTCATTTTATTCGCTTTACCCTACGCTGTATTGTTCGTCGCTTTCGGCGACAAGAACAAAATCGCGTATGAATTTCAATCACCTCAAACAAAGAAATTTCCTGATATTAATTGTCATTGTGCTTTTCGCTCCTTTAAGCCGAAGCATCATCGCGCAATCAGGAACAACTTCTGTCAGCGGCACGGTTTTAGACAGGCGAGGACAAGTTATCTTCGGCGCGACGGTAACGCTCACCAACGCCGAAAAAGGTTTTACGCGAACCGCGACGACCGATGATAATGGAACTTTTAATTTTCCGGTCATCCAACCGGGAATTTACCGTCTGGAAGTCGAGATGAACGGCTTCAAAAAATTTGCGAGCAGCGAGGTTCGGGCTTCGGTTGACACGCCGACGGAAATTTCCGCCGTGTTGGAAATCGGAAACGTCAGCGAAACGGTCAATGTGCGGAGTGATACCGCCGAAGCGCTGCTCAATACGCAAGACGCGACGATTGGAAGTCCGTTTAATTCAACACAAGTGACGCAGCTTCCGACCGAGGCGCGCGATATCATCAATCTTTTGACGCTCCAGCCCGGCGTAACGCGCTTCGGTTATGTCGCCGGCGGCAGAAGCGACCAGGCAAACATTACGCTGGACGGAGTTGCTGTCAATGAAGCCATAACAAACGATATTTTCAGTCCGATTTTGCGCTTAAATGCCGAAGCGATTGAAGAATTTCGCGTAACGACGACCAACGCCAATGCGTCGCAAGGACGTTCATCGGGCGCGCAAATTTCGCTCGTTACAAGAGGCGGGACAAACAATGCGCGCGGCGCGATTTTTTTAACCGGACGCAGAACCGGTTGGACGGCGAACGATTTTTTTAATAATCGTGCCGGAGTCGAACGCCCGAAACTTGACCGCAATGTTTTCGGCGGCGCAATCGGCGGTCCGATTTGGAAAAATCGCGCCTTCTTTTTTTACAGTTACGAAGGCGAACGCTCGACACGCGGCGCAACGGTTGTCCGCGTTGTGCCGCTGCCGACTCTGGGACAGGGCATCGTTCGTTTTCGCAACACGAACGGACAGATTTCTTCGCTCGACTGCTCGCAAATCACGGCGGTTTTTCCGAACACAGAGGGCTGTAATCCAGCCACGCTTGCGGTTTTTGCCGCCGCTGCCGCACGCTATCCGGCAAACAGTTTCGACGCGGGCGACAGCACTGCCGACGCTTTGATGAACACCGCCGGTTTTCGCTTTAACGCCGACAATAAAATCAAAAACAATTCGCACGTCTTGAAATTGGATTTTAATTTCTCCGCCAAACAACAGGCATTTTTTCGCTTCAATTATATTAACGATTTTGAAACGTCAGCCGCGCAGTTTCCCGATACGCCCGCGCCGTCCGTCTGGAAACATCCCGTCGGTTTCGTTGTCGGTCATAATTGGACGATTTCCAAAAATATCTTCAACAATTTTCGATACGGTTTGACCCGCAACTCTTTCAGCAGTGTCGGCGATTCGACCGACACTGCGATTTCCTTCACGGGCGTTTATTCGCCGCTCTTGTTTCAGCGGACATTTTCGCCGATTGATTCCGTGAACAATATCACCGACGATGTTTCCCTGATTTGGCGAAACCATATTTTCCAATTCGGAACGAATATCCGTCTGATTCGCAGTCGTTTGCATGCGTTTGCCCGCGCATACGATTCGGCGGCGGTCAATTCCGCGCTTTTTTTAGGCGGCGCAAATTCGGTTTCGAGTCCGATTAACAGCTATTTGCAAAACGCTTTCGGTTATCAAATTGCGGAATCAAACGTCCGCAGCGTTCAAGACGCGGCAGCGGCGGTTATCGGGCGTTTTTCGACATACTCCGCGACCTTCACTTTCCAGCGCGACGGCTCGCTGCAACCGGCGGGAACGCCGGCTGAACGTGATTTCAGAAGCCAGGAATACGATTTTTATATACAGGATATTTGGAAATTTTCTGCAAATCTGACGATAACCGCCGGATTGCGTTACGGCTTGAGCCGTCCGGTTTATGAAGCAAACGGCTATGAAGTCAAACCGAATATCAATTTAAGCGAGTATTTTGAAAGCCGCGCGGCTGGCGCGGCGAACGGCACGCCTTATAATCAACCGATTGTTTTAGATTTTTCCGGCACGGCGAACGGCAAATCTCCGCTTTATAAATGGGATAAAAACAATTTTCAACCGCGCTTTGCCGTCGCGTGGTCGCCGAATTTCGGAAAAAATCGTTTGGGTTGGTTGTTCGGCAGAAATAACGAATCTGTCTTGCGCGGCGGTTTTGCCGTCACGAATGATCATTTAGCGGTAGTAATAGCGAGTAGATACGATAACCTAAACACTCTGGGCTTTACGTCGAGTTCACGAGTCCAAAACCGCTACAATCTGACGAATATCATCGCGCCGTCGCTATTTACCGGCTTTAATCAAAACATCCGAAACTTGCGGGATTTGACGCTTCCCGCCGGAAATCTGACTTTTCCGCGTCAAGCCCTGATTCAAAATTCTCCGACGGCAATCGAATACTCGATAGATGAAAATCTGTCCGCGCCGATTAACTACAGTTGGAATCTAACTTTTGAGCGCATTTTGCCCGCCGGTTTAATCGTTTCGGTTTCATATCTCGGACGCAAAGCGCGGAATCTTCTGCAAGCGCGTGATGCGGCGGCAATTGCCAATTTTGTTGACACGCAATCCGGCACGGATTGGAACACGGCGGCGACACAGTTAGAAATTCTGCGGCAGCAAGGCATTCCTATTTCGCAAATCTCGCAGATTCCTTATTTCGCCAATTTATTTCCGTCAAATTTGTCCGCCGCGTTGGGTTGTCCCGGCGGTTACAATCAAACGCAAGCCGTCTATTCATTGGCGTTCACGGGCGCGGGCAGTTGCGGAACAAATTACGATTGGACAAATGTGCAGCTCAGACTGTCGCGTTTATCGAGCCGTTTTCCCGGACAACATATTTTCTATCAACCGCAATATGCTACTTATCGTGCGTGGAGTTCAATCGGAAAATCCGATTATCAAGGCTTAACTTTTTCGGTTCGCCAAAGATTAGGAACGCGCCTGACAATGGATTTTAACTACACTTTTTCAAAATCTTCGGACGACGGTTCGGGTTTGCAATCAAATCTTACCAACCCGACCGCCGCGATTATCAATCCGTTTCGTCAGGAAGATGCGTATGCCGCGTCCGATTTCGATATGCGCCACATCGTCAACGCCAACGCCATCTTCAAACTACCCATCGGACGCGGCGAAATGCTTTTCGGCAACATCAATAAATTCACCAATCTAATCTTAGGCGGCTGGCAACTCGCGGGAATCTTCCGCTATAACTCCGGTTTGCCAATCTCCGCGCCGTTTGACGCCGGACGGGCAACAAGCGGGAGCGTCCAAAGCTACACAACCCGCACCGCCGACATCCAAACCTGCCCGACACGCGGCGGCGGACTTTTCGGCTGCAACACTCCGAAAGCCTATCGCAGTTTCCGCAACGCCTATCCGGGCGAAACCGGCGAACGCAATGTTTTCCGCCTGCCGGGTTATTGGGTGGTTGATATAGGATTTGGCAAAACTTTTAATTTGCCTTGGGAAAACCATCAATTCCAATTCCGTTGGGAAGTTTTCAACGTCGCTAACACGCAAAAAATGGGAAGCATCAACAGTGCTGATTACACCGTTGGTCTCGACCCGCAAAACGCCGCGCTAACTCCGACAAACTTTGCAAACTTTACCGCCATTCAAGGTTTTCCGCGAAGTATGCAGTTTGTCCTGCGCTATTCATTTTAGTAACGTCTGTATTGACAAATTAGGTGAGGTGGTCAAATGGATTGTCCGCTATTGGCTGTTCGCTATCAGTTATTTGTATTGACAAAATAGGTTGCAAAGGCGGTAATAGTTTTAATGATGAAAAAACTACATTCCAATGCCGCCTTAACGAGACCTCAACGAATTGAGGTTAAACGGCTCTTTGAAATCGAAAAGGTATCAGTTTCCGAACTAGCCACTCGCTTCTGTGTCGGGGAATCAGCTATTCGCAAATGGATTAGTCGTGACTCTCCAGAAGATAAATCATCCGCTCCGCATCGCCGCCGCCAAGTGGTGACTGATGATTACCGCCAAGCCGTCATCGAATATCGCCGCTTGTCTCCGAGCCACGGCGCAAAACGCATTGCTTGTGAACTAAAAGCCCGATACGCTATCGCCAATCGCGGCACGACTGCTATTATTTTGCAGCAACACGGTTTAACTCGAAAGTCGAAGCGAGTGAAAACAAAATGGCAGATTCCCATCGGGCGGCATCGTCTGCAATGCGATGTGCAGCAACTGCCGGCAATTAAAGGCAACGAAGGCTTTGAATACAAGATCAGTTTCATTCATTTGAAAACCCGTTATAAGTATTCGGAGATTCATCCCGATCAAAAAAGTGAAACCATCGCCGGAGTTTATCAAAGAGCGTTGGATAATCTTCCCCCTTTTTCATAACTTTTACGGATAATGCGATGAGTTTTACAATGAAATACACGGCGCATCC
>JBPCPU010000203.1:0-4948 GCA_050998795.1 Pyrinomonadaceae bacterium
GGTTTATGTCAAGAAAGAATATTGAACTTATTAAAAACTCTGCGTCCTCTGCGTCCTCTGCGGTAAAAATCCATAGTTGGCTTAAGTTAAATGAAGCCTGTGCATAATTAAATATCAATAAACTCCACCGTTTAGAGGCGGTCTTTGACCGCCGTTCGTTGAATTTTCAAAGGCGGCGGTCAAAGACCGCCTCTAAACGATGAAATTAGTATTAGTTACTAAAGTTGAATTGCGCTCAGGCTTCAGTTAAATAATATCGGGATTTTTCACCGCCGCGATAAACGGCAGGTTTCGATAACGTCCTGCCGCGTCCAAACCATATCCGACAACAAATTTATTCGGAATCTGGAAACCGCAGTAATCAATTTTCAGTTCCTTTTTGATGCGCGGTTCGGGTTTATCGAGAAGCGTGGCAATTTTGATGGAATTTGCGCCGCGCGAACCTAAAATTTCCGTCAAACGAAACAATGTCAAACCCGTGTCAACAATATCTTCGCAGACAATCACGTCTTTATCTCGAATCGGATTGGTCAAATCCTTCAAAATTTCCACGTCGCCCGTGCTGACCGTTCCGTCTTTATAGCTTGAAACCGCCATAAAATCTATGCTTAATTGTAAGTCAATTTCGCGCATCAAATCTGCCATAAAAACACAAGATCCTTTCAAAACACCGACCAAAACCAAATCTTTAGCGGCGTAATCATTGGTAATCTGTTTTCCGAGTTCCTGCACGCGGGATTTAATTTGTTCAGCAGAATATAAGGTTTCCAAGTTCTGATTAATAAATTCGGTCGTCATATATTTGATTGAAATGCTTTTTGGCAATACTATTTGAGCAGAGTGAAAACGTCAAATTTGCTAAAGAAGAATTTAACAGGATGGACAGGATAAACAGGATTGAAAAACTTATTTATCCTGAATATCCTGTCTATCCTGTAAAATTTTATGTCTGAACAAAAGGAAATTCGTGAGCGTGTCCGCGAACTCGTCAAACAGGTTTTAGAAAGCGTTCCGCTTGAAAAAGAAGAGCCGCCGGAAACTTTTCCCAAACATGTTGTCGTCAATTCGCTCCAAGACAAAATAGACAAGGAATTTGACCGCGACGAATCGGCAAAAAGTCTGATTACCGAAGATGATTTGCGCGGTTTGGATTTTGGCGCAAAGTTAAGAATTGCCGATAACGCGAAATTTACGCCGCTTGCCGGCGATATTATTCAAGAAAAGAATATCGTTTTAATCAAAAAATCTTCGCGCCGCGCTTCAACCAAAGTTAAATCCGTCGCCGTCGGCGCAGACCACGGCGGTTTTCAATTTAAGGAACAACTCAAAGATTTTCTCGCTGAACTTGGTTTGCAAGTCCGCGATTTCGGCACAAATTCGACTGACGCGGTTGATTATCCTGATTTTGCTCATGCGGTTGCCAAAGCCGTCGGCGAAAAGCAAGTTGATGTCGGAATCATCATTGACGGCGCGGGAATCGGTTCGGCGATGACGGCAAATAAAGTTCCCGGAGTTCGTGCGGCGGCTTGTTATTCGGTTACGTTGGCGAAAAATTCACGCGAGCATAACGGCGCGAATGTTTTAACTTTGGGCAGCGGACAAAACACCTTTGCCGAAATCAAGGAAATTGTTGAAGCATTTCTGACAACCGACTTGACCGAAGAACGCCACAAAAAGCGCGTCGGCAAAATTGATAATATTGAAAGACAGTATAAAAAATGATTGGTGGATTCGGATTCAAAACAGGCGTAAAATAAAACCTGGAAATTGGAGAAAAAGTTATGTCACAAGAAATTTTAACCGAAACTTTACCAAGCCGAATCGTTCCGACAACTTTTTCCGAAAAAATTCTGCCAAAGGAAAAGATGTCATTCGAGGAGTTTTTGGACTGGCTTGACGAAGATACTTGGGCGGAATGGGTTGACGGAGAAATTACAATTATGAGTCCGGCATCAATCAAACATCAGATTTTAGCAGCTTTTTTGCAATCAATTTTGCAGCATTGGATTGAACATCACAAAGCAGGAATCGTTTTTCCTGCTCCGACTTTGATGAAAACCGAAACAAGACCTTCGGGGCGCGAGCCGGACGTTCTCTTCGTTGCCAAAGAAAATCTCGGCAAATTGCGGGAAAATTATCTGGAGGGCGCGGCAGATTTGATAATCGAAATCATCTCGCCCGAAAGCGTTTTCCGCGATACTCAAGACAAGTTTGCGGAATATGAAGCGGCGGGCGTAAAGGAATATTGGATAATTGATTACAACCGGCGGACGGCGAATTTTTACGGCTTTGACGAAAATAAGAAATATAAACTTTTGTCGCTTTCAGCCGACAAAAGATTTGAAAGCCGCGTGATTGAAGGACTTTGGATAAATACGGAATGGCTGTGGCAAGAGCCTTTGCCGAATTTAATGGATGTTTTGAAAGAGTGGAAATTGGTCTGAATTTCAAATTTCAAATTTCGGATTTAAGAAAAATGAATTTATCGAACGGAAACTACGAACAACTTGTCGAACAAATAACAGATTTGGTTTTGACAAAACTCGACGGCGATAATTATTGCCCGACGTTTTGCCGCGCCGACGTTGAAAGAATCGTTGACGCAGGCGCATCGCGCATCGGAATTGTTCTGGGCGATTCGGCAACCGCGCACGATTGGGCAAGTCTGGTTGACCACACGCTTTTGAAACCCGAAGCATCGGAAAGCGACATCAAAAAACTCTGCGAAGAAGCCGCGCAATACGGTTTTGCATCGGTTTGCGTCAATCCGTCGTGGGTGAAAAAGGCGAGCGAATTTCTGCGCGGCACAAATGTTCCGGTTTGCACGGTTATCGGTTTTCCGCTGGGCGCAACTTTGTCTGATGTTAAGGCTTATGAAGCACGTCGCGCAATTTTTAACGGCGCAAGAGAAGTTGATATGGTTATCAATATCGGCGCGTTAAAATCGGGCGACGACTGCACGGTTGAAGACGACATTCGCGCCGTAGCGACAGCCGCGCACGAAAGCGGCGTTTTATTAAAAGTAATTATCGAAACCGCGCTTCTTTCGGACGAAGAAAAAGTCCGCGCTTGTCTGGCATCGAAAAACGCGGGTGCGGATTTTGTCAAAACTTCCACCGGATTTGCTAAAGGCGGCGCAACGGTTGACGATGTCGCATTGATGCGGCGCGTCGTCGGAAAAGGTTTGGGCATTAAAGCGTCAGGCGGCGTAAAAGGCATCGAAGACGCAAAAGCAATGGTCGAAGCCGGTGCAACGCGCATCGGCGCAAGCGTCGGCGTGAAAATCGCGCAGGAGGCAAGCGGCGTGAAATCAAATATCGTCACGGGAAGTTATTAGCATTAGACTGAACAGAGAATTTTTCAACTTGTTTCAATCCAACGCGCCAATTTACTTTTGAGATTTTCCAAACGCTGAGAGGAAATTTCTCCGATTGTGCCGAAGAAAATCGAATCGGAAACTACGGCGAGTCTGGTTAAACGAATGATGCTCTCGCTCTTCAAGCCGGATTGAGCGAAATCGGAATCAGTCGTTAAAATCGCCTCGTCAATTCCCGAAACTGCTTGCCGCGCCTTCGAGGAAATCATACAAACGAGCCAATCGTTAAAGCCGGACGGCAAAGGCGCAAGCAATAACGCCGGACGAGATTTGCCGATGATTAAATCGGTTTGCGGAAAGCGAAACAAAACAATTTGTCCCGATTCTTTTATCGCCATTTTTCCTTCAAATCAGCTTCCGTGTATTCGGGTAAATCTTCGTCTTCCAGCCCGCTCATCGCTTGAGCAAGAGAAAACTCCGACCATTTCTGCTCTCCGCTAACCGTTTCGCGCTCTGCCTTTTGAGAGAGAAACTCGACGAAATGCAACACTTCCTCCTGAAACGAAAGCGGCAGTTTTTGCAGTTTGTTGTTGATTTGTTCGGCGACAACCATATTTCGATTCTATAATTGTTTCATTAAAAGCTAAAGAGCCGAACTATCCTTCTCTCAAGCAAACAACCGATTCAAATTGAGATGTGCGTCAAAAGGGGCGGAAGCCGAGGCTGTCAAGGAGGGCTGCAAGAGCCACCATGGATTGAGAAAAGCATTAAAAATAATTTTCCACTTATTGAAAACGCGGAAACTGCAAGAGCCACCATGGATTGAGAAAAGCCCGCGCTCACGCCCTCAGCTTCCGCCATTGATACGCACAATGCTTCTTGAATTGGTTTTTGGACATCTTTTCAGACATCGCCGTAACAACGAGAATCGGCGAATCAGTCGGCGTAAAAATCGCGCAGGAAGCAAGCGGCGTGAAATAAAATATCGTGGCGGGAAGTTATTAGAAAAGGCATTCCACTTTTTACTTAGGCTAATGCCTTTTCTTGAAATCTTCTGATGCTGTGTTTTTCAATTAAATTTGCAGTTTCTTCTGCCAAATGTAAAACCAAAAAAAAACTTAGCGGATAAATTGTTACTTCGCCTTCTTC
The DNA here is from genome assembly GCA_050998795.1 of Pyrinomonadaceae bacterium. Taxonomy (GTDB): domain Bacteria; phylum Acidobacteriota; class Blastocatellia; order Pyrinomonadales; family Pyrinomonadaceae. The sequence goes on from JBPCPU010000203.1 coordinate 4,466, forward strand.
GTCAATAACCCGTGCTTTATCTCCGCGCAAACCGATTTTATAAATCTTCATTGGCACGAGCAATTTTTCGTTGTCGGTTTTCAAACAAACGGCATAAACATCTTTGCTTTTCGGGCGTTCAGCGATGGAAACGGTTGTTTCTCTGACAAATTCAAATTCTCCCAAATCTTTCTTGCTCATCTTATTTTCTCCAACCAAATCCCCACAACATCCTTAAAGTTTTCGAGTTCTTCGGCAGTCAAATCTTTCTTTTCATTCTTCGGATAAATATCGAGAAGCAAAATTCTTTCCTTTTTTACAGCATAATAATAGATGATTCTTGCCCCGCCGCGTTTGCCTCTGCCGGAAGCCGCCCAACGCATCTTGCGAATTCCATTTGACGTTTTGATTATCGCACCATCATCAGGATATTCGCACAGATGCAATTGTAAATCATTGATACCTTCTTCGCCTAGAATTTTGGCGGCTTGACGGACAAATTTC
>JBPCPU010000042.1:0-25521 GCA_050998795.1 Pyrinomonadaceae bacterium
CTCGCAAGTATTTAGGAATAATCTACAACACCTTAACCAACAATTGGGTGTTTGCAGATTTCAATAATTTTGAATTGGCAGAGTGAAAAACTTTGCCTCTGGAGTAGACATTCATCATAGGAGAAAATATGGCACTTTCAGAAGACAGAAAAAACGAAATTAAAGCAATGGTTTTAATTGAACTTGAAAATTTGTTCACCAGTGTTTCGCATAAATATAACACCGAAGAAAACCATGAAATGATGCTTTTCTTGTTGGATATAGAAAATGAACTCAAACAACGGCTAATGGATGTTCAAAAGCAAAGTGAATAACAGAGTCCGGTTTATAGCAACACACTATTGTGACACTACCAAATTTCAAGTTTTCTAACGGGCATATAAAAAATTAAAAAAGGCAGCCCGTTTATTCAGGCTGCCTTTTAAAAGTTGATTTGATAAACCGACTAACTAAATCGAATTTATCTCAATTCGATTTTCTGAAAGATAAAAAGATATTCCCGGTTTTTTTTCTTTGTTCTCTTTATCATCTTTCGGTTTTTCGTCCTTTGGTTTTTTGGGTTCGACGGGAACGACCGGCGGTCTGTCCTTTGGCGGCGGTTTTTTACCTTCTTGATTTTGCGCCGATGCCGCCAACGAAAAGCAAAACATAACCGCAACTGCAAATAATAGTTTTTTCAAAATTTTCATCACGTTAATTTCCTCTTTCCTTGTTTTGTCAGGCACTACGGGGAAAGATAAAATGTGCGCCGTTTTTATAAAAGCAATATCAATGCCATACACAACTTTTTGCCGTTTTCGCAAAAACCAACTGAAAATCAAACTCCGCTTGATTTGATTCACATTCGCTGTGTTACGTTTTCCGTAAGTTTTATACGAAATCGTGAAAGATGTTGAAAATTGTATATTTGACCGGGTTTTAGCAGGTAGGAAATCCTTGTTTAAATCGTGTGAGTTTTCCGGGAAAGATTTTTAACGCAAAGTCGCAAAGGACGCAAAGGACGAAATAATTTTGATTATTCAAACCGAATGTCAGTATTTAGTATATCAATTTATTTTAAAAACTTTGCGTCCTTTGCGACTTTGCGTTAAAATCTTACTTCCTCAAAAGTCCGACAAATTCTTACTCGTTAATCACTTTTTCAGCCGTTTCTTTTAATTGATTGATAACTTTTGCTCCGCCGCCGGTGAAAACGCCTCTCAGTTTTCCTTCGCGGTCAATCATATAACTTTGCGGAATACCGTTATATTTGCTGATTCTTAATAATTCGTTCCTTAATTTGCCGTCCGCCCAGGCAAGCGTGTAATTTAACTTCATTTTAGCGGCAAAATCCTTTATTTCTTCCACGCTTTCGTCATCGGTATTCAATCCGATAACCTCAAAATCCTTGTCCCGATATTTGTCTTGCAACGCAATAAGTTCGGGCATTTCGGCGCGGCAAGGTCCGCACCAGGTCGCCCACAAATTAAGCAGAACAACTTTGCCTTTTTTTTCTTCGATTTTGAAAGTGCTGCCGTCTAAATTTTTGATTTCTGCCTGCGAAACACCAACGGGCGCGGGCGGATAATCGCTCTTTTTCGCTTCATCTGTATTTTTGTCAGACGCGGGCGACGTGGTTTCGTCAACTGCACCTTGTTGAGTAGTTGCCGTTTTCGTGCAAGCCGTAAAACTCGAGAACGCGACGGTCAGCGCGATAAATAAAACTGCAATCTTAAATATATTTTTCATTAAAACCTCTTAACCAATATCCTGCAATCGCAACACAATCAGTGTTGCGATTACCAGTATCCAAAACATTAACATTAAAACAAACTGATTTAAAATCTCGTTCATCCACGGATGCAAAAAATTGACATACTCGCTCAAATCCTTCGGCACTTTTTTCGCGTCGGCAATCTGCGGCGGTTCGTCGAGTTTTGGCGCGTCAGGTCTGTCACCACTATTTAATGCACTATTGAAATCATCTAATTTCTTCTCCGAATCTCTTTTATAATCGTCCAATTCGGTTTTTGCGTCAGTGATTATCCTATCATTTTCGGTTTCGATATACTTGTAAAGTCCTTTACCGTTCGTTGTGCCGCGAAGGTTTGCGCCTTCTTCTTCCAAAGTGTCGAGCGTCGAATACCGCTTCATCGTGTCGAACGACCAGGTTGCAGGCATTATTAAACCCGCTACTTTATTGATACCCGAAGGCACGCCGACTAATCCCGAAAATAAAATTTGCGGAATCAAAATCAGCGGAACGAGACTCGTTGCCAACTCCGAAGTTTTAACCACTGCGGAAATTAAAAGTCCGAGTGCGATGCCGACGGCGGCGGTTAAAAGCATCGTCCAGAATTGCGGAATTCCGAGCAGTTCGCCCGGCATCGGCATTAAACCCGTCAAATCCAAAAATTTTAGCGGCAAAAACAGCAGCAGACATTGGATACCGACAATGATGCCAAGCACGAAAAGTTTGGAAAACAGATATGGAATAAGACCGAGATTGACCATTCGCTCGCGTTTATACACGGGACGTTCACGAATAATTTCCCGCGCCGAAACGGATGTTCCGAACCAGACCGCAACCAGCGATAAAATAAAATAGACAAAATCCCGCGGTTGGTTTTCGCCCATCACGAAATATGTTAAAACAGCGATAATCGGTGCTTGAGCGAATAAAATAAACAGGTTGAGTTTGTCGCGCAAAAGCACTTCCGCGTAACGCCGTGAAAGCGTCAGCCATTGGCGAATCGAACCGACCAAACCCAAACGATTACTTTTCCTGACGCTGTGTGATTGAACCTTTCCGAGTTCCTTGAGCGGTTCGTGGATATTCTTTTTATACTGCGGCGTTTGGGTGAATTTCTTTTTCCACTCTTCCGCCACTTGTTCGGTAATTTGGTGCCGATTACCGTCGCCGTGCTGCTTTATTTTCTGCTCAATCGGTTCTTCGAGTTTGTCGTAAAGGTCTTTAAAACTCGAAGCGTTCAAATGTCTTAATGCTTCGTCAGGTTCACCGTAAAATGCTAACTTTCCGCGCATCAGCACGACGATTTTATCAAAAAGTTTGACGTTTTCCATCGCGTGCGTCGTCAAAATCACCGTTCTGCCCGATTCGGCAATCTGCCGGAAGAGCTTCATAATTTTCTCTTCGGTTGCCGGGTCTAAACCGGAAGTCGGCTCGTCCAAAAAGATAATTGAAGGTTTGGTAATCAGTTCGACCGCAATGGAAACGCGCTTGCGTTGTCCGCCGGAAAGCTGATTTATCGGCACGTCGCGGCGTTCCGATATTCCCGTAACGTCAAGAACTTCGTCAATAATTTGCTTGATTTCCGTTGACGAAACATCGCTCGAAAGACGAAGTTTCGCCACATAATAAAGCGTTCGGTAGACGGTTAATTCGCGGTGAATAATATCGTCTTGCGGAACATAACCGATTGATTGTTTGAGCGAATCGAGATGTTGGTAAAGGTCGAGATTATTGATTAAAACGCTTCCGCCCGAAGCCGGACGCATTCCGTTCATCGCCTCCATCAGCGTAGATTTTCCCGCGCCCGAAGGTCCGAGCAGACCGACAAACTCGTTTGGCTGAATCGAAAGCGAAACATTATCAAGCAGGCGAATCATCCCGCCGCCCGAACGGTTTTTCACTTCTTTTATGACGTTGACCGAATCAATCCGCGTTTTTGACCGCGTATCAAAAACGCTGACATTTCCCGCTTCGTCAATTTTGATGAGAAAAGAACCAATTTGCACCGCGTCCGGCGGCGTGATGTTTTGGCGCGTTATCCGTTGTCCGTTAACATATACGCCGTTAGTCGAGTTAAGGTCTTCGATAACGATACCGGAATTTGTTTGCAGCAGTCGGGCGTGGCTGTTGGATATTTGCAATCCGTCAATTTTTATATCGCTCGTATCGGCGCGTCCGATGGTCAGTTCTTTTTTACCGCCGAAAGTCAGCGACATCAAAAGTGTCGGTTGTGCCGTTCGATTATTGGAAATTTCCTGCGACATCGTGCCGACATTCAACGCGATTGTTTGCGAACCGATTTGCTGCGGCAGTTCTGCCAGTTGCCCGATAGCGATAGAACGCTGTCCGGCAAGACTCGCGCCTTTCGGCGCAATCCGTGAAGGCGCGTTGAAACGCAAAACAGGTCCGCCCAAACCAAACTGAATTTCGTCATTGTGATAAAGCGGCGTCGGCGCGGAAATACGCTGCTCATTGACCAGAGTTCCGTTAAAACTTCCGTTGTCATAAACCGTAAAATCATTATTTTGTCGGCGAATCTCGGCGTGTTTGCGCGAAACCATCGCGGCTGAAGAATCAAAAACAATATCGCCGTTCGGGTCGCGTCCGAGCCAGGTAATATCCTTTGTAATCTTATACGGAATTGCCGTTTTATGTCCGCTGACAAAATCAAGCTGCGCGGTTTGCGCGGTTTGCGGTTGGCTTTTTTGACTTGAGATATTGTGCGTTGATGCGCCGACGGGTTTGAAAAAATCGCTCGGTTCGTCGTTCACGGGTTTTTTTACCGTTTGACTTTGAAAAGGATTCCCAAATGGATTTTGCGGCGCGTTGACACTAACTTCAAACCAAACCACGCGCAAAATCGGTCCTTCAATGCCGAATTGTAATCTGCTCCCGACTTTGACGGGTTGCGGCGCGGTGATTTTTTGTCCGTCAATAAATGTGCCGAAGGTCGAGTTGTTATCGTTTAGAATCCATTGCCCGTTTTGCCAAAGCAGTTCGGCGTGGCGGCGCGAAACCATCGGAAACTGCGCGTTGTCAAAGACTATTTGACAATCTTTAGCTTCGCGCCCAATGCGGACAACCGCTTGATTAAAGGATTGTTCGGTTAATTGTCCGTCACTGCGTTCTTCTGCTAAAACAATTTTCATCGGTTGGAATTTATTTGTTTAAAATTATGGTAAAAACTTAATTTGGAATAATTTTAGCTTAATAATGCCAAAACAAAAAGCGTCAGGAAAAACCTCCAAACGCCTTCGGCTGGAAAATAGTTTGTTAAATTCTAAAAATTTTGATTCGGCTCAAAGGTTTCCAAAACGGTTGAAAGTTCGCCTTTGACACCGACATCATCAACATTTTTAACCTCCGGCGACAGGGAAGTGGCGAGCATCGTGATAACGTAGCCATTTTTCATACCGGGACGACCCGACGGAATAAAAAATCGTCTGCCCCACAGCGTTATATTTTCGCCTTTGGCGGTTTTGCCTGCACCTTTAAATTTGACTTCGTAAGCACGCCAACCGTTGTTGACGGCTTTTTCGCCTTCGGAAACCATTTCGTAATTCGGCACAATTTCCTTCAAAGTCGAGTTTGTTTCTTTGACTAACGACGGGAAAAGTTCGGTGTCGGTTTTAAGAGTTCCTTTACTGTCGTAATAACTAATCAGCATTTGCTCAATCGGCGTTCCGCTCGAAGCCTCTTTTGAAATGTCTAAAAATTTGCCTTTCGCGTCGTTTTGTTTCCAATCCTCCGGGTAATAAAGCGAAAATCCGAGAAAGTTTTTCACCAAATCGCCTTTCATTCCTTCTTTGCTATTCTGAAAATAAGTCGTGTCCGGCGGTTGTGAAATCGTGCGCGGCAAAGGCGGCACTTCGATTTCTTCGAGTTTCGGCATAGAGGTTTTGGCGTTTTCCGTTTCAATCGGAAATACGGTTTCCGTCGGCGTTTGAATCATTTCAGATTCGGGAGGACGATTCAGTAAATACGACCAAACGCCCCAGATTCCGGCTAAAAGAAGCAAAATGCCAAGAATCGAAATTAAGGTGAAACTCCAACTCGAAACTCTTAGCGGCTCGGGTGATCGTTTTTCCCAAGACAATTCTTCGGTTGTTTTGACGTTGGTTTCTTTTGTCGCATCGTTAAAAACTGCCGCAGAAACCGACATCGGTAAAGTTTCCGGTTTAACGGTTTTCATCTCCTCTTCGGAAGTTAAAAGCGAAGGCGTTGCTTCCAAATTTTCTTCATTTTCATCGGTGATTATTTCGATTTCTTTGGTTTCCTTCTCATCTTCCCGGGGCGCACCCGCCTTTAAAGAATTAAAAAGGGCATCACCGAAATCCCGCGCTTTCGGATAGCGGTCGGACGGATTAACCTCCAAGCCTTTTTCTAAAATTTTATCAACCGACGGCGGCATATCCAGGCACAAATTTGTCGGGGAAAGACTCAAACCTTCGCGTTGAGATTTGAGCAAATCGTCAACTGACGAACCATTAAACGGCAGGCGATTAGTCAGCATTTGATAAGCAATTACGGCTAGCGAATAAATGTCGCTGGCGTAGTTCGCCAATTTACCCTCAAGTTGTTCGGGCGATTTGTAAGCGATATTTTCTTTGTTTAGATTATCTTTTGAGATTCCGAAGTTTATCAACTTTACCTGTTCATTTCCCGCTTCGGAAATTGTTAAAACAATATTTTCGGGTTTCAAATTGCGATGCAAAACACCGTTTTGATGGGCTGTACTCAAAGCGTCGGCAGTTTGACTAATAATGCGGCTGGTTCGCAAAGCGTTAAACTGTCCTGTTTTCCGCAGCATCTCTTTGACCGATTCGCCTTCCGTAAATTCGCTGACAATGAACGGTTTGCCTTCAAGCAGTTCGCCGGAATCCAAAATTCGCGCAATGTTCGGATGATTGATAAGCGACAATGAAACTCTTTCTTCGGCAAAAATTTTATTGGTAAAATTGTCGGCTTCATCCTCATCCATCAAAACTCTGACGACGACTTTTTTATTCGGCACAATTTCATCTTCCGCCAAATAAGCGATGCTCGTTTCGTCCTGTTCAAATTTTTTTATAACCTGATAGCGACCTTTGACGGTTTGCCCAAGCAAAACATCAGGATTTTCCCAAGTTATAGCAAGTCTGCCGGTCGGATTTGTTTTGCGGTCGCCGAGTCGCGCCTGACTTGCCGGAATCTCGCTTGGCTTGATAATTCGCGGCAGAGGTTTCTGTGTCTGAGGCTTAGCTTCTGTTTCGGGTTTTAATTCCCGGTCAATTTTAAAAATATTGTTTTCGGTCGGCGGACGGAAATTCGATTGCGCCGGTTTGGTCGGTTCAACTCGAACAAATCTTGGAATTGACGAAAGTTTCTCGTCTTTTTCATTGCCCGGCACAACTCTGCCTAAAAGATTTGTAAAAACGCCGTTAGATTGATTGACGGATTTGCCGGAAGACGGCGCGGGAAGCAATCTGCCGCCGTCATTGGAGCAAAATCTTTGCATTCCTTCATCGTAGGTTTGTTGACATTTAGGACAATAAAACATCGTTTTTAATTGCTAAGAAAGAAATTAGACCGAAAACTTTTATAAATAAATCAGCGTTTCCAAAACGCGCTATCAGGAAAAATGGTTAATTCGCAACGGTTTTCAGAAAACCGGAAGCGCGGGCATCCTGTCTGCATTCCGGCAAAACCACGAAAAGTGTTAAATATATTCGATATTGAAAAAGCGCGCAAATATCTGTAAAAACTCCCGGTTAATTTGTCTGCGCTTTAGCCAGCTTATCAGCCAAAGCAGCTTTCCCCGCATCGAGCGTGATTGCTTGCCGGTAAGCACGCGCCGCGTCTTTACTTTTGCCAACCTTTAAATAACCGTCGCCGACGGCTTCAAATTCTTGTGCCAGTCGTTTCTTTTCATTCGGCGTAACCATATTTAATGTTTTCATCAAATATTTTTCTGCGTCATCGAATTGTTCGCGCCGCAGATACAGCGAACTCAAAAGAAAGTAAGAAACAAAACTGTTTGGGCTGATGCTGACACTTTTCTTCAGCACTTTTTCGGCTTCATCATAACTTCCGCGAATCGTCAAAGCGCGTCCGAGCAGATAAAGCGCGGTCGGATTTTTCGGGTCTTCACGCAACGCTTCTCGTAGAAGCTGCTCCGATTCGAGATAGCGTTGCTGCGACTGCATTACATCAGCTACCTGAATCATTGTCGGCACATCAGTGGCAAGTTGAATTGCGCTGCGATATGCGGCGGAAGATTCATTAGTCAAGCCTTTACGCCGCTGTAATCTGCCGAGATGAGCGTAGGCAAGAGCAAAATTCGGGTCAATCTGAATAGCTTTTTTGTAGGCGTTTTGTGTTTCGTCGGAGATTTTTCCCTGCAGTTCGAGCGCAACACCCAACTGGTCATACGCAACCGCATTTTTCGCATCAAGTTTTATTGCCTGCCGCGCAAGTTGTTCGCCTTCGGCGTATCTGTTTCCCAAGTCAGCTCCGATAATCGGTTGTGTCAAAATAAAGCTCAAAGCTATATACGATTCAGGCGCGTCCGGTTCAAACTCAATCGCCGTCCGGTAAGCTCTTTCGGCTTCTTCCCAACGCTGCTGGTCGCTAAACAAATTTCCCAAACCATAAATGGCGCGTGAATCCTTGGTTTTTAAACTCTGAGCGCGAAGATAAGCGGCTTCGGCTTTAGAATATTCGCGTTCATCCCGCGCCGCGTTACCGTCTTCAATGGCTTGCTCAAAAAGTTCATTATATTCGACTTTTGTCAGGTTCGGTTTTTCCGCATTGGTTGAGGACGGTTGTCCAACCTTTATGACGACATTGTTTTGCAGCAGTGGTTCTGACGTTTTTTTAACAGCGGCTGCCGGTTTGCCGTTGTTTTTCGTAACTGCGGTTTTTGGTTTTGTCGTTTTGGCAGCATTTTGAGCCGGTGTGATTTTCGGTTTAGGAACGGTTTTTTTTGCAGTCGTCGTCGTTGGAGACTTCTTTGGCTTTGTCGGGGTTTTTTTTGCGATTGTTTTAGTATTTTTTGTTTTTGGATTGGAAGCATTGAAAAGCCCGTTGCTGCTTCCCAAATCCTGTCCGAATCCAAAACTGGATGCAAAAAGAAAAAATACCAACAATAATCCGTATCTGTAAACTTTTAAATCTTTCATCATAAAAACCTTATTGGTTAGAACGAACAAGCCGAAAACCTAATTGCGCGTCTCTCGTATTCGGTTCGATAAAACCCCGGTATGTCGAAGTAATCGCATTTTTTCCGGTTGATTTGTTAAAAGCCGAGCCACCGCGAAACACGAAAGTATTCTTAGCTTTTTCGTTGGGTTTCCCCGGGTTTCCCGGATAAAGATTGGTTTCGGTACTTGTCCATTCATAAACATTGCCAATCAAATCCAAAACGCCCCATTTATTTGCTCCGCAATCTTTTGAGCCGACCGTTTCCGGCTTTGTGTCAGGTTGGTCAACCACGGCACATCCGATTTTAAATTCATCGCCCCACGGGTAATAATTATTTGCCGCGCCATTTCGCGCCGCATATTCCCATTCGCTTTCAGTCGGAAGACGATAGATAACTCCGTCGCGCTTGGAACGCCACTCGGCAAAGGCTTTGACGTCGTTCATATTGACATACCGAATCGGCAGTTTTCCTTCGCTTGCCAGCGGTTTTCCGTCTTCCCAATAAGCCGGAGTCGGTTTGTAGTCGTTTGCTTTGACAAAATCATAATACTCTTCGGTCGTAACTTCCGTCTTGTCCATCCAAAAATCGCTAACGTCAACCTCGTGTTCGGGTTTTTCAAAATCCGAACCGTCGTTTCGTCCCATCTTAAATTTGCCGCCCGGTATTTTGACCATATCGGCTTTGGATTGTTCGGGCGAAGAGGTCTGATTATTTGTGTTGGAATTGTTCGGAAGAACAACAATATTTTTATTACCGTTTGTATTACCGCCGGTGCGACCGATGAAACCAGCCATATATGCACCGCCAACTCCGATTATAGCAAGTAACAATAAACCCGAAATTCCAATAATTGACAAAAATAACGGTGAAAAAAACAAAGATTTTTTCGGTTTATTTTGAACGGAAACATTTTGCTGCAAATGACGGGCGGATGTTTGCGACGCGGGAAGATTTTGTGGTGTGTTCTGCGTCAACATTTGACCGGATGAAGACATTGTTGAGTCGGGTTTCGGAATTGCCGCCGTGTCCGACTGATAATCCGCTTTGAGTTCGGCGACGACCTGTTTCGGTTTTCCGTCGAAGGTAATGCTGTTTTCCCAATCCTGAAAACCCGTGTGGCTGATGCGTAAAAGATGATTTCCGCTTTGCAAACCGTCGAGCGTCAACCAGCCGTCCGATTGACTCTGCCCGACCGGAACATTATCAACGAAAACTTCCGATTGCGGCGGGCTGGTTAAAATACTCAGTGATGAAATGGACAACGAACCGCTCATTGCATAATTGCTGATATGAAGATTTTGGGAAGTTATGCCGATTGCCATTCTCAATTCTTCAACCAATTGTTCAACCGTTGCCGTGCGTTTATCCGGTTCTTTTTCGAGCGAATGGCGTATTGCCAGCTCGACTTGCGGCGCGATTTTCACACCAAAACTACTAAGCGGCGGCGGCAGGTCGCTCAAGTGCTTTTTCATAATTGCCGGAATCGAAGAACCTTTAAACGGCACGTCGCTCGCAATCATTTGATAAAGCATTACGCCGAGAGAATAAACATCCGACCGCGCATCCGGTTCTTCGTCAGCCCATTGTTCGGGAGCCATATAATACGGCGAACCCATTAAACCGGTGGTCTGCGCTTGAATAAAAGAGCCGAGCAATTCGCCCGATTTAATTTTTGCCAAACCGAAATCAAGGATTTTGACGGCTTCGGAGATATTCGATTTGCCTTTGACAATCATTACATTCAAAGGTTTTAAATCGCGGTGAACGATTCCCTGACTGTGCGCCGCGCCGACTCCGGCGGCAATTGCCGCCATTATTTCCAAAGCTCTTTCAGGTGAAAGAATTCTTTCACGCGCTAAAAGGTCGTGCAGCGATTCGCCTTCGACATATTCCATCACGAGAAAAGGCATCGTGCCTTGCGCTACGCCGTAATCCGAAACGCCGACGACATTTTGATGGCGAATCGCCGCCGCCGCGAGTGCTTCCTGGCGAAACCGCGTAACGAGTTCCGGGTCGTTTCCGACCAAATCCGGCAAAATAATTTTTATCGCGTGCGAAGTTTTTAAATAGGCGTGTCGTGATTTATAAACAACGCCCATACCGCCTTGCCCAATCCGGCATTCAAGATGATATTTTCCTTCCAGAACAGGTTCACCGCTCAATGAATGAAAAGTCGGCATCCCGTCGTTTGGACAAGTATTAATATTGTCGGTAAAGCAATTTTTACAAAGTTGACATTCTTTCATTTTGATTTTCGGATTTCACTGCAAAACTATCAACGGATTTCTGCATCCGCAATTTAACAAAAATCCCGGATAGATGGCTGAACAACTTACCGTTTTTTAATTTTAGTCCCTTTATCGTTGGCAATCAAGGTTTAAATAGAAAAGAGTTCGGAGTTTTGAGTTTTTACGCATTGCCCGACACTTTTCAAAACCCTTAACGCCGTTGCACAAAAGACATTATAAACAACGCGAAAAAAAGATTGAACAAATCGTAACAAAGGCTTTCATCAACTGAGATTTTGATTTAGAATTCTTACTTTATAATTCTTTCTGTTACGGCTGTCAAGTTTTTTAAAAAATGTCACTTAACAACGATATTGACCAAACGGCTCGGCACAACGATAATTTTTACAATCTCCTTGCCGTCGGTGTATTCCTTGATTTTTGCATCAGCCAGAGCCATCGCTTCCAATTGCTCTTTCGCTGCAGCAGGCGAAGTTAAAACACGCGAACGCAATTTGCCGTTGACCTGGATCGGAATTTCGACTTCATCAGCTTTTGCCAGAGATTCGTCGGCAACGGGAAATCTCGCGCCCGACTGAAGAATGCCTTGCGAATTTTCCGTTAAAACTTCCCATAATTCTTCCGCGATGTGCGGCGCGTAAGGTGTCAACATCAAAATCAGACTTTTTAATGCTTCACCGACCGCAAACAAATCGCTTTCGCTTGCCGCTTTCGGCTCGACTTTAAAATCATTCATCGCGTTTGAAAGTTCCATCAAAGCCGCAACGGGCGTGTTAAATTGATGACTTTCAAAATTTTCCGTGATTCGTTTAATTGTCTGATGCGTTTTTTGTCGTAGTTTTCGTGCATCGGCATTGCTCTCGACTCTCGACTCTCGACTCTCGACTCGAAGAACTTCGTGCCAGCGATAAACAAAGCGGTAGACTCTCTGCAAAAATCTGACCGCGCCTTCAATTCCGGTTTCCAGCCAGACTAATTCATTTTCGGCAGGCGCGGCAAACAACGCAAAAATCCGCGCTGCGTCCGCGCCGTAAATCGAAACCATATCGTCCGGGTCAACGCCGTTATATTTCGATTTCGACATCTTTTCAACCGCCACTTTTATTGGCGAACTATCTGCTTTTAATTTTGCACTCAAAATCTTTCCGCGTTCGTCGCGCTTGATTTTTACTTCATCTTGCGGAACGTAAGTCGCTTTTTCTTCCGAGTAATACGATTCGCCGACAACCATTCCCTGGGTCAAAAGATTCTTTACCGGCTCGTCGAAATTAATCAAACCGATGTCGCGCATCACCTTCGTCCAAAATCGCGTATAGAGCAAGTGCATCACCGCGTGGTCAACGCCGCCGATATACTGGTCAACCGGCAGCCAATAATTTGCCACATCGGGATTAAACGGCAAAATCTCGTTGTGCGGGTCGGTATAGCGGAAATAATACCAGGTTGAATCAACAAACGTATCCATCGTATCGGTTTCGCGTGTCGCGCCTTCCTTTTCGCACTTCGGGCAAACCGTGTTCACAAAATCAGGAACTTTCGCCAAAGGAGATTCGCCAACTCCCGTAAAAGGTGCGCTTTCGGGCAATTCGACCGGAAGCCGGTCATATGGCACAGGCACAGTTCCGCACGTTTCACAATAAATAACCGGAATCGGTGCGCCCCAAAATCTCTGCCGCGAAATTCCCCAATCACGCAGACGATACGTCACGGCAGATTCGCCAAACCCGTTTTGTTCGGCAAACTCCGCCATCTCTTTTTTCGCATCTTCACTCGTTTTACCCGACCATTCGCCTGAATTTACGACAATTCCGTAATCGGTAAAGGCTTCTTCAATTTGGTCTTTGGTTTTTGGTTTTTGGTCTTCGACTTCCTCCTGACTTTGGACTTTGGATTTTGGACTTTGGACTACTTCACGAATCGGCAAATTAAACTTTTTCGCAAACTCGAAATCGCGTTCATCGTGCGCCGGAACGCTCATCACCGCGCCCGTTCCGTATTCCATCATCACATAATTACCGACCCAAACGGGCAATTCTTCACCGCTAAACGGATTGACCGCCTTTAAGCCCGTATCAACGCCGTCTTTCTCGACTTCTTCACCATAATCGGTCGGTCTCGCTTTTTCGATTTTGATTCCTTCAATTTTAGCTTTAACTTCATCAGAAAAACTTGCAAAATGCCCTTCGATAATCGGATGTTCAGCCGCCGCGACAATCGCATTTGCGCCGTAAATCGTATCAATACGCGTCGTGAAAACGCGGACGGATTCAGGATTTAACATTTCGGATTCAGGATTTAACATTTCGGATTCAAGATTCAAAATTCCAGATTTAAAATTTTTCTCCGACTTTGAATCTTGAATCTTAAATCCTGAATCTTGAATCTTAAATCCTGAATCTTGAATCTTGAATCCGACAAACGCGCCTTCGCTTTTGCCAATCCAATTTTTCTGCATCGTCAAAACGCGCTCCGCCCAACCTGCTTCGATTTCTTCCATTCCCGCAAGTAGTTCTTCGGCATAAGCGGTAATTTTCAAAAACCACTGTGCGAAGTCTTTCTTCTCGACCTGTGTGCCGCAACGCCAGCAGACGCCGCCGCTTGCCTGCTCATTTGACAAAGTAGTTTCGTCGCGCGGACACCAATTAACCTTTGTCATTTTTTTATATGCCAGCCCGCGTTCCAACATTTTCAAGAAAAACCACTGGTCAAATTTATAATATTCAGGACGATGCGCGGCAATTTCCCGGCTCCAATCATAGCTGATTCCCAAACGCTGCAACTGTTCGCGCATCTGTTCGATATTGTCTTCCGTCCAGGCACGCGGATTCACGCCTTTTTTAATCGCGGCTTGTTCGGCGGGCTGACCGAATGAATCCCAGCCGATCGGATGCAAAACATTAAAACCCTGCAAACGCTTATACCACGCCAGCGCGTCGCCGATTGAATAATTGCGAACATGCCCCATATGCAAACGCCCCGACGGATACGGCAGCATCTCGAGCGCGTAAAATTTTTCTTTCGTTTCGTCAATTTCGGCTTCAAACGTCTTGTTTTCCGCCCAACGCTTCTGCCATTTTTGTTCTATCTTTTGTGCAAAATATTTCTCGTCCATATTTTTCGAGTCCAAAGTTCAAAGTCTAAAGTTCAAAGTCCAAAGTCCAAAATTCATTGTAAAAGCCCGAGTTCAGCGGATAATTCTAAATCCATCCACTAATCTCGTAATTCGTAATTTGTAATTCGTAATTGATAAAGTTTCGCCGCGTCGCCGAAAAGTTTGGGCGAGCGGCTATCTAAGAAGGAGTTTGGTTTGATAAAAATTCTTATACATAAATTGATGCAGAAATGATTCTAATCGCTTTTTAAATTATTGACAAATTGTTTTACGCCATTAACACTAAAATCTGAAAAGGGCATTTCATATTGTTTATTCCTAAAATATAATGACAAAAGGAAATAGCATAATCCTATAGAATTTTGGAAACTATGGATTGAATAAGTTATGATGTGTAAAAGTGTGAGCAATTTTATGAAACCAAAATTTTTGATATTTCTAAGTCTTTTATTAGCTTTTAATTTCGTCGTTTCCGCGCAGCAGCCAACGCCTTCGCCGACTCCGAATTTATATTCGGAAAAGACGCTTAATCAGTTAAAACAAATTCAGCAAGCGGCTTTAAATAGTGATTATGCTTACCGGCAAACCGCGTATCTTTCAATGAATATCGGTGCGCGGCTGTCGGGTTCGGCACAAGCGCAACGCGCCGTCGAATATGTTGCCGACGAGATGCGGAAACTCGGTCTTGATGTGCGTTTGCAAAAAGTTACCGTTCCGCATTGGGTTCGCGGCGAGGAACGCGGCGAACTCGTCGAATGGGAAGGAATGGCGAAAGGCACGACGCAAAAAGTCGTTTTAACCGCGCTCGGCGGAAGCATCGCCACCGCGCCCGAAGGTTTGACGGCGGAAATTGTCGTCGTCAACAATTTTGACGAATTAAACGCGCTCGGCGCAGATAAAGTTAAAGGAAAAATCGTTTTATTCAACAATAAATTCGACCAACGAATGGCGGCGCAAGGTTTTGGTAAAAATGCTTACGGTCAAGCCGTGCAATATCGCGGCGGCGGCGCAATCGCGGCGGGTCGTTTCGGCGCGTTCGGCGTTTTGGTGCGTTCGGCGGGCGGTTCGCAAAATCGT
Organism: Pyrinomonadaceae bacterium; assembly: GCA_050998795.1. Lineage (GTDB taxonomy): Bacteria > Acidobacteriota > Blastocatellia > Pyrinomonadales > Pyrinomonadaceae. The sequence continues at coordinate 15,354 of JBPCPU010000042.1, forward strand.
CTGGCGCACACCGGCGGAATGCGCTATGCCGACGGCATAACCAAAATTCCGGCGGCGGCAGTTTCGTATGAAGATGCGGAAATGATTGCTTATTTAGCAAAAATGGGCAAAGTTAAAATCAAACTTCTGCTTACGCCGCAAACTCTGCCCGACGCGACGAGTTACAACGTCATCGCCGATTTGAAGGGAAGTGAAAAACCCGATGAAATCGTAATAGTTTCCGGTCATCTCGATTCGTGGGATTTGGGACAGGGCGCGATTGACGACGCATCGGGCGTGGCGGTTTCGATGCAAGTTCCGTTTCTTTTAAAACAGCTAAAACTTAAACCGAAACGCACGATTCGATTTATTGCGTGGATGAACGAAGAAAACGGGCTTGCCGGCGGCAGAACTTACGCGCAGGAAGAAGAGGCAAACACGGGGAAACATTTTGCGGCAATCGAAAGCGATTTGGGCGCAGACCACCCGCTCGGTTTTTATTTTGCGGGCAGAAAAGAAGCAATGCCGTATTTCGCACCGCTTTCAAAAATTTTATCCGGGCAAGGCGCGGGACTTTCGCAATTAGAGGAAAATGGTGTTGCCGCCGACATCGGACCGTTGACGCAAAAAGGTGTTCCGTCATTTGCGCCGTGGTTCGACACGCGCAATTATTTCAAATATCATCACACTGCCGCTGACACTTTCGACAAAATTAAACCGAATGAATTAGCCGAAATTGGTTCGGTGATGGCGGTTTTGGCTTACGGACTTGCAAATTTGGAACAACCGTTGCCAAGATAGCGGCAGAGAAATTATTTTGCTTAGGAGAAATTTTAATGGATAAAAGACCGCCGCCGTATTTTCCGCAATCTTCATTGTCACCGACGGACGAAAATCGTTATAAGAAATTCAAAATTATAGTTGCGTTGGCAATTATCGCATTAGTTTTATTTTTAATCGGCGCGGGATTTGGGATCTATTATTTGATTAAATTATTTTTGGTATAAAAATAAATAAATTATATGAATCAACACTAAAAAATAGGATTTAGCTCCGTGAGGAGCATAATGTTTATAGAAATCGTTTGTATTTATACTTTTGAGTTCCGTCGGAACGGCACAAAATTATGCCGCGCCGCACGGAACTCAAATCTCTTTTGACAACGATTTCTATAAACATTACGGGAGCTATTTACCGAATTTCCAAACAGGCTCTAAGCGGCTAATCTTTGCTCGTCTTCGCCCAAATCGTCCATAAACAGATATTTCTTCCATTCAGGACGTGATTCGGCGTAATGGCAAAGCAGAACGTGGTCAAGCCCTAAACGCAGAAGTTTTTGCGAAGTAAGCAGCGGCATTCTGGCTTGTTCGGGCGTACGGTTGCCTTTGCGCTGGTTGCATTTGACACACGCGGAAACGAGATTTTGCGGCGTTGATTCGCCGCCTTGTGCGCGCGGCAGAATGTGGTCGAGCGTCAAATCCTTGGCGTGTTTATGTTCGGCGCAGTATTGACAGCGATAGCGGTCACGAATATAAATCCGCGCCCGTTTCATCGTCGTTTCCTGACGGCGGCGTTTGATATGAACATAAGTCCGCAAGCGTACGACCGACGGGACGGGAATTGTCGTCGAAGGCGAATGCAAACAATTGTCGCCGTCGTTTTCTTCAATAGTTAATTTGCCCGAAAACCACATACAAATCGCCCGCGCCACGCCAACCGTGCCGAGCGGTTCATATGAAAAGTTTAAAAGCAAAACTCTGCCTGTTATCAATGGAATCACCTCCTCAGATTTTTATTTTTGGTATTATACGCAAATACAAATCAGATGTCATCGCAATATATTGTGTAAGCTGTTAAAAACTGACACTATATTAAACGATTTTTGTTCGTTTTGTATATGAATTTTTTTGCGTAATTGAAAATTCCGATTTTCAATTGAGGAAAGAAAAACTGATTTTTATTAAGCGGATAATTTCTCTGTTTCGGTTCGGGGATTTTATCGCCGAATTCTTTCGCCGTTTCAAGCCAAAGCTCAATCGCTTCGTTTAAGTTTTTCAAAGCGTCAGTTTGATTTTTGCCGTGCGCCTGACAGCCTGCAAGCTCGGGCGCGTCCGCCACGAAAATTTTATCCTGATTGTCCCAATAAATAACGATTTCGTATTTTAACATTTCGTTTTCTTATGCAAACTAAACTTTATCTGCAAACTTTTCTTCTGCTTCTTTCAGAAATTGATTGTAAAATTCAAGTCCTTTTTCGGCTACATAAATTGGGTCACGTTTTTCTAAGTTTTCATCAAGATGTTGAGTTGGTGGATTATACCAATTTCCACTATCTTTGATTTTTAGCAATTCTATTTGAGACGGATAATTTTCAACTATTAAAGGTGAGCCGATATATTCAGTTATTACACCCTTTTCCATTTTAAATGATTTAACAAATCCGCTGCCTCCAGGGTGTTTGAGAGCAAAACCTCCTGGAACATGTTTGACGGTTTCTTCAAAAGTATGTTGGTCAACATTTCTTGCATGTTTTATATAACGCAGAAGCATATCTTTTTTTCTTGATACGGCATATTTACCTTGCCAAGGCTGAAAGACATTTCTTTTGTGTTGACACGCTCTTTCAACTTTTACCCAACATTTTTCGATGTTATTCAAATAGCTTTTCCAAGCATCTTCAAATTCATCAAATGTTTTAGCATTTTTCATCGTAGAAATTGCACGTTCAGCGGAATTAAGTTCTGCTTTAGCTTGACGAAATATATCCATAATTTTTCTCTAAAAATCAATACATAAACTTATTCAATAGAGTTTGCCGAAATAGAAAACTAAATCGGCAAGCTCATTTTAACCTTTGACGCAAACGACTTGCTTCAATTGCGCGACGACTTCGACCAAATCGCGTTGGTTACGCATAACTTCTTCGATGTCTTTGTAAGCCGACGGAATTTCGTCAATCACGCCTGCGTCTTTGCGGCATTCCACGCCCGCCGTTTGGCGTTCCAAATCCTCGCGCGTGAAATGTTTTTTCGCCTGCGTACGCGACATTTTTCGTCCCGCGCCGTGCGAGCAGGAATTAAACGACTGCGGATTTCCAAGTCCGCGAATGATGAACGATTTCGCGCCCATCGAGCCGGGAATAATTCCGTAGCGTCCGGTTTCGGCGTTGATTGCGCCTTTGCGCGTGATGAAAACGTCTTCGCCGAAATGATGTTCGAGCGCACAATAATTGTGATGGCAATTGACCGTGATTTCCGGCACGAACGCTTCACCGTCGTTGAACATTCGGTTGAATTGTTTCAGCAAACGACTCATCATAATTTCACGATTCTTCATCGCGTAACCTTGCGCCCATTCCAAATCGCGCCAGTAATTCTTGAACTCTTCAGTTCCTTGAATAAAATAAGCGAGATTCGGGTCGGGCAATTCCGAAAGACGATGAAGCTGTTTCGCCGTTTCGATATGACGCGACGCGATTTCATTGCCGATGTTTCTCGAACCCGAATGCAGCATCAGCCAAACATTGTCGTCGGTGTCAATGCAAATCTCACAAAAATGATTGCCTCCACCGAGCGTTCCGAGTTGTTTCATTGCTTTCGCTTTTCGGTGCTGAACTTTATCGTGCAAATCGCCGAAACTTTTCCAGCCGTTCCACTCGTTCGATTCATCAACCGAATCTTTGTGTTCGTTGAAACCGACAGGAATCGTGCGCTCGATTTGATGACGCAAATCTTTCAACTTGCCTTCGAGAATCGAACTCTTGAAAGGCGTTTTGACCGCCATCATTCCGCAGTTGTGAACGAAAACTCCGGCTTCCAAAGCGAAGTTGTGATATTTGGGAACTGTCAAACAATAAACATCTTCACGCTCTTCGATTGGTTCAATTGAAATGACTTTATGATTGTGAGCCGTCAAATAGTTTTGCTTGATTTCTACGAACTCATCCTTGTCTTCACGATAAAGCGGCATCAGCGATTCGCCCGCTTTCAACTTTTCCGCTTCAAGAAAATTTCCGTCTCGAAGCATAAATTGGTGGTCGGGTGTGCAGCGAATTTCCGCGCCGTTGTCTAAAATGACTTTTATGAGTTTTGCATCGTTTCGTGTTTGCCTGGCAGTTGCTTTCGCGGCGACAACCTTTCCGCTTTCGGTGCAGGCATAGACGACAATTTCTTTGTCATTTTCCGCCAGTTCACGAAGCGAATAAGATTTTCCGGCAAGCGTCGGCACGAGCGTATCACCTGTAAAGCAGCCGATGTCAACGCCGACGGTTGCCGGAATCACCGCGTCTTTTGTCGCAATGACCGAGCCGACCATCGAACCGATGCCGAGATGCGCGTCCGGCATCAGCGCGACGTGCTTATACAGACACGGCAGACGCGAGACGTTGCGAAGCATATTGTGTTCGTCGGTTGATAGAGCGTGGTTGACCCACGCGAAAATGTCGGCTTTCGCGCCGCTAATGTTTAGTTTGTTGTATGGCATATTTCCTCCTTTTTCAGTCAACAGTTATCAGCTATCAGTTATCAATTTGTTGACTATTGTCTGTTGACTGATAACTATAAAGGGCGACAAGTGTATGAAAACGACGCTGCACATTTTAGAGATGTAGTCGTAATCGGCATTCGCCCGAAACTAAAATAACATTATTTAGATTGTAAAATTTGGCGATAAGATTGCCGGAGTTCCGCCCCGTAAATTTTAATGAAGCGGGCAAGATTTGAACTCGCTCAACCGTTAAGGTTTTTACCGATGTATTCCCGACGGCATTCGCCAAAAAATTGAAATGCAAATAAAAGTTTTCGTGTTATGATTTTTTTATGAGCGTGGTTGTTTCAACTTCCGAAATTAAGCTGACCGAAACCGAAGCGGGTGTTCTTCGGGTCGGCGATTCGCGTGTTTCTTTGGACACGGTAATCGTCGCTTTCGGTCAGGGCGCAACGCCCGAACAGATTGTCGAAGATTACGATTCGCTCGAACTCGGCGAAGTTTATGCGGTCATCAGCTATTACCTGCAAAACCGCGAAACAGTCGAAGCATATTTGGCTCGGAGAAAAGTCGAGCGTGAAAAGCTGCGCCGGCAAATAGAATCTCGCTCGAATCCAAACGGCATCCGCGAAAAACTTCTGTCGCGCCGCCCAATTAATGGAATTAAAAATTAAAGTAAAGGGCATTGATTCGCTCTTTTCCTTTTTCGCCGAAAGTGAGCAAATCGCTTATCAATCTCCGCACGAGTTAATTGCTCAAATCAACGATGATGCTTGCGTGGCGGCGTGCGCGCGAATGCTTTTAGCCGACTTCGGCATTGACGCAACCGAAAGTTATCTGGCTTCGGCTCTGGAAACCGAAGGCGGCGCGTATCTGTCGAAAATACCGCAAGCGTTGAAAGCCTTCGGCTTAAATAAAAACTATGAATGGAGAAACGATTTAACAATTGCCGAACTGTCAAAATCTCTCAAACGCGAGTGTGCGGCAGTTTCGTTGCAGCGTAAAAATGCAAAATTTGGACACTCCGTAATTGTGGATGATATAATTACCGATGAAATTCGACTGCGCGACCCTTTACCGCTCGGACAAGGAAAAAGTTACGCGGTCTCGATTGAAAAATTTTCGGACGTATGGTTAAAGTCAGGTGTTATTTATGTTAAGTAAAAGCGAAGGCTTCGAGATAGCCGAAAAATTTGTCAGCCAAAAGCAGCAGCAATCGGACTACAACGATTTCTCCGCGATTGAACTGCACCAGGAAACAGATTCTTTCTGGACTTACGTTTCCGGTTCGCAGGCGATGATTGACGACGGAATCATTCCGGGCGCGTTCTTCGTCAGCATTGACAAAACGGACGGACACATCTGGACGCGCGACGAAAAAGAAAACTATTACCAGCGCAAATCCGTTCCCGAACTGCAAGCCGCTTAAACAAATAAAATTGGCGACAAAAGTGCCGAGAGTTCCGCCCCGTAAATTTGTTTCAATTGTCAATATAAATCTTCAAGTTCCGTAGGGACGATTTGTTAATAGCCCGGTCGTTCACGGCTGGGAACAAATACGATTAGCGAATTCGAGTCCCGCAAGGGACGACAGATATTTTTGTTTTCTGCCGTCCCTTGCGGGACTCGAAAAATTATCTGCTTTGACCCAACGATAAATCGTTGGGCTATTAACAATCTGTTCCTACGGAACAAAGAAATCCCAATCTGCGAATCGAGTTAAATTTTAATGGAGCGGGAAAGAGTCGAACTTTCTAATCCAATGTACTCCCGACGGCATTCGCCAAAAGTTAAATCAAAATTGTAAAAATGAATGTAGGGGCAGGTCTTGTGCCTGCCCAATCAGCCGAAAGGCTGAAAATGTTTTATAATTTTTCAATGCCGAAAGAAAAAATAGAAGATTGGCAATTTCGCAAAAACAGTTTGCGATTGAAAGGCTTTGATTACTCGGCACGCCGTTCCAATTTTGTCACAATAGTTACCGAACATCGGCAAACCTTCTTCAATGACGAGAGAATTGCCAAAGCAACCGTTGAGATTCTGTTGAATCTACGCGAAAAATATAAATTCAATCTTTATTCATATTGTCTGATGCCTGACCATTTTCACGCTTTAATCGGCATCGGCGATTCGGAAATGAGTTTAAGCCGAATCTGCGGAGATTTCAAAAGCCTTTCGACCAGAGCATTTTGGCAATTTTATGACGGCAAGTTGTGGCAAAGACAGTTTTTCGACCACGTAATCCGCAACGAGCAGGATTTTCTCGAAACGGTTGAATATATTCGTGAAAATCCCGTAAAAGCAAAATTAGCTGCCGATTGGAAAGATTGGAAATACACGGGCGAGCCGGATTTAGAGAAATTTCATGCGTAATTTGGAAAAATTTCACAATTTGTAGTGCCTGCCCACAGCGACGAATGTCGCTAACAACCATTGTTGATATTCAATTTGAATTGAATCGAATCAATTTTCGCTTCGCTCATTGGGCAGGCACAAGACCTGCCCCTACAACCGTAAATTTAACTTGAAATGAAATTGTATTTGATTAACCAACGCGCTTTTATTGGTTTTCCGCAATAAAATATTAGCGTAAATCTTGAAAGGCAAGCGGCTTTTCTAACACTTTCACGCAGAAAAGCGTTTCCTTTGAGAATATTTGAATAAACGACAAAACCTTTTTCGTCTGTGAAAACTTCAACTAAAACTTCGCCAGAAACTCCCAATTGCTTTGCGACTTTCGGATAATAAGGTTTAACTATGCTAACCGGACTTGGACCAAATCCGCTAACTTTTATAGGTTTTGGTAAATTCAAAGATTTTCGCCGGTTTTCAGATTCACGTTCGCATCCTTCTATAAACTTTCGTTGATTTTCAAATTGTTCAAAATATTCTCGAACTGACTTTTCGTTTTCGCAAGAACAAGAATAGTTTTTAATTTTTCTTTCGACATTTACTTGTCCAAAAGCGGAAATTTGAAGAACGAAAAATATAATTGTTAAGAAAATTATTTTCACAAAATTGTTAGACAAATTCTATCGGATAAAGTTCCCGAAAGTGAACAGTAAAATTGCTTTACTGTTCACTTTCGATTTACAACTCAACCTTCTCAATCACACCAACCCAATGTTCCGCCGTCAGATTGCCGCCGGCGAATTCCGCAATCAAGTTAAAAACCTGGTCGGGAAATCCGCCGATGTTCAAAATGTCGGCGCGTGTCCGGGCTTGCGTGTGCGCGTAAGGCTGGATGTCAATGCAGACGAGTTTTGCTCCCTGGTTTCGGGATTTGAACTCGTTCCACTGCTTCATCGTTTCCGTTCCGCTGCCGCCGAAGCGTCCGTGAACGGGCGTGTCAATCCACGATTCGTTATCCGAAACGTAAATCAGCACATCGCCTTTCGACTTCGAGCGATTCAGCGACGCGAGCGGCGCGGAGCAATTCGTTCCGCCCGCCGGAAGGCTCGCCAGCTTTTGGGCGTTGGTCATAATCGAATCGCGCGCATTTAACGAGACTTTGACGACATCGCTTTCAAACGGGATGACTTCCGCCGTCGGATTTTTCCGCAAAATCGTCGCTGCAACCAGAGCCGCCGCGTCAATGCAGCGAACAGCCGAAGTCGCGCCTTTGCGATAACCCGTCACCGCCGAGTGCATCGAACCCGAAATGTCAGGGAAAACGTAAACTTTCCCGTTAACTTTCGGCACATTTTCCGTCGCAATTTCCATCGCGTCCTGCAACGCTTCGGTAACTGCTCGCGGAATTTGCGCGTTGTTTGAAGCCGTCGTGTATGCAATGAGCAATTGATACGGAAAAACTCGCGCACGTTGAATCGCTTCGCGGTCGCGCAGACGATTGGCGATGAGTTCAACCATTTCCACGTTTTGGAAAACTCCGTGACGTTGGAAAGTATTGAGATTCATTCTGGTCATTTGCCAAGCCGCGTTACGCGCAATTTCCGTCCATTCTACGGTCGAAATCGGCAGAGCCGTCAGCATTTGAAAGGGAACTGCGGGAACTTCCAAAGCATCGCCGTTTTTGAATCGTTCGTAACTTTTAACGATTTCGGGGAGTTTATCCGCGTCAATGTCGCGCCCGATGAAGTAGCCGTAAAGAGCTTCCTTTTCGGCATCGTTCGGTTTTGGGTGAACCATTTTCAAAACGTCGGCGAACGAAGGCGTTTGTCCGACCGATTGTTTAAAAATTTGTTCGGGTTTGCGCGTTTCAAACCATTCGCGCACGAGACGTTTCGGCAGCGAGCCGAGCGATTTTCTGCCCGTCGCGCCGCTTCGCATAATTTGCACGAAATTACGAAGCATCTTTCCGTTGTCAATCACACGCGGAAAAGTTTTTTCAAATAATAACTTATCCTTCGTCGAAAGAACCGCCACGAGCAGCGCGGGCATATCTTTCATAAAACCTTTTTCGCGGGCGTAGATTGCGGTTTTAGCAACGAATTCGCCATCGAGTTCTCTGGCTAATTCAAGAACTTTTTCAAGCTGCTCGTCCGCGTCGGCATAGAAAGTTTGATTAAAACAACCCGTCGCCGCGTATTGCGCGAGAGCCGCTTTCGGCGAAAGTTTGTAAGCCGTTCCGCCCGCTTCATTAATCGTGTCAGCCTTTGGCGTGAACATTCCTTTGACTGTTTGAAATAGATTTTTATTTGCCATATTTCCTCCATATAAAAAATTACGAATTTCAAATTACGAATTACGAATGTCGGAAATTTGTTGTTAATTCGTAATTCGTAATTTGAAATTCGTAATTGGTATTAAAGCGGCGACAAGGTTTTGATGAAACATCGCGCTCTAACCAGACTGAGCTACAATTTGCCGAAGCAAATCGGTTGGATTTGAACCAACGTCCGCGTCATTATCAATGATGTAGTTCCATCGGGCATTCGCCGCAAAATTGTGAATCGCAATGGAAGGAATCGAACCTTTCGTCGGACGGTTATCAACCGTCTGCTCTAGCCATTGAGCTACATTGCGAGAAGCAAAAAGTTTTGCCTTTTACCTTTTTACTTTTGACTTGAGCTTGGTCGGTCGGGTGGGATTTGAACCCACGATATACGGATTAAAAGTCCGTTGCTTTAGCCAGACTTAGCCACCGACCGGAAGGAAAGGATGAATGATGAATGATGAACGCGGAATGATTTTACTCATCATTCCGCGTTCATCATTCATCATTTGAACTTTGGCTCCGAGACAGAGATTTGAACTCTGAACTTCCTGCTTAACAGGCAGGCACTCTGCCGATTGAGTTATCCCGGAATAAAACTTTTCTGCAAACAATCCAAAATAAATTGGTAGGCAAACGCGGCGAAAAATTCGCATCAGCGGGCAAAAGACAAGTGTGTTTGTTGCAAACAAAAGAAGGGAATTTTCAGCATTCTTTTGTCCTCGCAAATCTCTCGTCCGCGTTTGTTTTGGTAGGGTTGTTTTTCGAGTAGAAAGATTGGTTGCGGAGACAGGAGTTGAACCTGTAGTCTTCGCTTTATGAGAGCGACATTTTAATCCGATTAAACTACTCCGCCGAAAATTTTGGAGGCTATCGCGGGACTCGAACCCGCAGCCGACTGTTTATACGCTTTTGATAAATAAACCAAGCAATAGTTTAGAAGCGGTCTATGACCGCTAAGACTTGATATTTTGATAGTTGGCGGTCATAGACCGCCTCTAAACGAAGGACTTTATTGCATAGTTTTTA
>JBPCPU010000044.1:0-5192 GCA_050998795.1 Pyrinomonadaceae bacterium
CTCGCAAGTATTTAGGAATAATCTACAACACCTTAACCAACAATTGGGTGTTTGCAGATTTCAATAATTTTGAATTGGCAGAGTGAAAAACTTTGCCTCTGGAGTAGACATTCATCATAGGAGAAAAACAATGAATAAAAGGGAAAGTATCGGAGGGCATTCCAGTTGAGACCCATCGGCAATCGGCGTCAATTGGTGAATCAAAAGGCAAAATGCTAAGCAGAAATACTAAATTTAGCAAGCAAAGGAGAAAGCAAAATGTTGAACGAATTTTTTACTTACGCAATGAGAAAAACGGTGGGCAAAACCGTTGAGAATTTTATAAAGCGCGGATTTGTGTTATCCGCAATGATTTTAATCGCCGCCGCTTTTGCCGCCGCGAAACCTAAGACTCTGAATCAGAAGCCTCCTAAATACGGAAAGGTAAAAGGAACAATTTACATAAAAAATATTTCCGGCAATATCGGCAACAGCCTGAAGTGCCAGGACTTAAATATCGTCGTTAAGCCGTTATCCACATTTACCGGACAAGCCAAAGGAGACATTACAACGGGAAAATGTTCGTATCTCCTTGTAGAAATCGCTCCTGATACAAATTTCGTTTTGGAAATTCCAAAGCCCAAAATCTTTAAAGTTTGTGACACCAGCGCGTTTGAAGTTGACGGAATGTTTCCGCAGAAAATTAAACCATTTGAAACGCGAGTCATAAATTTGATGATTCGGAAAGCCACCTGTACGCAGGTGAAGTGACGATTATGATGAAAAAAACGAAATGTATAAGGAGCAAAATGAAAAACAAATTTTACGTTTTAGTCAGTGTGTTTGTGTTGGCAAGTGCCGTTTCTGCTCAAGGGAAACCTGATTTGAGTATCGGTCCTTTTCAAACAGGTGCCGGATTATATTTCACCGGCACTCAAACCAAGACGTTTGACATTAGCAACAAGAAAAAGTTCGTCGCTCAAGGCGGAACTTTGCAGCTCAGTAAAAGCGAGGCGACGATATGCGAAGGCGATACTTGTGTCTTCAATATCGGATTTGTTGTCCAGAGATATGGCGGAAATGAGAATCTCGAACTGTCGACCTACGGACTTTTTCAAGTCGGGAAAGGCGGTCTAGTCGGCAATACAATTACTTTTCCCAAAGTCTCAAATCTGCGAACAGGCATTCTTCCGCTCAAATTAATGGTAGGAACGAATAAAGTAACATTCACCATTGACCCATATCAAAAAACGCCGGAAAGCAACGAGAACAATAATAGCCTTTCGGTAACTATCAACGTTACACCCACGCTGATTGTCATACCGGGGAAAAAGAATAAGCCGAGGGACGGAAAACCGTAAATTGAGAATTACTAATAAACCAAAGGAGAAAAAAATGAAAATTAAAAGCATGGAAACGAAATATTACTGGCACGGCGCGTTTGCTCTGAGTCTAGCAATAGCTGCTCTTTTATTCATAGGAATTAACTTCGGCGGAAGCAGCAATGCTGCTCCCCGCGTTGAAACGCCGATTGAAAATATCGCGCCCGCAGGCGAAACGCATCTCGTTGCGGCGGTTGATTTAACGGGCGTGTGGAAGGGCGACGACGGCGCGACTTATTATATCCGCCACATCCCCAGAAAACCGAGCAGTTCCGCTATATTCATCTGTCAAAACCAGGACGCTAAGGATGATGTGTATTGGTTCGGACAAGGCAGCGGATTTGGCAACGTTTTTCACGGAGTAATCAGCAAAGGGCAGATTGACCAAGTCAGCGGCGAATGGGCTGACGTTCCGGTCGGCAGTGCAAGAAACAGCGGAAACCTGAAGCTCGCCATCGCCAGTCAAGACCGTCTTGTAATGATGGGCGAACCGGGTAATTTTGCGGCGAGAGAATGGAAGCGCGTAACAATAAAGCTGCCAAAAAACTTGCCGCTGCTAAAACCAAATAATTAGTTTTAGAAGGGTAGCCTTTGTAGCTTGCATAAACTGCAAAGGCTATCCTACCCAACAACATAAATTTGATTCATCGGAAACGAAAGGAATTGGCGAACACGCACAAATCAAAATCTATCTGCCAAGAACTTTGTCAAAGAGCGGTATGAATGATTTTGCAAGATAAAGGAGAAAACTAAAATGAAAAACAATAGAAATTTTTACGCACTGAATTTAATTTTGACGACAATTTTGTCTTTGACATTCGGCTTGACGGCGCGGGCGCAATCAACCGATATAGACAGCCCCACAGCGTTGACTTCAAACGTCATTGAAGGTGAAGGCGACGGCAAAGCCGAAACTTTCTACTACTCGTTTACGGCGACAAAAGGCGACGTGAAAGTAACGCTCGACGCGAAAACCGACTACTATTCGGTGATTATGGACGTGAGCTTAACCGACGAAGACGGCAAGGAGCTTTTGAAAATTTCAGCCGTGGCAACCGACACCGGAAAACGCGAAGTGGCAACCAAACATTTCGTCCGCGACACAAAAGTTATCCTGCGCGTCAGGCTTCCGAAAGCCGAAAATCTGAAATTATTAACTTATAAAATCAAACTCGACGGCGCGGTAAAAGTCGAAACGTCGCCCGCAACCGTCGAAACCACGCCAACCGCCGGGCAAACAAATACAACTCAGACGAGCGAACAACCGGCGAATTCAACCGCGCCGACTGCCGATTCGCCGACAACCACCGCCGATTCGCCAGCCACAGCCGACGGCGAGAAAAAAAAGACCAACTCGAAGCTAAAGGACAAATTAAAGAAAAAAGTCAAAGACGCGACGAAAAAGACGGTCAAGGACATTGTGGACAATTAGATGATTTGGCGACGGATGATTCAATTTCGCCCGTCGCCAAAATTTCAAAAGATGAAGCGATGAAAATAGATTTAGGATTCTCGTTTTTTGCAGAAGACGCGCACGAAATAAGGGCGAAAGGCACACTCGACTATCGCGCGTGTTTCCGCACTTTAAGAAAATTTTTAGAAAAGGAGAAAACAAATGAAAGCGAAAATTTTATGGATTGCACTCTGCGGCATGTTCTTCGGAGCAGTTACCGCACAGGCGCAAGATAACGAAAAAAACATTTTAATCAAACCGGCGACTTACGCGGTCAAGCCAAAACTCGCCTTGAAAGGCGCAACCGCGGAAACTAAAGACGGCAAGCAATATCACAAAATTGTTTTGACCATAACAAACCGCGATAAATTTTCGGTGAAGATTTTTGAACTCGGAGAAAATGTAAAACTGCCGCCGAATCCGTGCCGCGAAAAAACGCGAACCAGAATCGTGCTGGCAGTTTTTGGCGAAAACGGCAAACAATTCGCAAGCTGTCTGCCAATTGGTTCGCCGCAAGCATTGGAATCACCGTCATTTCTAATCGAGAAAGGCAAAGCGATTCCCGATTTTGTCTATATTGTTTTGACCGATTTGAAAACTGGTGCGAGTCTCAAATCGAATCTCGTGTCGCCGTCAAACGGAGAAACAAAATAACGAAACATCCGAGCAAAATTTAATTTAACATTAGCTCGACAACGCCGTAACTTGCCTGCAAAGCGTCGTTCAGTTTGCTCGCGTCTGTTCCGCCGCCTTCAGCCATATCCGCTTTGCCGCCGCCGCGTCCGCCGACAATCGGCGCGATTTCCTGCACGATTTTTCCCGCTTTTACTTTGTCGGTCAAATCGTCGGACACACGCACGATAAACGAAACTTTGTCTTCTTCGGTTCTGGCAAGCACGACCACGCCGGATTTCAGTTTCGCCAAAAGCGTATCGGATAAATGACGCATTCCGCCTTTGTCCAAACCTTCGACGATTTTCGCCACGACTTTTACGCCGCCAACATCTTTGGCTTCGTCGCCGTTTGAAGAACTCGCACCGATTGCGCCCGTTGCGATTTTCATCTTCAATTCTTCAACTTCGCGGCGCGTTTTCTTTAATTCTTCCTGCAATTTTTCGATTGCGTCCGGCAATTGGTCGCGCTGCGTTCGCAAAACGCCGAGCGATTTTTCGATTAAATTTTCATCTTCGCGGAAACGCTCGAAAGCATCAAAACCCGTAATTGCGCGAATTCTTCTCACGCCGGAAGCAATCGCTTCATCGGACAAAATCTTGAAACTGCCGATGTCGCCCGTCGCACGAACGTGCGTTCCGCCGCACAATTCTTTTGAGAAAACACCTTCGCCGATACGCAAAACACGAACCTGCGAGCCGTATTTTTCGCCGAAAAGAGCCATCGCGCCCGAACTCATCGCTTCTTCGATTGACTGAATATCGGTATTCACCGCATCATTTCTCAAAATCTCACGATTAACCAAATCTTCGACTTCCTTAATTTCCTCGCTTGAAATCGGTTGATAATGCGTAAAATCAAACCGCAGATAATTCGGCGCAACCACCGAACCTGCTTGTTTGACGTGCGTTCCCAAAACCTCGCGCAACGCGGCGTGAACCAGATGCGTCGCCGTATGATTGCGCCGCGTCGCATCGCGTTTTTCCGCGTCAACCGTCGCCATCAGCGCGTCGCCGATTTTTATTGAGCCTTTTTCGACTTTCGATTTATGCAAAACTAAATCTTTGATCGGCGCAAAAGTATCATGCACTTTTATTTTCGATGTTTCATTCGTCAAAAATCCAATATCGCCGACTTGTCCGCCGGATTCGGCGTAAAAAGGCGTTTCATCTAAAACGATTAAACCTTCTTCGCCTTCATTTAATTCATTGATTTGTTTGTCGTCTTTGACGATTGCGATAATTTTTGCATCTTCAACTTTTGTCCTATCGTAGCCGTGAAAATTTGAGCGAACGGAAGTTCTTTCCATTGCTGTATAAATCGGTTTGAGATTTTCCTTTTGTTTTGTTTTGCCGATTTCAGAAGTTTGCTGAAGTTTTTTGACCTCTCCGCCAATTAAGTCAGCAAATTGTTCTGAGTTCAAATTTTTGATTTGGTAAACTCCATTTTCATTTTGAATATCAATGTTGAGGTCACTAATAACCACAAACATTAAATCAAATGGTAATCCATAAGTGTCGTATAATTGAGCAAGTTCTGACATGGGAATTCCACCCGAAACATTTCTTGCTGTTTGAGCAATCTGTTCCATTCTTCCATGTCCTCGATGGAATAAAATGAATAAATCTAATTTTTTCAAACCAACCGTCAGCGTATTGCCAAATCGCTCTTCCTCAAGCCGCACCATTTTGCCGATGAATTCGCGC
>JBPCPU010000264.1:0-9215 GCA_050998795.1 Pyrinomonadaceae bacterium
CTGAAAGTAGAAACGAAAACAAATCATTTTGCCTTAAAAACAAAACTATACGTTAATGCTTTACAATCAGCTTTTCAAACTTTGCGAGAGTTGAATCCGGTTCATCTCTCCGCGTAAGGTGAGTTATTAATAGTAACCGTGTTCGGATCGGCGTTAATACGAACGCCGCCGCCGTCGGCGTTGGCGGTAAAAGTGCCGAAGACGGTGCCTTGTCTCGCTTCATTGGAAGTGAAGGTCGAATTGACAACGCTCGCGTTGCTGTTTGCCGTCGCCGCGCCGAAAAACAAGCCGCCGCCTTCGCCCGCTTTGGTGATGTTGCCGGTATACGTCGAGCCGCTCGAAGTGTGCGAGCCGAAAACGTGATACACGCCGCCGCCCGCGTTGTCGGATTGGTTATTGTTGAGCGTAACATTGGTCAAAGTCAAAGAGCCATGAGTTGACATCACGCCGAAACCGTCGTAGCGAATGCCGCCGCCGAAAGCGTAGTTCACGCCGTTCACTCCGTTGACGGTTTGTTCGCGGACGTTGCCGTTTTGAATCGTCAGGTTCGACATCGAGACGATGATACCGTTCGAGCCGCCGAAACCGCCGCCGAAGATGCCGTCCTGCCCGATGTCAAATACGCGGTCGCTCGTGATCGAGCCGGTAAAAGTTCCGGCTTGAACAATCGAGCCGCCCGCCGCGCCTGTGATCGTTAAATCGTTGTCGTTCGAGGTATAAGGTTGCTGGCAGGCGAATGTCCCCGCATCAATCACGCAGGTAATGTCCAAATCGCCGGTCGTTTCGTCATTTTGTCCAAATGCGTCATCATCCGGCGAGCCGCGGTTGATCGTAATCGTGCCGATGCCGCCGTTGATTGTAATCGAATCGTTGCCGGCAAGTTTATTCGCCTCCATAATCGCAGCGCGCAATGTGCAAAGCCCGTTTGAAGCCAGACAGGTGCCGTTGCCCGGATTGGTGTCGGGCAAATCGGCGTTGCTGGTGACGGTAAATGCGGCTTGCGGCGCGCTGATAAAAGCCGACGGCTCGCTGCTGCCTTCGTGCAGGACGAGCAAATCCATTTCAGTATCAAAGTTGAGCTTTAATGCCAGAGCCGCGACGGGAGAACCGTCAGATTGAAAGTCCTGCATCACGCGCTTGCCGTTGAAATTAAGGTGCGTATTTTGCTGGTCAATCCCGCTGTAATCTGATTGAAACGGCATTACCAGAACTTTGCCGCCGCTTTGATCCAAAACAATCAAATCATCGGCTGCGCCGTCGCTGATGCGTCCGGTCGTCAAAACCGACTGCGCCGAAAGCTGTAAATTCGGCGCGGATGTCGTCACGATTTCGGCTTCCGCCCAGTTCGTCACGTCGCTTTGCCGACGCGGTGCCGGTTTACGTAAATCTTCTTTGGTCAATCTTTTTAAAATTCTCTTCGGAATCGGATAACCTTTCGCTTGATATTCGCGGACTTGTTCGGCGAGATGTTCGTTGACGCTGATTGGGCGCGTATCGAGCGAACCGCGTGCAAAAATGCGGATTGTTTCGTCCGGTGACAGCACAGCCAACTCGGTGCGGGAGTCGCGGTCGGGCATCAAATCGCCGGTGACAATTGATTTCACGCCGGCAGGCTGCGGCAGATGCAGATTTTCAGGAATCAGTTCATCCTGCGTTTGGGTCGAATCTTTGCCGGAGAAAATAATCACTTCGCTGTCAGTTCCCACCGCGATGTCGGCAAACTCGTTTTCGTTAAGCTGCCCGACCGCGATTGCCTCAGCCTGCGAACGAAGATTGTAAACTAGCGGTTCGGCGGCGAAAATGTCGCCTAAGCCGGAAAAGATTTGCAAACCGAAACCGTCCGCGCTGCGCGTCCCGATGATTAAATCCGTTAATCCGTCCGCACGGTTGACATCGCCCGAAGCCAGTGCCGTAATCGCGCCAGCCGTTTCGATTCGGCGCAGATTAGGAAAATTGCCCGCTCCGTCGCCTTCCAAAACATACAAAGAATTGTCGCCGCGGGCGGCAAAAGCCGCGTCTAGTCTGCCGTCGCGGTTAAAGTCGCCGGAGAAAATGAAATCCGCCGCTGCCGGAACGCCCGTCGAGCGGGTTTTTCGCTCAAACGGCGAAACAAAACGCCCGTCGCGGATTGCCTCCCAAGCCTCTTCGGTTTGCGGCGCGAAAGCGTTGATGTTGCCGCGATGCAAAACCAGACGGTCGTTGTGCGCGACGAGCAAATCATTAACGCCGTCGGCATCGAAATCGGCGGCGAGGGCGACGCGCGGGCTGCCCGCCGCTTCCGACTGCTCATCGCCCGCCGAAACTTTCAAAGCTCCGTAGCGTTTGAGCGAATCGGAGCCTTGCGCTCCGGCATCGGCGATTTGTATCGAATTTTCGGGTTCGACCGCATCGGCGTTTTGCGAATTGACGACGGAAGCAATCCAGGAAAGTCCGACGAAAAAGGTTAAAATGCAAAAAATTGCGGTTATCTGGCGGCGATTTGCAAATCGAATGGCTTGTTTCATTTTCTTTCTCTCCTAAAGTTCGCGGGGGCAGAATAACTTAACGATGTGTGAATTAAAGAACGTCCGAAACGACGAGCGATAAACGGTTGATAGATTGCGGTTGACACTTGCAAAACCGCTCCGGCGGCTCGCTCGTCAACCATTGAGCGAACCGTTGCCTAAAAATTTTTACGATCTCGGCGGAAATACGCCTTGCAGAGCGATGCAGAAATTAGGCGTTAATGACGGCATCATATTATTATGCGGCAGACTGCCGCCGGTCGGCAGCGTCGCCGTCTGGTTCATCTGACCGCTTGGCTGGACACTCGCCGGAGAATACGGTCTCGAATTCGAGCGCGAGGCAGCAAACCCGACCGGGGATGTTTGCGGCTGCACCGCGGCGGTCGGTCGTCCGTTCATCGAATGATTGTGCGCCGGCATTTCCGTAGCAAGCAGCGTAACGGTTTGAGTTCCGCTCGCCTCGCCCAAATCGTGGAGCGAGAGTCCGGGTCCTTGCCCCGGATGCATCGGCGCGCTTCCTTGAAGATTGGGTAAAGCAAAGGTGCTTTGTCCGTTTCCGCCGTAAGTCGTGCCGAGCAGGGAAAAAAGCGCGGTGTTCTGCGAGATCGGCAGCAATTGACCGTTGCAAAAAGCCCCTCCTGTGGGCGCAAAGTTAAATGGAAAGATTCTGATTTCAGCGACAAAAGGGTCTGCCATTACTTTAATCTCCTGTAAAAATTTAATTCCGACTCGGGAAAATGCCTTGCAGGGCAATGCAAAAATTTAACACCAGAAACGGCTGGCGGTTTTCATGCGCTTGACTGCCGCCCGCGTTTCCGATCACGCCCGCGTTCATCGCGCTGTCGGCGTTGCCGGAAAAATACAACGTCGAATTATCAGCCGTGGGCGCGTAAAAAGCTCCCGTCGGACTGGTCGCGTTGCTGTCGGGCGCACCGCCAAAGGCATTGACCGAATGATTGTGCGTCGGCATTTCCTGAAGCGTCAGCGTGTGACTTTCTTCGCCGAGAGCTTGCCCGAGTATGAATCCGCTGCCGGAGTGCAAGGGGACGCGCCCCCGCAAATTCGGCAAGGCGAAATTCGTTTGCCCGTTGCCGCCGTAAGTCGTGCCGAGCAAAGAGAAAAGCGCCTGGTTTTGGTTAATGGACAGCAGCTGCCCGTTACACAACGCCCAGCCTTTCGGCGGGAAGTTGAAACTGAAAATTCTGATTTCCGATAAAAAAGGTTCTGCCATAATCGTTTCTCCATCACTCCCGGCGGGAGCGGTCCCGGTTTTTTTAAGTCTGACTCGGAAAAATTCCGAACAGCGAAATGATAAAATCAACGCACAAATACGGCTGAAAATTGGTGTGCGGCTGGCTGCCGCCGGCGGACGCGACCGCCGCCGCGTTCATGGCGGCTTGCGGCGGAATGGCGCCGTAAGCAATAGCCGTAGTGTTGACCGCCGGCAATCCGCCAATCGGTGACGCGCTGTTGCCGTCGGCGCTTTTGCATCCTGCCGGATGATTATGAACCGGAATTTGCTGCACGGTTAAAGTTACTTCTTCGACGCCGCCCGTTTCTGAAATCTGATAATTCGTGCCGGTCGAACCGGCGCCGAAATGAAGCGGAACGCGCCCGCGTAAATCCGGCAAACCGAATGTTGACTGCCCGTCGCCGCCGTAAGTCGTGCCGATTAATTGAAACAAAGTTTCGTTCTCCGAAATCGGCAGCAATTGTCCCTCGCAAAACATCCAACCCGCCGGAGCAAAGTTTCCGCCAAACATCCTTAATTCACCAACGTATGGTTGTGCCATAATTTTCGACTCCTGTAATTTGTCCGGCGAGCAAATTAGAATCGCTTGCATCGCTGCCGGTTATGCGTTAATTGCCGATGCTTTGACTGCCGCTTTCACAACGGCGGGCTGATGCCGCCATAAAAAATAGATTCCGTGTTCACCGGCTTTTTGAAAACCTGAATCAATGAAAATTTCAGCCAGCGGATTAAAACTTTTGAGGTAAATCTGCACGGGCTTGCCGGTTGTCTCACCTTTTTGCAAAACCTTTTCGATCAATTTGATAAAAACATCTTTGTCAAAATGTTGCGGTAAAAACGCAAGGTCAATAATTCTGATTTCATCGGCGAGTTCGGCAAGATAAAATTTGCCAATCGGCTCTTCGTTTAGTTTTATAAAATCAAAAGAAGCATTCGGATAGCGTTCGCGGTAGTATAGATTTTGCGCCTCGAACTGCATTTGCAGAAACGCCTGCTTCTTCTCGCTGCTCCACGGAACAACCGCCATCTCCTCAGCGCGTGTCGAGGCATAAACCGCCAGTAAAAACGAATCGTCAAAATCAACAATTGGAGATAATTTTGCAATCATAAATCCTAATGTTTTTGAAATAAAATACAGTTATTTTTAGAACTAAAAAAAGAAGCGAAGGAGTTTTATTCTTAAACAATCAAAAATGCAAGTTTGTATTGCAAAACTTTCGCATTTTTGTTTGCATTTTTAGAATTTTGGTAGCAGCCTCTTGATGCATAAATTTTTCATAATTTGATAATATGAGGATAACGACTATGAAATTTTCGAGAAGACATTTTATAAAACTAGGCGGCGCGACTGCCGCAGGAATATTGGGTTTCGGGAATTTCGCCTTCGGACAAAAGAAATCTTTTTTCGCCGACCAACTTCCCGACGGAGTACTTGCCGACCCGCTGTTCGGTTACACCGCCGAGGATTTCAGAAAATATCTCGGCACGGAATTTTCCCTGATGACTGAAGGCGCGGCAATAACCGCCGTGTTGACTGCGGTCAGATCTTCGCTGGCTCCCGGAAAGAAGTCTGCTCGAGTTAAAAGGGCGGAATGTTACACGCTTTCTTTTCAATTGCCTTCAAATGCGCCGCAAGCGACCTACACGGTTTTTCATCCGCGTCTCGGAACTTTTGATTTATTTTTAGTTCCCGGTAAAACCGACAATGCCGAGTTTCTGCTCCACGCCGTCATCAATCGCATCTAGTCCGCTGCGTTTATCAAACGGTTAAAAACGGCTTCATATCTGATACCTTCTTCATTTTGTCCGATAGGAACGAGAAAAAGCACTCCATTGCCAAGCCGTTCGTGGGCGAGTTGATATATCTTTTGCGGCAGCAGCAAATTTTTTGGACCTAAGAAAATCAACGAAAAAAATTCTTGTTGCAAAGCAATCACCGGCTCGATCGCCTCGACCAATTCAAGCTCAATCGGTTCGGTCGTCTCCGTTACGAGAAATTTCGTATTCACCTGCGCCGCCAGTTCTTCGTATTTTAATGTGTCCAACATCTGTTTTTGTTCCTCATTAAACAATCTCGTTTCTATAATTTTGCCATTGCATTGCCAGATAAAATTCATCGCTGCCGGTAACGGCGAAGCCGCAGCGATTGTAAAAATTGGCGGCGCGGTCGTTGGTTTTGAGAACCTTTAAGGTCAGAGGCTTGTTTGCCGCCTGCGCTTCTGCTTGCAGATGTTTCAGTAAAAACGCCCCGATTCCGCGACTGCGAAATTCCGGCAAGACGGCGATATTAACCAACCTGATTTCTCCGGCACGTTCGACGATTAAACTTCCGATTGGCATTTTATCTAATTCGACAACCAGATAATCCGCGTCGGGAAACTGCATTTTGTAAGCCTGATTTTGCAGGCGAAACTGCATTTTGAAAAAATCGTTTTCCTGTTCCCGACTCCAATTCAAAACTGCCAATTCGCTGCGCCGCATTTCGGCATAGACCGTCTCCAAAAATGTTTCATCCGCGACTTCACTCGGACGCAGCGAAAGATTCTGATGAATTGTCTGTTCTTTTGGAATCATCTACTGTAATCTGAATTCATTAATTTAACTTAAGCACCCCGACAAAAATAGATTTAACTAAAAATTTGCGTTCAAAAGATTGAATCATCCGAAATTTGTCTAATCCAATCTCTCGAAAATTCCCGCCGCGCCCATTCCTCCGCCGACGCCTATCTTGACCATTTCGTAACGCGCGTTGCGGCGTTTCAATCGCTTTGAGATATTCTATCTATAACAAATTCAACCCGTTCCAATACACATAACCGAATCGCGCAGCAATTTTCTATCCGAATTACGCATTTTGAATCTTACGCCGTTGCTCCAAACATCTTCCGTGTCTTTACCGAAAAACGTCAAATCGCATATCCAAATCAGTTCATTTTTTCTTCCTTTTTCTCGCTTGAAAGCGAATTCGATTCGATTATCACTGTTCGGCGCGGCTTGAAACGACAAAATACCGCTTAAAAAATCTAAAATAGTTTTGTCCTTCGGCGACGAGCCGACACTTTTGCAGCTTGAATCAACCGACAAAAGAATGTCTCCATTCGATAAAATCTGTTTGATAGCTTCTTTTGCGGTTGGTTCGACTGCCTTGTCTTGTATTTTTTTTGTTTGCGACGCGGTACTCGATAACAGACTAAGAGAAATCAATCCAATCAGCGAAAACTTGATAAAACTTATTTTCATAACGGAAACTCTCCGTAATAAATCTCAAAACCCTTCCCTGCGTAGTGCTGCTTAAACTCGGCAGGCGTTTGTTTGACGACGTGCCTGACTCTGTTTTTATACTGCCATACATTTTGTTCTATAAAGATTCCGATGTGTTTTTTAGGAACGTTGCTTATTACATTACTTGCCTGAGTAACAAATATAAACCCTTTCAATATATCCAGTGTTTTATCTGTCCATTTGCCAACTCTTCTGCATTGGGGAAATACTTCGTGGACTCGGATATTGGCACTTTTACTTCGTTCGCCTTTGCCTGACATTCCAAAACAAGTCAGCCCGAAATTATATTCCATTACATGACAAACGAAATGGGCGCAATGATTATTGCCGTCATTGGTAAATGAACAACCGCATATTTCCGAAATGTGTTTGCCGACATGTCCATCCAATTCTGTCGAAGTTATATCCTTCATAGTTTTTTATCTCCTTTTGTTTTAATTTTTGACAAGAAATTTACATATCTGACGAATTCTTGTTCGAGCGCGTCGGCTTCGTCTATTGTGTCCATCTGCCGCAAAAGTCTCGGCGCAAAATCCGATGCGATATGTTTTGACTTGCCTTTCTCGAACAACTCGCGCAAACCTCTGTGTTTGAAAGATTGAATCATTGTCTAATCCAATCTTTCAAAAATTCCCGCCGCGCCCATTCCGCCGCCGACGCACATCGTCACCATTCCGTAGCGTGCGTTGCGGCGTTTCATTTCCTGCAAAATCGTCGCGGTCAGTTTCGCGCCGGTGCAGCCAAGCGGATGTCCGAGCGCGACCGCGCCGCCGTTGAGATTGACTTTGGCGGGATTCATTTCCAACGCCTTCATCACCGATAAACCCTGCGCGGCAAATGCTTCATTGAGTTCGATAACGTCAATATCTTCCAAATTCAAACCAGCCAATTTTAATGCTTTTGGAATCGCATAAACCGGACCGATGCCCATTTCTTCCGGCAGACAGCCCGACGTGGCGTAAGCTACAAACCTTGCGAGCGGCTTCAAACCTAATTCTTCCGCTTTCTCCAGAGACATCACAACACAAGCCGCCGCGCCGTCCGACATCTGCGACGAATTTCCCGCCGTGACTGTTCCTTTGACGTGAAAAACAGGTTTCAGTTTCGCAAAACCTTCCATCGAAGCGTCGTAGCGCACGCCTTCGTCCGTCTCAAAAACGACTTCTTTGCGGCGCACGCGACCGTTTTCGTCAAGTTCGTCAACTACGACCGTAAACGGCACAATTTCATCTTTGAATTTTCCAGACCTGATTGCTTCCGCCGCTTTCTGATGCGATTGCAAAGAAAATTCGTCCGCCTGCTCGCGCGTGATTTCGTATTTCTTCGCCAGATTCTCGGTGGTCAAACCCATATTCAAATAATAATCCGGGTAATTATCAACAATCTTCGGATTCGGACGCACGACGTTGCCGCCCATCGGAATCATTGACATCGTTTCCAGCCCGCCCGCGACGATAATCTCCGCGCCGCCCGTGCGGATTCTGTCCGCCGCAATCGCAATCGTCTGAAGTCCCGACGAGCAGTAACGATTAACCGTCATCGCCGAAACTTCGACCGGCAAACCCGCTTCAATCGCCGCCGTCCGCGCCACGTTCATTCCTTGCTCGGCTTCGGGAAACGCGCAGCCCATAATCACATCGTCAATCTGCGATGCGTCCAAATTTTCCACCCGCCCGACGGCTTCCTTAATCGCCGCCGCGCCCAAATCATCAGGACGCGAATTTTTCAAAGTCCCTTTCGGTGCTTTCCCGACCGCCGTCCGCACGGCTGATACGATAACTGCTTCTTTCATAATTTTATTCTCAACTTATAATCTGTGACTTACTTAATTTTCACATTCAGTTCTAGAAGTTTATTTGCAACTGGTTGCAATTCATCATTACCAACTTGTGATATGCCGAAATTGCTACGTTTGACACCATCCAATAACTTCACGATTTCTTCTTTAGAACGACTACCAATTAGAATTCGGTAGATTGGTGCAATATAAGCATCATATTCATCCGTAAGATTTGGATTATCGCTTATGCTTATTGGATCCCAATCTTGAAACAAAATTTGGCGAATAGAATCTTGAATTTCTATTGCCCTTTTTGTTTTATAAGTCGTGCTTTCGTTTTTCCCTTTTAATTCTCTCAATGACATCCGCAACGCGCGGATCTTTCGAATGTAAGATT
>JBPCPU010000047.1:0-8905 GCA_050998795.1 Pyrinomonadaceae bacterium
ACAACAATAATTTTAAGTAAAACAAACTGTCAGAACAAAAAAGCCCAATTAGAAAATTTCAGCGATGACTTTGACAGTTTGATTATAACATTGAAAATGCTTAATTTTTTATGAGAAAGCCCTGAAAATCCTGACAAGTTTGCCTGATAAATCTTTTCGGTTCGGTTGACGAAGAGAACGATAAGTTTTATAGTTTTTAATTCACGCCGGGGTGGCGAAATTGGTATACGCACCAGACTCAAAATCTGGCGGGAGCAATCCCATGTCGGTTCGATTCCGACCCTCGGCATATAACCAAATTTTTATTTCATGCAAGTAAAGGTTTGGTTTCCTCAAGCTAAAAACAATTACGAATTACGAATTACGAATTTCAAATTAAAGAAATAATCTAAGAATTCTGATGAGCGCGTAATTCGTAATTCGTAATTCGTAATTGTTTTTATTGTTCGCCGTCCATCTGCTTTTTCAACTGCACGATAAATGAGCGGACGGCGGTTGCTTCGTTGCTGTCGGGGAAAACGCGCAGAAATTCTTCATAAACCGCGATGGCATCTGTGTATTTCTTCATTTTTTCATAAGTCAGACCGAGAAATTGATAAACAATTTCCGCATCGGGCGCACCCGAAAGTTGTGAAACAGCCTTTCTAAAATAGTCGGCGGCAAGTTTGTAATTGGCGTTTTCTTCATCGAATTTGCCTTCCGCGCCCAAACCTTCCCCTCTTTCCTTATACAGCAAACCTAAACCGGTCTGCGCTTCGGGCTGAAAGCCTTTGCCTTCGGTGATGGCGCGTTTGAATGCGGCAATCGCTTTTTCTTCGTCGCCTTCGGCTTTGTAAATTCTGCCTTCGACGGCTGATGCTTGCACGTAAGCGGGACGCGCTTTTCGCGCTGATTGAATCGCTTTGAGCGCACCTTCATTGTCGCCGTTGTCGGACAAAATACGCGCCAAACCAAGCTGCGCTTCGGCGTAATTCGGGCGCAATTTTATCGCCTTTCTGTAAAGTTCCGCCGCTTTTTGTTTGTCGGTTTGCGCTTCGGCTTGCTGAAAGCTAAGTTCGGCTTCGTCGGTAGTTTTGGCTAAAGTAATTTTTACTTCGCCTTTTTGTGCCGGAAGCAGATTTTGCGAAACTTCTTTAAAACCGTCGGCGCGAACGCGCAATTTTCGCGTTCCCGGCAATGAAAATTTGACGACAAGTTTGCCGCTTTCGTCGGTTGCACCGCGCTTTACATCGTCAAGCCAGACGATTGCCTTCGGTTCGGTGACAATTGTTATTATTCTCGGCTGTGCTGCCGTTGACGCTGCCTTCTTTTTCTGCGCCGGCGCGGAAAGTGTGGAAAGCGCAATTATAACAAGACAGAAAATCTGTAAAATTAAATTTTTATGGCTGTGGTCGAGTTGTATTCGCATTCCTTTGTCCCTAGTTTATATTGTCGCTATCAAACAAAAAGGTGTTGGAATAAAATTTTAGCGCAAAATTGTCAAGATTGCGACTTTTGTTTGCTTTTAACTTGACCTTTTGGCGTGGAGAATTATAATCGAAGGTTCACGGCAGGGTAGCTCAGCTGGTTAGAGCGCGGGATTCATAACCCCGAGGTCGAGAGTTCAAGTCTCTCTCCCGCCACCAAAATTCAACAACTTACGGCAAGCCCCGCGCTTGCCTTTTTGTTTCCGTTACCAATACGTTACTAAAATCCGTTTTTGCGTCCAAATTCTCAACCGCCCGGCGAATAGCCAAGTCAGTGGTGTGCGTGTAACGGGCTGTCATCCGTATATCGGAATGACCTAAAATTTTAGCCAACGTAAAGGCATCGGTTCCGGCATCTGCCATTCGAGTCGCGGCAGTATGCCGCAAATCGTGAAAGTGGAAAATTTTCCGAATAATTCTTTTGCGATTCCGACTGCCGAGCAGGAAAAACAACCGCCCTACATTATGCAGCTCAAAAATTATGCCGAAGAAAATATCGCCCGGCTTGCTCAACGCTGGAAACGGCACCGCCGGTGCAAAAAGCGTTTCAGGCATTTGTGCGTTTTTGACACTCGCTCGACCCCCACGTCACAAACAATCAGGATATAGATATGTTTTTACGGAAATATATTTGCGGAAAATAAAATGTATGCTATAAAGAATCTGAAATTTTTACAAATCTCAATGCCCTAACGAAAAAATGAGTTACCGCACCGACTTGACGGAAAGATTAATCGAAATTCCTTTTCTGCTTGCCCATCGCCGACATTCGCGGCAGGAACTCGCCCGCAATTATCAGGTCAACCCCAACACCATCAGCAAAGATATTGACGCGCTGACGCGCAATCTTCCGATTGAAAAAATAAGAAAAGGGCGCGAGATATTCTACGGCTACCCGAAGGATTACAAATTCATCGTGCCGTCGTTTTCCCCGCAGGAAATCGGTTTTCTGCTGCTCGCGCAGGAATCAATCGCCGGCATCGGTATCACCACGCAAGGCTCGCCGTATGCGAAATATGCCGATTCGCTCATCGAAAAGATTCGCAAATCGCTGCCCGCCGCCGTCGTCGAGCGAATAAACAGCGTTGCCGCCGTCTACGGTTCGGCGACCGTTCCCGCCAAAAGTTTTTCCAAACACACTGCCGTGATTGACCGTCTCGCCAATTGTGCCGTCAGCCGCGCCCAAGTCGAGATGCGCTATCACGGTTTGACCAGCAATGAAATCGAAACGCGCCTGATTCACCCATACGCCGTCTATTTCGACCCGGACGGCGCGACATTAAAACTCATTGCCTTCGATTTAAAAAATAATCGTCCGAGCGTTTTCTCGGTTGACCGGATTATCAATTTGAAAGAGCTAAACGAAATTTTCAAACGTCCCGCCGATTTCAATCTCAAACAATATCTGGAAGAAACCTGTTTCAACGGTATTCACGGCGAGCCGGTCACCGTCCGTTTAAAAGCCACCGGCATCACGGCGCGAATCTTCGCCGAGCGAAAATTTCACCCGTCGCAAAAGAAAATCGAATGGAAACAGCGGCGCGGCATCTCGCCGGAAACAATCACGATTGAAATGCGCGTCGCCCGCGGCAGAGGCTTAATCAGATTTATCCTGAGCCATCTGCCAAACGTCGAAGTCGTTTCGCCGCCGGAAGTGCGCGAAGAAGTCGGCGAAATTCTGCGGCAGAGTTTGAAGAATTTTTAAATTGATTTCTTCGGATAATTTTTCCGATTGC
The DNA here is from genome assembly GCA_050998795.1 of Pyrinomonadaceae bacterium. Taxonomy (GTDB): domain Bacteria; phylum Acidobacteriota; class Blastocatellia; order Pyrinomonadales; family Pyrinomonadaceae. Next base: position 3,203 of record JBPCPU010000047.1, read on the forward strand.
GCTAGCTACTTGGCATTCATAGATTATAGACTTTACTGAAACCGTTAAAAGATTACGTACAATGAGACTGCATTTTACATTATCGCCAAACACCGAACCCGTTTCGTTTGCCTATCAACATCGGCTCACGGGCGCGTTTCACAAATGGCTTTCGGATAACGATTTGCACGATAAAATAAGTCTTTACTCGCTCGCCTGGCTCGACGGCAGCCGCCGCGTCGCCAACCGCCTGGAATTTCCGAACGGCGCGAATTGGTTTGTCAGTTTTTACGAAGACGAATACGTCGAAAAACTTGTGAACGGCGCATTGAGCGACCCGGAAATGTTCTGCGGAATGCGCGTCCTGCAAATTCGGCAGCAAACCACGCCCGATTTCGGCACACGCTACCGCTTCAAAGTCGCCAGCCCCGTTTTCGTCAAAGGCAAGCAGCCGCCAAACGGCAAACCGCCGCATCATTATCTTTACAACGAACCCGAAGCCGACGCGCTGGTGACCGCTACCTTAATCCACAAAATGGATGCGGCAAACCGCGAAGCCGGCATTACGCGCTTTACCGACGCGGACAAACAGATTAAAGTCGGCTTCGACCGCGAATTTGCGAACCCGAAAATAAAACTCGTCCGCATCAAAGACATTGACCACAAAGCGAGCATCTGTCCAGTAATTGTCGAAGGCACACCCGAAGCCGTCCAATTCGCCTGGAACGTCGGCATCGGCAACAGCACGGGAAGTTGTTTTGGAAGTTTATACTAATTTTTGAGGGAAAACTTATGAACTTAAATTTGGATTTTTTGCTTGAACCACCTGATTTTTCTGTGCGCGGAAAACTCACAATTGAAGCACTTGCACCGCTTTCGATGGTTTCAAGTATGCCTGGAAAGTATTATCGCTGTCAGCCTGAACCGACTGATGAAATGCTTTACGGAATGATTGAAAACGCTTTTGGTTTTCACCTAACAGGAAAAACTGATAAAGAACGCGACAAACTTATTAAAAAAATTTCGCAGAAACATAAACTTGAAATCCAAACTTCCGATGTCGGATTTTCAAGTTTATTACAATTTCATATTCGCGTTTCAACTCGTTGTATTCCTGATTTAATTCATTACGACGATTACTGGTCACAACATCAACATGGAGCTTCATTTATTGGTGGAAGTAGAGAATATGATTATAGAGCAATTCCAATTATGAATTTGCATTCTCAAAAAGCTAAACCTCCAAACGAAAAAAAAGAGAAGAGGAAAATTGAATTTACTGATAAGAAAGAAGGTAACAAGCACAAAGACAAAATTAACACCTTTGAAGAGTGGGAAACCATTCATGTAAATGTGGTTCGACCTTACTTTCCTCAGTTTTATATTAGTCCAACACTAAGAGGTTATGTAGTTCCGCAAGATTCATATAAATATGTCTTGGAAACGTCTGCAAAAATTTCAAAACTTTTAGCCGAAGCATTAGAAAATCCGATTTCACCCCTTTACTTGGGTTCAAACGATGGTTGGGTTGAGTGTTATTATGAGGAATTATAATGAACGATTTGCCACTTTTTTCCGATAATCAAAATAGTTTTGAGCAGGAGTTGAAGCATAATTCGCTCTACAATTTGGTGCATCCTTATTCAAAATACGGTTTGGCTGTTGCTTTGTTTCGACTTGGCAGATTAATTCAAAGCGAAGAGATTGAAAATCCTACTCAAAAAGATTTAGTTAAAATTTTTATTCAAGAAATTGAAAACGGATTGAATAACTTTCGCTTTGAAACTTTAGATAATCCAGAAACTTCGGATGAATTAAGATTCAACCCAATTCCATTGGAGAAGTTGAGAAAAGATAAATCACTTGTGCGGCAGAAAGGATTAGCAGATATTGGAAAATATCTTGCTCCAACGATTGTGACAACTGAAGGAGATACTTTAGGCACATTTGAAAACGCAGAAAAACTTATCGAAAGTTTAAGAAATGAAGATAGTCTTGCAAAGAGTAGTATTAAACTTAGTCGTTCTTTTGCACCGACAACCCAAAAAATAAACCAAAGAGGTAATTCTTCACAATCTGAACCTACGTCTACCTTAATTGAAGCGGTATGCTCAGTAATAACAACACTGACAGAAACAAAACCATCAGCTTATGTAAGAAAACAAGTTAAGCCAAAAGAGAAACACAACTCCGTAATCATTCCTGATTTACCTTTGGATGAGTTGAAAGATTTTGTCGAACTCTTTAATGCAATGCTAACTACCGAATTAGCAGATAGAGGTAATCCGTATTCTGTCGAGCCGTATGTTGATGATAAAGGAAAGAAGAGTTACAAACGCCCGCCCATTTTTAATGGAAATTATCCGTTTGCTCCGCGGAATTCGGCGTTTGGAGCAGTCGGGCTTTTAGCAGCAATCGGGCGTTGGGCAGTGAGAGCTAAAGAAGAAAATTGGGCTGAAAGAGTTTTGAAATCTTTAGAAGGAAAACCTTTATATGTCATCAGCTATGACAATATCTTTCAAGTTCAGTTTTCGCACCACGTCATTAATTTAGCAATTAAGGACAAACTCAGCACTTTAATAGACGAATTAACACTTGGAACGAAACTTTATTCAGAGATTGAAAATGAAGGAAAAGGCAAGAAGCGGTGGAATTTAACCAATTATCAATTATTTGATTTGATGACTAATCGTTTCTTGCAACTTTTTGACAAACCTTCCTTCCAAGATTTCCTCGCTTTTCGGGCGGAATATGCTTTGGAAGTAAATACATTATTTGAGGAATATTTTATGAAAGAAAATCCAATTAACCGCGAAATTGTGGAATCAGCTAGAGCTTATGGGCAATGGCTTAACTTAGCGGCTTTTATAGTGGCTAACGAAGAAACAAATAGTTATTCAGATATGTTAAAACAAAAAGCCAAGATTTTAATTGGCTTTGAAAGTGCGGCGATGAGTGGCGAAACTCCGCAAGATATGCTTCGACGGGTATCTACACAAGCCGGACGATTACTGCAAAGTGAAGCACCAGCAGAAGCTACAAAATTTATTGACGCAGTTATGTGTGGTGAAGTTGATGCGGATACCGCTCAACAAATGCTCATCGCATATATGCGTTTGCGAACCGAAAAAGAATCAAATTAACAACTTAAAGGAGATAAACAATGGAAATCAAAGGAATTCTTGTATCAATAATAGCACCGATGACCGACCACATTGCCAACGGCGGCGAGAAAATCTTGGGAAATGCTTCTTCGATTAAACGAAGACCTGACGGAAGAGTTTATATTTCAGGGCAGAAGCAACGACACGCTTTTTTTAGCGCGATTGACCGTTTAAATTTTGATGACAAACAAAAAGCAGATAAGAGAAGTAAGAATAGTAATTTAAGCGATGATGAAAAGAAAAATGTCGAGTTGGTTAAAAGCACTTATATTTCAAACGGAGATGGTGTAACAAATTTGGTCGAAATAGATATTCGCGCTGACTTAGGCGGATTTTTGCACCCAAAAGGAAAAGAAAATTATTCAGGGAAAAGAACCGCACCATTGACAGCTACACCTGCGGTTGCTCTTGAACAAAGCAAAATTGGAAGAGACCTTTTAATACGATTGGAACAAAACCCAAATGTTGTTACTGCAGATGCATACGCAAAATTGAATGATGAAGAGAAAAAAAAGTTCACAATAGGTAGACAGGCATTAGCAACACGCGAATTTAGTCAAAAAGATTTAATGTTAATGAGTTTTCACATTGATGTTGGTTCAGTTGGACTTCGTAAAAGATATAAATACGGAGATGGTTTTCATCTAAACACGGAATACATCAAACACATTGATGAAACCGAGAGAAAACGTCGCGTTCAACTTGCTCTTGAAGCATCCGCTTCTCTTACCGATTACGCCAACAATGCCCGAAATGCAACAAGCGGCGAACCACAAAAAGTTTTGATTGTTTTTGATACAAAACTAAGCCGGAAAGCATCACGCTATTTTCTGACCGAAAACGAAGTTGAAAGAGAAAGAATCTTAGCCGAGTTGAAAAAACGCGATGCGGTTTATTTCCTCGGTGATGATACTTCTGCCGAAACTGATAGCGTTGCCGATGCTTACGAGAAGGCAATGAGCTATTTGAAAAAAAATGATTTGTTTGATCCTTCAAACGGTGCAGAAACAATGACAACCGAACAATTTGAAAATGCTCAATGAAAGTTGACCAAAAGAAACAAATAATTTTAGCTAAACCGTCGGGAATTCCGCCGGTAACTCTTTCTCTGCATATTTCTAATTTGCTTGAGCAAGCCTCACGCTTGATTAAACAAAGAACTTTTGTGTTGGGAAAATATAAAAAGTTCACTCAGGAAAATCTTGAATATGCGGTAAGAACGAGCGTGTGTTGGCACGATGACGGCAAAAAAGATTCTCAATGGCAAAACCGTTGCCAAAAAGATTATGAAGAATATCTTCGCACAGGAAAAGACACCGGACTTAATTTAAGGCAAGTAGAAATTCGACACGAAATAGCCTCACTCCAACACGCGGAAATGAGAGGTGCAAAACTTTCTTTGCCCGTAAAAGTTGCTATTGGTTCGCATCACGGCAAATTGAGCAGACGAGATAGATACAAAAAACGCTGGTCAGACCGCAAAGAATTTGAAAAGTTTTGGCTTGAATTTACAAATTTGAGTGCGGATGTTAGCAGAACGAAATTATCTGAAATAATAAAGCAACGCTATCGTTTTTCAGGTGTTCGTTCTTGGTTACAGTTGGCTGACCATCGGGCAAGTGCCTTTGAGCAAAATGAAAAACTACCGGATTTCGTTGGTTTTGATGAAAACTTTTATACATTTCCATACAAAGATGAAAACGGAAATGAAAAAAGAAATCCGGTTCAAGAAAAAATAGAAGAACTTTACGATGAGCCTTTTTCTATTTTGCGTTCTCCAACAGGTTCGGGAAAAACAGATGCAGCTTTGCTTTGGGCAAAACATCAATGCGAGAGAAACCGCGCTGACCGTGTAGTTTTTGCGATGCCGACACGCTTTACGGCAAATGCTCTTTCAATCAATAAAGCGGAAGACATAAGTGAAGTCGGACTTTATCATTCAAGTGCTTTATTTCTTAAAATTCAAACGAATCAAAATAAAGAACGAAAGTTCATTGATAAACAACAAGAACTGGCGCGAAAACTTGAAGTGCCTTGCACAGTAACAACGATTGACCATCTTTGCCTATGTTTGACAGGAACGCGCGAAGACCATCATTCAATTTTTTTCGGACTTGCAAATTCGTGTGTCGTAATTGATGAAGCTGATTTTTACGACGAATTTACTCAAGCTAACATAATCGTTTTGCTGAAAGTTTTACGCATTTTGGAAGTCCCTGTTTTGTTAATGAGCGCAACAGTTCCCGAATCTGCAAGCCGATATTATGAAAAATCAGGATTCAAGAATATACGAATTTTTGAAGACAAAACCAATTATGAAAAGCCTCGCTGCATAATCAAAAAATATGGTAAAGCTGAAGTCCCTGAAGATGTTGCGGAACTTCTAAAACGTGCGTTGAACGGCGAAGCTACAATTATTTACGCAAATACCGTTAAGTAGTCTGTAAATTAAAATTTGTTCGGTTTTAGTCGTTTCTTTTTCTTATGAAGAAACAACACATTAAACTAACCGAAACGGACGAACGATATTTGACAACGCTTTTGAGTAAAGGTCAACTTC
>JBPCPU010000052.1:0-15175 GCA_050998795.1 Pyrinomonadaceae bacterium
TATTCCAAATGTTTTGTAATTCAAATTACTGAAATCCGCTATAAAATCGCCAATCTAAAATCCAAAATCTAAAATTCTTCGGCTGTGGTTTTCCACACAAGCCTCACCGTAACAACCTTAAAACACGCCGTTAATCGGCACGTTCAAACCTAAATATTTTTTAAAGATAATCAAAACGATGCGATTATCCTTGAAAAATAAATTTACACGGAAAATTATTTACTGCCTGCTCGGAGTTTTAGCCTTCGCGCTTGCCGATGAAATTATTCGCGTCAAAAATTCCGCCCAAAGCGAACTTGTCAAAGAACGCGCCCGCCTTGAAAAATACCTGCCTTTTGAACGGACTCGCCTCATTCCTCATCTGCAACGCGAAGTTCAATTTTGGCAAAACACAAGTGAAACGCGGGATTTTGTAAAGTTTCAGGACTTTTATTTTGCGGCGACTAGCGGCGGACTTCTTCAATTTTCAACTGACGGGAAGTTGATTAAACATTTTACGGTTTTGGACGGTTTGAGCGAAAGCGATTTGACGAGTTTGATTGTTTTTAACTCAAAACTCTTTATCGGCACGAGGTCGAAAGGATTGCTCGTCTTCGACGGCGAAAATTTTGAAAGCTATCGTTGGACAGACCGCGACGCGCAGGCGATTACCGCGTTTTTGATTGACGACGGCAGACTTCTTATCGGCACATTCGCGGGCGGCTTGATTGAATTTGACGGCAAAAATTTCCGGGAAATCAAAGCCGAAAAAGAAAGATTGATTGCCGTAAATTGTTTGGTCAAGGAAGATTCGCGCCTCTTTGTCGGAACTTTCGCGGGCGGTTTGTGGATTTTTGAAAGCGGCGTTTGGCGGCATTTCACAACCGCCGAAGGTTTGCCGTCAAATCGTGTGGTCGGCGTTGTGAACAACGGCGAAAATGTCTTCGTCGCAACTGATTTCGGATTGGTTCAAGCTGCAAATTTTCAAATTCCAAAACCTTTTCGCCCAATCGCAACATTGCCGACGCTTTCAAGCCTTGCCAAACACGGCAATCAAATTTTTTTCAGCAAAGCGAACGGCGAAATTTTTACGCTTGACGCAAAATTTGCGGTGAAGGAAACAGCAAAAAATAAAAAATTGTCTGATGCGCGTTTTGTCGAAACCGACGGAAAACTCTTTCTGCTTTCCAAACAAGGAATTTGGCAAGCCGACAAAAACAATTTCAAACAATTTGCCCAAACCGAAAACAATCTTTTAACCGACAATTTCGTTTCCGCGCTTGCCTTCGATAATAATGAAAATCTTTGGCTTGGAACTTTCCGCAACGGCATTGATGTTTTCACCAAAGACGGCAAAAAGTTGAAGCATCTAGAATCGGAAACAATTCGGGAAATCAACTTTTTGCAATCGCAAAACGACACAATGTTTGCCGCGACTTCAAGCGGTTTAATGCGTTTCAAAAACGATTTTTCAAGCGATGATTTAACAAAAACCGATGGTTTGTTAAGCAATTCGGTAACGCATTTCGCCGACGCGGATTTTCTCGCAATTGCCACGGGCAAAGGTTTAACGCTCAATGAAAACGGCAAACAGCGAAGCCTTTCAACCGTGCAAGGTTTGCCGGGCAACAGCATTTACACGACGCTTTTCGTCAAAAAATCGCTTTATGTCGGAACGCTCGGCGGTTTGGCGGAGATTCGCGGCAATAAAGTTGTGCGAGTCTTTAAAGATTCCAACTCGAATTTGAAACAAAATTGGGTAACGGCTCTTTGTTTTGCCGGTGAACGCTTATTTATCGGAACTTACGGCGGCGGAGTTTTTGAACTCACCGCGTCAGGTGAAATTTATTCTTTCCCGGAAATCGGCAAGTTCGTTGTCAATCCGAACGCGATGTTCAGCGACGGCGAAAGGCTATACCTCGGAACTTTGGAAGGTGTGCGCGTTTTGGATTTGAACACGCAAAAGTGGAGCGTTTTGAAAGACGATTTACCTGCAAACGTCGTAATGAGCATTACGGGCGACGGCGAAAATGTTTATTTCGGCACGACAAACGGCATTGCGCGGATTGAGAAAAGCTATTTTGTAAGCGGAGATTTGAGATGAAAATTTTTAACGCACAGACGCAAAGCTGCGAAGAAAAATTAACCACAGATAACCACAGATTTACACAGATAGAAGATTTAAAAAATCCGAGTTTATCTGTGCTTATCTGTGGTTTAAATTTCCTAAAATCTTTGCGCCTTTGCACTTTCGCATTAAATTTTTTCCTTGCTTTTTCCGTTTCGTTCGCACAATCGGGCGTTTTAATTCCGTCATCGCAAACGGACAAACCCGACGCAAGCGTACTTTCTCTCCAAACGATGAATGTTGATATTTTGATTGACAACCAACACGCGACCGTCAAAATTATGCAGATTTTTGATAATCAGACGGCAAACACGCTCGAAGGCAAATATCTTTTCGCGCTTTCGCCGCAAAGTTCGATTTTTGATTTTGCCGTTTGGGATAACGACACGCGCATTCCGGGCGTGATGATGGAAAAACGCCGCGCCAACGCCATTTACAGCCAAATCAAACAGGCGCAAATTGACCCCGGAATTTTGCAGCAAACTGACGAACACGAAGGGAATTCGGCTTTTTCGGCAAAGGTTTTTCCGATTGACGGTTACGGTTCAAAACGGTTGGAGTTGGAATATACGGAAGTCTTGCCGGTTGAGAGTTTGAGTTCGCATTTTACGTTTCCGCTCAAACCTTCTTTCGGCGAAACGCAAACGGTCGGCGAATTTAATCTGCATCTGCGCGTCGTCAACGATTTCCCGATTTTTACGACAACTTATTACGATTATCCGCTGCAAATTACCAAGGCGAATGCAAATAATCTTGAAGCGGAATTTCACGCCCGCAACATCGAACTGAAAGACGATTTTTCGTTCGATTATCAGATAAACGCGCCTGAAAGCTCGCTTTCGTTCATCACGTATCGCGCACCCGAACAAATTTCCGCTTACGATTTGCGCGACCCGCAACTTGCCAATCCAAATCCCGACGGTTATTTCCAAGCGCAAGCGATTTTCAATCAGCAAACGTCCAAAATAACCGAACCGCGCCGCATCGTTTTGCTGCTCGACACTTCTCTTTCGATGTATGGCGACAAACTTGCCCGCGCCGTCGAAGCCGCCGATTATTTTCTGCACGGTTTAACCGCGCAGGACAAATTCAGCTTGATTTTATTTAACGAAGAAACCGACGCATTTTCCGAAAAACCGCTTGCCGCAACCACTGAAAATGTCGAACAAGCAATGCAATTTGTCCGAGATTCGGCATTTGGCGGCGGCACCAATGTTAAAAAAGCATTGCAAAAAGCGATTGAGCAGGCAAATAATTTTTCCGACGGCGAGCGCGATATTATTTTGATTTCCGATGCCAACCCGACGCTTGAAACGACAAATTTCAAACCAATTTCCAGCCTTTTCGACAACGATAAAAAGTATAATGAAAATGTCATCAAACTTTTTGCGTTTGCGCCTGGAAACGATGCGAACACATCGCTTTTGGAAGAATTGACCGCAAAAACTCACGGCTATTTTTCACAGGCGCGGGAAACCGAAGACATCGCGCTTTCACTAAAGATATTTTTGGACAAAATCGGCTCGCCAAGTATTGAAAACTTACGATTGAATTTTTCCCAACCGGACAATTTTTATCAAATTTATGCGACGGGCGCGGATAGTTTCGACGGTTCGAGTTTCGCTTTTGTCGGGCGTTACAAAAAGCCGCAAGCGCAGACAACGGTTAATTTTTTAGCGCAATTCGGCGCGGAAACTATCAATCTTTCGCGTGAAACATCCCTGCCCGAATTTGACGACGCGCATCCGCATCTGCCGCGAGTTTGGGCGCGGGCGCGGGTTGACGCGCTTTTGCAGGCAATGAACATCGAAGGCGAGCGCGAAGATTATATTGCGGAAATTATTCGGCTGTCGGAAAAGTATAAATTCGTTACGCCCTACACGGCATTTTTAGCCGCACCGCGTGCGCTTCTTCGCCCGCGCCTGATTCAGCCGGGCGATCCGGTAATCCGCGTCAAAACCGATGCTTCGATAAAGGAAGTTTTCGCTGTTTTGCCGTTTGGCGAAACATTGCCGCTCAAATTTTTGGAAACGGAAGGCGTTTGGGAAACGCGGTTTCTCGCGCCGGCGTGGATGCCGGACGGAACTTATCGGTGTCGTTTGCTTTTGACGGACAAAGACGGCAACGGTTATCAGGAAGAAAAGACCTTCGTTGTGGACAGCCACGAGCCGAAATTAAAAATCAATTTGCCCGCACAGACCGTTAAAGCGGGCGATGAAATTTTGCTGAAAGTTTCAGCCGACAGCGACACGGCACGGATTGTCGCCAAATTTTACGGCGCAAAACCGGTGCAGCTTTTTTGGTCAAACGCGGAAAAAGCAAATATCGGAAAATTGCGCGTGCCGGAAAATCTGACTTCGGGAAAATACGTCTTGAGCGTTACGGCGGAAGATTTCGCGCACAATCAAACGAGCGAGGAAATAAGCGTTGAGGTTTTATAAATACCGGGAGCGAATACCGGGAGCGCGGGCATCCTGCCCGCAATCGTGCGAAAGCACGGAAAATTTTAACTAAACTGGAAATTGCTCAAGGAGGTGTGGTTTTGAACGCTTTCAGCGTTCATTGCGGGCAGGATGCCCGCGCTCCCGGTATTATGAAAAAACGAAAATTTAAAGTTGGCATCGCTTTTGTTTGTCTTGGCGGAATAATTTTCGGTTGGCAATATGTTGAAAAAAAATCTCTGGCAAGCGGCGAAAAAGTTCAAACCGAAAAGACATACGAAAGACAAAAAATCAAAAAAGAGATTGCCGTTGAAAACGCACTTTACACGCGCACGGAATTTTTCGGCGCGGAAGCGACCGTGCCTTTTCCGACTGAAAAAGCGCGGCAAAATTTAGCCGAAGTTTCAGAGAAATTTCCTGATGACGCGGAAATTTATCAAAAACTCTCTCAACTTGACGAAAAGCTCGAAAGATTCGATTTAGCCGAAGCGGAATTAAACAAATATGTCGAACTGCAAAAAGACGGTTTGAACGCGCAGGAAAATCTCGTCGCTTTTTACGAACGCCGCGCCGAATTTGCCAAGAAAGCCGAAACTTTAGAAAAAATGCTTGCGCTTGCTTCGGAAGAAAAACGCGCTTTAATTTTTTCGCGCTTGATTGGGTTTGCACGAATTCACGAACTCGAAAAATATCTCAAACCTGAATTTTATCAACAAATCGCCGCGCAAAATCCGTCTGTTTTTCCGATTATCGAACAGTTGATTGACAAACTTACGGAAGAAAAAAATTATGCGGAAGCCTTGAAAATTTTGCGTGAGTATAAAGATAAATTTCCCGAAAGACAAAAAATTTTGCTCGAAAAAGAAGTCGCAATTTTGCTTGTGACGGAAAATCCGAAAGAAGCGGAAAAAGTTTATCAAGCAGCGTTTGACCCGTTTTGGTCGGACGAAACAACCGAAAAATTTTATGGTTTTCTCAAAGACCAGGACCGTTTTCGCGCTTACGGAAACGAGTTGAAAACAAGTTTTAAGCGCGAACCAATTGATTTTGACACGGCTTTGCGGTTGATTCATTTTCGGCAGCACGACGGCACTTACGACAACGATTCTTCCGCAACGGTAATTTTGCAGCTCGAAAAAGCGCGAAGCGAGGCGAAAATTGTTTGGAAACCGGAAGAACTTGTCGCGGCGGCGCGTGTTTTGCTTGCCGACGGCGAAAGCGATTTGGCTTCGCGGTTTTTGTATACGCTTCATTTGCAAAACGCGCTCGAGCCGAAAAGCCAATTGCGGGCGAAGGTTTTATACCAGCTTTTTGAATTGCTTTCCGACTCGGGCGAAAACCGCATCACGTTGACGAAAGGTGATTTGAGATTTTACGAAGATGTCGGCAAATCAGACCCGCATCCGGGAATTACAAGCGGAATTTTGTCGCTAATTTTTTCCGACACCGAACCGCAAAGAGAACTTGCCGCAAAGGAACGCACGGCAACCAAATTTTTTAATCGCGCCGCCGCGTATCGCATTTTTCAGGCATACAAGGAAGAATATCCGACTTCGCCGGAACTCGCGCAGATGTATTTGGACATTGTGCGGCTTTCCGCGGCGGGCAAAGAAACGGAAATTGCCGAAAAGACGCTTGCCGAATTTGAGCAACGCGACGAAAAATCAAGCGATTACGCCAATGTCGCGCTCAAACTTGCCGATGCTTTCGTGGCAACTAATCAACCGCAAAAAGAACGCGCCGTTTATCAGCGGATTTTGGATTATCTGGGCAAACAAGGAAAACCGCTTGCGCCGATTGTGGAAAATTACGAATTTCGGGTTGATTCGGATAATTCAACTCCTGCGCCGACAGAAGACAAACAAACACCGCCAATTTCCAACCGGGGCATTAACATTCCGGGCGAAAACAAAAAAGTTGACGATTATTACTATGACAATCAAAATCCTTTGCGCGATTATCCGGCGACCAAAACCGATGAAATAACTTATTCAAAAGTTTTGGAACGCTTCGTTTCATCGCTTGTCAAAGACAAACTCACAAACGAAATTCTCGTGCTTTATTCCGGTGAAATCGGCAAATATCCAGATGAACAATGGTTGTATGAGCAGAGATTAAATTGGCTTGAGCAGACCAATTTGGTGAACGAGCAGCTAAAAGTTTATCAAACGGCAATCAAACAATTTCAGACGCGGAATTGGGAAGACCGTCTGGCGCGTTGGTTTTTGCAGCGCGGAAAAAAGCAGGAATTTGCCAAATTTTCGCAGGATTTGCTTGAAAAATTGGACGACGCGGAAGCGCAAAATTATCTTTTGCAGTTTGTTGACACGCGAATGAGCGCGAGCGAATTTGACGAGCAGCTTTACTTAAAACTTTATACGACGGCGCACGGGCGTTTTCCGCACAACATCAGTTTTGTCAACGGCTTGCTCAATTTTTACAAAGCGCACAAACAGGGAAATGATTGGCGCAAACTTTCCGCCGCTTATTATTTTGAATCGAAACAAGTGCGCGAACTTTTTATCAAAGACCTTGCCGAAAAGCGCGAACTGCGAAATTTTCTAAATACAGCCCGCGAAAAATGCTGCGTTGAAGCAATCTCTCAGGAGAATTTACCGTATGCGCTTTTTCGCGCCGATGCCGCGGCGCATCTTGCCAATTTTGAAGAAGCGGTTGACGCTTACCGGCGGCTTAACGAACTTTACCCGCACACGCCGGAATTTCAAGAGCGTCTTCTTAATTTTACGCGCTCTTTCGGTCAACGTAATCGCAGAAGTTTGGCGGAAGCGGCAAATGTCGCCCACGCGCAAGCCGAATTTTCGCCTTTCTCCGCCGAATTTCGCACGCGCAGCGGTGAACTCCAAGCCGAACTAGGCAATTATGAAAATGCGCGAAACGAATGGGAAAAATTAATTATAACGGCGCAGGGCGAACCGGATATTTATCTCGAAACGGCAACGGTCTACTGGGATTATTTTCAATACGATGACGCTTTGCGAACAATAAAAACCTTACGCGAAAAGATGAATGACGACACGCTTTATGCTTTTCAAACCGGCGCGATTTTAGAAGCGCAGCACAAAATGCCCGAAGCGATTGGCGAATATGTCAAGGCTCTCGACGCGGCGGAAGACGAAGAATATTCACAAACAAACCGCGCCAAGCAGCGTTTGGTGAAAATTGCCGGACAAAAAGCGGAAAATCTGCAAGCGATAAATTCCGCTTTTGTAACGGAACGTAAAAACCGTAAAGATGGTTCAAAGTTGATTTTGGCGTATGCCGAATTTTTGCAGGATTTGGGAAAATTAACCACAGATGAACACAGATATACGCAGATTGGCGAACAAGGTTCGCAATTTCAGATTTCAAATTCCAAATCTCGGATTCTTAATCCGTGTTCATCGGTGTCAATCTGTGGTTTCAACGTCTTAAAACAAGAAATTTCGCGCAGTGAAAACAAAGATTTTTTAGACTCGGCGCGTGAATTTTTTGCGGCAAATGACAATAAAAACGGTGAACAAATTGCGCTTCGACGGTTGGCGCAAACGGCGACGAGTTCGCGCAACGCGATTTCTTATCGCTTGCAACTCGCCGATTCTTTTTTAGAAGAAAACCGGCGCGACGAAGCAAAAAGCGTCGTATCGGAACTTCTCGCAAAATTTCCGACGAATTACGGTGTTTTGAGCGAGAGTGCCGATATTTACTGGCAAATGAATGCGCGTGATGACGCAATCCGCGTTTTGCAAGCAGGCGCATCTCGCGGCAAAGGAAAATTTCAATACCTTTTTTCGCGGAAACTGGCGGCAAAGTTGGTTTTGCAAAATCGCCTTGACGAAGCCGAACGAATTTTGGCAAATCTTCACAACGAAGATGAAAGTGACACGGAAGTTTTCCGCGAATTGACGAACATTTATGTCAATCAGGCAAAACCCGACGCGCTCAAAAAAGTTTTTGGCGAAACGCTCGAAGCGTTGAAAAATCAAGACATTGAACGCCGCGAATTAAACGAAACGGTTGCCCGATTCAGAACGCAAATGATTGACGCATTCACGCGGCTGAAAGATTTTTCTTCCGCCGTCGAGCAGCACATCGAAATCATCAACCGCGAACCTGACAACGAAGAAAATGTCGAGAAGGCGATTTATTACGTCAAACGCTACGGCGACGGCGATGTGCTTTTGTCTTATTATCAAAAAACGGCGGACGAAGCGTATAAAAATTATCGCTGGAATGTGGTTTTGGCACGGATTTTTGAAGCAAACAACGATTTGGAAAACGCGGTGCGAAATTACAAGTCGGCGATTGGCAATCAGCCCGAAATGACGGAACTTTACGTCGCGCTTGCCGACATTGAAACGCGCCGCAAAAATTACGATGCCGCGCTGGAAAATATCAATAAAGTTTTGGAATTAACCAACGACGAACCGCAATTTATTAAATTAAAAATCGAAGTTTTGGAAAAAGCCGGACGAACCAAAGAAGCCAAAGCGGAAAGCGAAAAACTTCCCGTCGAAGAAAGACCGAAACAGACGATTTCCGACCGATTCGCCGAAGCGCGAAACCTGCAAAATGTTGAAAAAGCAAAGGCAATTGAAACTTATCGCCAGGCGTTTAATGAACTCCTTGAAAATCCTTTCGCGCACGATTTGAAAGCGGCGGATGTTTCGGGTTATGCGGCAACTTTGCGAACGGAAGAAAATCTCGATGCGATTACTGAAAGGCTCTGGAATTTGCGCGAAAAATTTGTTGTCGAAGCCGACGGAAATAATTCGATAAACGCCGGAAAAGCGCGAAATCAACTGCAAGTTTTGGACGGCGCGATGCCGGAAGCGATTGGGAACATAGCAAAAACGACGGCGACAAGTGATGAAAATACTGCTTTGCAAAAGGATTTGAGCCGCCGTATTGACGAAGTTTTGAAGGAAACAGACCGTTACTCGACGCTATCGTTGCTGCAAAATATCGCGCATCGTTCAGGTTTTGGCGCGTTAGAGGAAAAAGTTCTCATCGCGCAAAAAGACGCGGCTTTTGCTTCGGACAGCGCAGAAAATTATCACATCCGTTTGCGCGTCTTGATTGATTTTTACAGCGAGCGCGGAATGTTTCAGAAAGTTTTGGACGTTTTGGAAACGGAACGCGGACGCGATAAAAACGCCGCAAGTTTTGATTATCCGCGTTTGATTGCGGACAATGCGCGGTTAGTCGGCAACACGGAAAAAGAACTGGCGGTTTTGCGCGAAAATTACCGGAAAGCAAGCGGAAAACTTGTCGCTGAACCGAATGAAATGGCGGCGCGATATTTGGAATTTTTGTATGAAAACAAGCGCGAAGAACTCGCAATTTTAGCCAGACAATCTTCGCCGTATCAATTGCAGCTTATTAACTTTTTACTGGCGAAAGGCAAACGCGATTGGGCGCACGAAGCAATGGAAAACGCTTCTTTACCAACAAGTTGGAAACTTGCGAGAAACGCCGAAACGAGCCTTGCTTTGCGCGAATACGCGGACAAAAACGAATGCTATTTTTGCGCTGCGCTGCGACTTGCGCCGATTGGCGAATTTATTAAACAAAGACCTGACAAATCTAACCAACTCGTCGGCGACGATTGGTTTCGGCTGGTCGGCGGATACGGCGAATGGCTTTATTTTGCGCCGAGTGATGAAATGCGGCGCGACGCGAAAAACTTTTTGCCCGCGATGATTGAAAATCGCCCGCACGACGCGGATGAGCAGGCAAAACTCGGCGCGTTTTATCTCGAACAAACCGACGCGAAAAACGCGCTCGAGCATTTATGGCTTGCGCTTGAAATGAAGCCCGACGATAAAAAAACACGGGCAAATCTCGGCGCGGTTTATTTTCAGATGAGCGACGAAAAGAAGGCGCGGGAAATTTGGACGGAAATTATCGCGGGCGAAAATCCGACGCTCGAAGACGGCGAACTTTATCTGCAAACTTTGAACAAATACGATTTGCAAACGGAAGCGCGGGAAAACCTGTTTCCGATTGTCATTAAAAAATTAAAAGAAAATGACGACGGCAGCGATAATTATTACGGAAACGACAAACAGGAATTACCCGAAAATTTAAAGAATTTGATTCGCCAGGTTTCTGCTTCGTTTGATGCGGAAACTACAAAAACCGCTTATTTCCAAAAACTTGTTTCGGCAGTTCCGAAAAGCGTTTTGCTGCCGGAATTGCTTATCAATGAATCGTTGATTGCGGAAAACAATCGTGCGCCGTTTTATGAGATTTTGATTGCGCGAAGCAAAACTTCAAGCAGTTCCGATTACGATTACGAAGCGGTTTTGCAGAGAACTTACAGCACGGACGAAGCCGAAGAAGTTCTCGACCGGGAAAACGATTACAAAATTTCCGAGCCGGAAAGCGGGCGAATCGGCTGGCAAAAAGAATATCTCGGATTTTTGCTTAAAACCGACGAAAACGCCAAAGCGCAAACACTTATTTATTTAATTGAAAGCGAATTAAACCGGCGTTATGCGCGTCCCGAATGGCTGCGGCTTGCCAAATTGAAACTACAAATCCGTGAAGGAAATTCGGCTAGGACTTTGAGCGATGCAAAACGCTTCGTCGGTATTGAAATAAAATTCGCTGTGCAAAGCGTCAAACCGCCGGGCATCGAGCGTTTGAACGCCGTTTTGCAAATCTTGCGCGACGAAAAACTCGAAGCTGAAGCGAAAGATTTATTGCAGGCGTTTTATGCGCGGCAGCTTGTGCTGGAACAATTTGAAACGGCAAATTTTGTCGGTTTGGCGCGGATATTTTTTGAGAAAAATGATGCGGAAAACGCGCTCAAATTGTTGCAAATAATGATTGATGCTAGCGACGAAGACAAAAAGCCGACGGTTTTGGCGGAACTTGCTTCTTTGCCGCAAATAAAACTTTTCGCGGTTGACGGCGCGAAGCCGAAAGAAACGGAAACGGTTGTTTCCATCAATCAAAATGAGGCTTTAAAACTCGCCGCCGAAGCCGCTTCGGACTTCAAACAAACGGAAAAGTCAATCGCGTTTCGGCAAAGACTTCTCGAAATTGCGCCCGAAGATGCGGCAAATCGGCTTGAATTAGCGCGGCTTTTTGCCCGAAACGAAAACCAGGCAGAAGCCGTCAAACTTCTCGCAAGTATTATCAATGACAGAAATTCAGGCAGAGATTCGCGTTGGCAAGCGGTTTGGCTGTCAACGGAAATTATCAAAAACAAAGCGGATTTATTGAACGAAACAGAATCGGCGGAAAGCGAATTGCGAAACGCGCTGGAGATTTTCGCCAATAATCAAATCGAGATAAAGGTTGAAAATCCGGGTTCGCAGTTTTGGTTTTTTGTCGGATTAGCTGCAAGAAGTTTTCGGCAGAATGAGTTTGCGATAAATGCTTTTAACAATTCTCTGATTGCCGACAAAGACGCGGAAAATCCTTTTGCGGCGGAATCCGCACCGCAACAATTAATACGTTTGTATATTACAACCGGTCAACCGAATGCGGCAGTTAGATTAGCGGATTTAGACAAAGGCGCAAAATCCGACGAATTGTTGGATTTACTTTCCGAAACCGCTGAAAAGATTGGAGATTTTCCGCGAACGATGGCGTTTGAAAAAGCAAAATCAAAGGAAATTGATGGGGAAAGAATTAAGCATTTGCAAAATTTAGAAAAAGAGAAAACGCGGAAGGTTACGGATTTTACGGTTGATTTGCAGAACACGAGTAGTTTTGATTTTGAAAGATAAATTTATAACCTTTTTTGCTTTCCTTTGCGTGCTTTGCGCTTTTGCGGGAGAAATTTCCCGCAAAGGTGCAAAGCACGCAAAGGAAAATCTAAGTTTTGCAATGGCAAATTAAAAATATGAAATTAAAACTTATAATTATTTTGCTCATTTTTGGCGCAATCGTTTTTGCAGGTTCGCAGAAATCTCAAAATGCGTTTTCGCAAGCCGAAGATTTTCCGCGCGGCGCACTCGTTTATGTTCAATTTGCGGATTTGCCCGCTTTTATCAAACTCTGGAATGAATCGAAACTCAAACAGAATTATCTTGCCAGCGAAAATTTTGAGCGATTTGAAAATCGTCATCTGACATTAAAACTTGCTTCGAGATGGCAGGAATTTAACGATGCGAGCGGTTTTCCGATTGACTTGGAAACGGTTGGCGGCATTTCCGAAACACGCGCCGCAATTGCCGTCTACGACATCGGACGGCTTGATTTGGTTTTTATCGCGCCGGTTAGCGATGAAATTTTTTCCGCTTCGCAGTTTTTCGCAGGTCAATCGAACTTTGAAGAAACCGAACTCGAAGACGGAACTGTTTTTTACGGCAAAGATGTCGAAGCAGACAAAGGCAGACAAAAGCAAAAGCTCGTTTTCGCCAATGTGCGCGGGCGTTTCGTGTTGGCGACGAGCGAAAAACTACTTCTTCAAACTCTGGCAAATATCAACGGAAAATCGCCGAAAAATAGTCTTGCCGATGAACCTGCGTTCAAAAATCTAAGCGAAAAAGTCACGCCGCATGCAGCAACCGTTTGGTTAAATCAAGCAAATCTCAATGACGATTATTATTTCAAACATTATTGGCTGATGGGAAACATCGAAGATTTGAAAAAGTTTCGTGCCGGAATGTTCGATTTTGAAATGCAGGAAGGAAAATGGACGGAACGACGTGAATTTCTTTTAACTGAAAATCAAACGAAAAAGGGCGGGAAAATCAATGCGGAAAACGCAAATAGTTTGAGCGCATTGCTTCCCGAAAATATTCCGTTTTATAAATTACAAACAGTTGTAAATCAGCCTGATTTATTAACCGATTCGATACAAAACACGCTTTTTGAACGGTTTGAGCAAGAGCAGGAAACAGGCGGCAAATCCGGGAGTTGGCAATCATATAGTTATGAAAATTTTTACACGAAGGAAAACAACGATTGGCACGATTATTCGTATTTGAGCGATAAATACGACGAAACTATTGACGATGCGGAAGATGCCGGAATTAATGATGAAACAAATAATTTGCCCAAAATTGACGCGGACGAAAAATTTAAGAATGATTTGCAAAAAGTTCTTGTGCCGACAAATCCGCAAATTGTTTTAGGCGCACAAAGTCCGCAAATGCTGCCCGCGCCGCTTTTTGCCGGGTTCAGAAAAGTTACGATTTTGACGCTCCAACGCGAGCGTGATTTGAATCGGGAAAAATTGGAAAACGCGCTTGCCGAAAAATTAAAAAGCCAATTAACGATTGCCGATTCCGCCGCGAAATTGAATTGGGAAACAAAAACCAAAAACAATCAAACCTGGCGCGAACTGAATTTGCCAATGCTCGGTTGGGGAATTTTTTATACTTTACAAGACAATAAATTGATTTTTTCAAACAGTTCGGAACTGCTTCAAAATATTCTTTTCAGCGAAAACAAACCAACGGAAACACCAGCCGAATCTTCATTTGACGATTTAACGGTTATTCGTTTAAGCGAGCGCGAACAAGGTTTTGACCAAATAATAAATAAACTTGCCGGAGAAAATTCAAAAGATATTTCGGACGATTTTTTTGCGGGCAATATCGGCAGTTTGCTCGATGTCAGTTCCGATGTCAGCCGCATTGAGATAACTCGAAACTCATCCGCCGGTTATTTGCACGAAGAAATAAATTTTATTTTTATAGGACTTTCTCATTTTTAGAAAAAACATTTGTTCGAAAAATAGGAAAACTGGGAATAGACCGCGGATGACGCGGATTTGGCGGATTTGCACCGATTTTATTTTGATTAAATTATCCGTAAACGTGAAGAAAGTTCTATTTTTGACGAAGTAGTTTATAATAAAAGGACTTTCTCAAGGTAAGATTTTTAACGCCGGTGGCGCAAAGGAGGAAACAATTTTTTGTTTGCCCAATCCGAATGCCGATATTTAATCTGTCTAATTATTTTTAAAAACATTGCGTTCCTTGCGTCCTGGCGACTTTGCGTTAAAAATCTTGTTTTGAGAAAAACTAAAAATAATGCTCAAAATAGAAAATTACATTGGCGGCGAATTGATTGAACCCGTTTCAGGCGAATATCTCGACAACTATAATCCGGCGACGGGCGAAGTTTATTCGCTGATTCCCGATTCAGACGAAAACGATATTGGATTGGCGGTCGAAGCGGCGAAAAAGGCGTTTCCCGCCTGGTCGAAAATGTCGGCGGAACAAAGGCACGATATTTTAATGCGTTTATCGTCTTTGATTGAAAGAGATTCGGGAAAACTCGCCGAAGCCGAAAGTATTGATAACGGCAAGCCGAAAACCTTAGCGCGAAACGTAGATATTCCACGCGCCGTTTCCAATTTCAAATTTTATGCAACCGCCGCGATGCACACGGCAACCGAAGCGCACGAAACGGTCGGGCAAGCGATAAATTATACGCTTCGTCAACCGCTCGGCGTGATTGGCTGCATTTCACCCTGGAATTTACCGCTTTATCTTTTCAGTTGGAAAATCGCGCCCGCGCTCGCCGCCGGCTGCTCGGTCGTGGCAAAACCTTCGGAAATTACGCCGATGACGGCTTATCTTTTGTCAAAACTCTGCATCGAAGCAGGTTTGCCAGCCGGAGTTCTGAACATCGTTCACGGACTCGGCGCAAAAGCAGGTTC
>JBPCPU010000099.1:0-13017 GCA_050998795.1 Pyrinomonadaceae bacterium
TTATGAATAAAATACTTGATTATCAAGTGATGTTAGCCGTCGCCGTTAAAGAAGCAAAAAGTGGTCTTGAAGAAGGCGGAATTCCTATCGGCGCGGCTTTGTTTGACAAAAACGGAAACTTGCTTGGCAAAGGACACAACCGCCGCGTGCAGGAAAACGACGCATCGGTTCACGGTGAAACCGACGCTTTTCGCAAAGCCGGACGACAAAAATCTTACCGCGATAAGATTATGGTTACGACGCTCGCACCTTGTTGGTATTGTTCGGGACTGGTTCGCCAATTCAAAATCGGCACGGTCGTCGTCGGTGAAGCGGAGAATTTCGATGGTGGAATCGAATGGCTCAAAGAAAACGGCGTTGAAGTAATAAACTTAAATTCGCAGGAATGTATAAAAATGCTCGCCGATTATATCAATGCAAATCCAGAAATTTGGAATGAAGACATCGGCGAAGAATAAGAATTGTGAATATCAATTTAATCGTTCCGAGCGGAACACAAATTGTTTTGCTCAATGATATAAAGGTTTTGAACGAAAACCGTTTTCAGCCGAAAGGAACTGTCGGCGTGATTTCCGACTCGCCGAGCGATGCTTCTCACGCTTACAAAATTAAATTTCCCGACCAAAGCGAAGCGATGGCGAATCGCAAAGATTTTTCGATTCGCAAGCAATTTCAAAGCGAGCAAAGCGGCTTGGTTTCACAACTGGAAAATTTTCAACTTTTTGATTTTGTGATTTATCGCTGCGTTGTCGGTTCTCGCGCTTTCGGCTTGGACAATGAAGATTCAGACGTGGACAGGCGCGGAATTTATCTGCCGCCCGCCGAAATTCATTGGTCAATGTTCGGCGTTCCCGAACAACTCGAAAACAAAGACACGGAAGAATGTTATTGGGAACTGCGAAAGTTTTTGATTCTGGCATTAAAGGCAAACCCGAATATCTTGGAATGTCTTTTTACGCCTTTGGTCGAATACGCGAACGATTTGGCGGAAGAACTGCTTTCGATGCGAAAGATTTTTTTGTCGAAATTGGTTTACCAAACTTACAACGGCTATGTGATGTCGCAGTTTAAGAAACTCGAACAGGATTTGCGCTCGACGGGGAAAATCAAATGGAAACACGCGATGCATTTGATAAGACTTCTTTTGCAGGGAATCGAAATTTTGCGCGAAGAAAATTTGGTTGTTCGCGTGGCGGAAAATCGAGAAAGACTTCTTTCTATAAAACGCGGCGAACTCGATTGGCGTGAAGCAGGCGAATGGCGTTTGAGATTGCACAAGGAATTTGAAAAAGCGTTTGCCGAAACACATTTGCCCGAAAGACCCGATTACGAAAAAGCCAACGCATTTTTAATCAAAGCCAGAAAATCAATGATTTGAAAATGATTAAAGAAAAACTCAAAAGGATAGCTTCCGAGCATCCGTTTCCGCTCGTTTTTGCCACAATCAGCGGCGCGCATCTTTACGGTTTTCCGTCGGCGGATTCGGATTACGATTTGCGCGGCGTTCACGTTTTGCCGCTTCGTGATGTCGTCGGTTTGGAAATCGGACGCGAAACCGTTCAGGTCGAAGAAATCCGCGACGGCTTGGAACTCGATTTGGTAACGCACGACGCGAAAAAGTTTTTCGGTTTGATGCTCAAAAAAAACGGTTATGTTCTCGAACAGCTTTATTCGCCTTTGATTGTGCAAACTTCGTCCGAACACGAAGAGCTAAAAGAAATCGGCAAAAAATGTATTACCAAACATCACGCGCATCATTATTTCGGCTTTGCCAAAACCGAATGGAAACTTTTTGAAAAAGAAAATCCGCATCGCGTCAACCCTCTGCTTTATATTTTTCGCGTTCTTTTGACGGGAATTTATTTGATGCAAACCGGCGAAGTCGAAGCGAATCTAGTAAAATTAAACGATGTCTTTAAATTTTCATATTTGCCTGAATTAATCGAAAGGAAAACTCAAGGCGCGGAAAAAGGAATTTTGCCGGATGCCGATTTGAAATTTTATCGAAAGGAGTATGAAAAATTAATCGAAAATTTGGAAAGAGCGTTTGATTCGACAAATCTGCCTGAAACATCGAAGGCAAAGGATGAGTTGAATGACCTGTTGATTCGTCTTAGAATAAAATATCAGCAATAAATTAAAATTTTTATAGAGGAATATAAATGTCAGATAACAAACAAGCAGTAATTATCAGTGCCGCGAGAACGGCAACAGGGAAATTTCAGGGAAGTTTGAAGCCGTTTTCGGCGACGGATTTGGGAAGCATTGCAATCAAAGAAGCGGTCAAACGCGCGGGAATTGACAAAGCAGACGTTGACGAAGTGATTATGGGCTGCGTCGTGCAAGCCGGACTTGGACAAGCACCGGCGCGGCAAGCGGCTTTGAAGGCTGAGCTTCCACCGGAGGTTTCGGCTTTGACGGTTAATATGGTTTGCGGTTCAGGTCTTCGCGCCGTTGCGCTCGCGGCGCAAGCCGTTAAATTAGGCGACGCGGATTTTGTCGTCGCTGGCGGAATGGAATCTATGTCGAACATTCCTTACGCGATGCCGACAGCGCGGGACGGTTTTCGGATGGGCAATCAACAGGCGATTGATTTGATGATTCACGATGGTTTATGGTGTCCGTTTGAAAACTGGCATATGGGAAATACGGGCGAAGTCGTGTCGGAAAAATATCAAATCGGCAGAAGCGAGCAGGACGAATACGCTTACAATTCGCACCGGAAAGCGGCGGAAGCCAGAAGTGCGGGGCGTTTTAAAGATGAAATTGTGCCGATTGAAATCCCGCAAAAGAAAGGCGAACCGATAATGTTTGACACGGACGAAGGTATTCGGGAAGACGCGAGCGCGGAAGGAATGGGAAAACTCAAACCGGCGTTCAAAAAAGAAGGCGGAACTGTAACGGCAGGAAATGCTTCGAGCATTAACGACGGCGCGTCGGCGGTTGTCGTTACATCGGCAGAAAAGGCGAAAGAACTCGGCGTTGAACCGCTCGCCAGAATCGTTGCGTATGCGACTTCGGGCATTGAACCGAAATACATCATGATGGCACCCGTTCAAGGCGTGAAAAATGTTTTGGAAAAAGCCGGTTGGACAATGGAAGAAGTTGACCTTTTTGAACTCAACGAAGCATTTTCCGTGCAGGCTTTGGGCGTAATGAAAGAACTCGGTTTGATGATGGAAAAAGTCAATGTCAACGGCGGCGCAGTTGCGCTCGGACACGCAATTGGCAATTCCGGCGGGCGTATTTTGACGACATTGCTTTATGAAATGAAACGTCGAAACGCGAAAAAAGGCGTTGCCGCGCTTTGTTTGGGCGGCGGAAATTCGGTGGCGATGGCGGTCGAGCGAGATTAATCAATTACGAATTACAAACCAATTACGAATTACGAATTTCAAATTACGAATTGAAGAATTAAATCCGACATTCGTAATTCGTAATTCGTAATTCGTAATTGATTAAGGAGTTTTTTAATAATGAATGAAATTATCGGTGTGATTGGTGCGGGAACGATGGGCAACGGCATCGCGCAAACTGCCGCGAGTAGCGGTTATGAAGTTGTAATGTATGACATAAGACCTGAACTTGTCGAGCGCGGCGTACTGAATATCGGCAAAAGTCTTGACCGTTTTGTAAAGAAAGAAACTATCACGGAAGATAGAAAAAACGAGATTTTGAGAAAAATCAGAGCGACGAACGATTTTGATAAATTTAAGGATTGTTCATTAGTTGTCGAAGCCGCCGTCGAAAATTTTGAAGTGAAAAAAGGAATTTTTCAGGAATTAGATAATTTGACTTCGCCGCAAGCAATTTTGGCGACAAATACTTCATCCATTTCAATTACAAAAATTGGGGCGGTAACGTCGCGTCCCGATAAAGTTGTCGGAATGCACTTTTTCAATCCTGTTCCGTTGATGAAATTGGTTGAAATTATTCGCGGGATTGCCACGTCAGACGAAACTTACGCGAAAGTTAAGGATTTGTCGGAAAAACTCGGCAAAGTTCCCGTCGAATGCAACGATTATCCGGGTTTTGTTTCAAACCGCGTTTTGATGCCGATGATAAACGAAGCAATTTTTTGTTTATATGAAGGCGTGGCGACACCGGAAGCGATTGACGAGATTATGAAACTCGGAATGAATCATCCGATGGGACCTTTGACGCTGGCGGATTTTATCGGTTTGGATGTTTGTCTGGCGATTTTGAATGTTCTGCACGAAGGTTTCGGCGACCCGAAATACCGTCCGTGTCCGCTGCTTAAAAAATATGTTGACGCGGGTTGGTTGGGCAGAAAATCGGGCAAGGGTTTTTATGAATATCAATAATTTATGTCAATCAAAAGTTGAAAAGTTTGCTATTCGGTTAATTCTTAACTTTGCGAACTTTGCGCCCTTGCGGGAGAAATTATTTCCCACAAAGGCGCAAAGCCCGCAAAGGAAAATAAAATGGCCACGAGTTTTTTCTCAATACATCTATGCTTTAGCGAAGATATATTGAGAAAAAAGCAAACTAAAGTTTGGATTCCGAACATCAAAAAACCAAATTGCGTTTCAATTACGTGATAAACGATAAATCTAAAAAAAAGGAAACAATATGCGAAAAATTTCTGCAATTTTATCATTGATGATTTTTGCTTTGCTTATCAGCCAGGCGGTTGCGGCACAAGTGAAATTTGCGCCGCTTAATATCAAGCAGCGAACTTTGAAAAACGGTATGAGCGTCGTGAGCGTCGAAGACCATTCCAGCCCGAACGTGACGGTGATGGTAACGTATGACGTCGGCTCGAAAAATGACCCCGAAAAGCGAAACGGTTTCGCTCATCTTTTCGAGCATTTGATGTTTAAAAGCACAAAAAACTTGAAAAGCGAGCAGTTTGACAGACTGACCGAAGATGTCGGCGGTAATAATAATGCCAATACTTCGGACGACGTTACGAATTACTTTGAAAATGTTCCGTCAAACTATCTGGAAACGCTTCTGTGGGCGGAAGCCGAGCGGCTGCAGAATCTGAATGTTGACGAACCGAACTTTAAATCCGAACGCGCCGT
The DNA here is from genome assembly GCA_050998795.1 of Pyrinomonadaceae bacterium. Taxonomy (GTDB): domain Bacteria; phylum Acidobacteriota; class Blastocatellia; order Pyrinomonadales; family Pyrinomonadaceae. The sequence goes on from JBPCPU010000099.1 coordinate 5,049, forward strand.
CGTTCAGGAAGAATTTCGGCAAAGCGTTTCAGCACAGCCTTACGGTCAGTTTTATGAAGCGATTCAGAATCTTTCATTTAATGTTCATCCTTATAAACGAACGACCATCGGCACAATCGAAGACCTCGAATCGGCTTCGCTGGAAGATGTGAAGAACTTTTACAAGAATTTCTATCGTCCCGATAACGCAACGCTTATCGTCGTCGGCGATTTTGACCAAAACCAATTAAATACCTGGGTTGATAAATATTTCGGGCGTATCGAAAAACCGTCGGGCAAAATTCCGCGCGTAACGCAAGTCGAACCGGAACGCACGGCGGAAAAACGCGAAGTCGTCAAAGCTCCGAATGTTCCGCTTCCGGCGGTGGCGATAACTTATCTCGCTCCGTCCGCCAAAGACAAAGACACGCCCGCCTTAAAGGTCGCGGAAGCAATTTTATCGCGCGGCGAAAGTTCGAGGCTTTATCAGGAACTCGTTTATAAACAGCAAATCGCGCAGGAAGCATCTTTCAGCGTTGATTCGCACACAGACAAATTTTTAATATATTTTACGGCGATAATGGCAAGCGGGAAAACGCTTGAAACGGGAGAAAAATCGCTGTTAGCCGAACTTAAAAAGATGCAGGACGCGCCGGTTTCGGCAATGGAACTCGAAAAGGCGAAGAACACGATAATCGCGGATAAGATTAGACGGCTCGAAACGAATCAGGGAAAAGCCTTCGCCATCGGTCAATCGGTAATTTTATACGGTTCGCCGAAAGCCGTGAATGATGAAGTCAGCGAAATTCAATCCGTCACCGTTGCCGATGTTCAGCGCGTGATGAAGAAATACTTTAACGACAACAACCGCGTGGTTGTTTATTACCAAAACGACGACACAAAAGGAGCGAAATAATGAAAGTAAAAAGTAAAAAGTTAAAAGGAAAAAGTGAAAAATCATTTGAAACTGTCGGGTTAAGGTTAAGGTTGTCGGTTTTTGCCTTTTTACTTTTGCCTTTTGCCTTTTCGTTTGTGCAAGCGCAAACCGAAACTCCGCCCGCGCCGTCCGCGCCGCGGGCGGTGAAGATTCCAGCCGTGCAGGAAAAGGAATTGCCGAACGGACTTAAAATTGTCGTCGTCGAACGAAAAAATGTTCCGCTCGCAACAGTTTCGCTATTGGTCAAAAGCGGCGCGAATGTAGAAGACGAAGCACTGGCGGGCGTGGCGGATTTGACTGCTTCGCTTTTACTGAAAGGCACGAAAACGCGCTCGGCAACGCAAATTGCCGAAGAAATGGAATTTTTGGGCGGCAATATCAATTCCGGCGCAAATTGGAATGCTTCAAACGTAACCGTCAACGTAACGTCTGACAAACTCGACAAAGCGTTGGCGATTATGTCCGATGTGATTTTAAATCCGACGTTTTCACCAAAAGAAATCGAACTTTATAAAACTCAGACGCTCGATAATTTGAATGTTCAGCTTAAACAGCCGAGCAGTTTGGCGGGTTTTGTGGCGAGTCGTTACAGTTTCGATGAACATTCCGCCATCGGAACGCCGGAGAGTTTGAAACGAATTACGCAGGCGAACATTTTGAAATTTTATCGGGAAGCATATCTTCCGACGGATTCGGTTTTAATTTTCACGGGCGATATTTCGGCTGATTCTGCTTTATCGCTGGCGAAAAAGTATTTCAGCAATTGGAAGTCATCTCAAAAACCGACGGTAAAGCCAATGACCATAACGCAAGAGCGAATGACAAAAGAAGACCGGGTAAAGTTTAATCAAAAAATGAATATCGCCAATCGTTTTTTGGTAATTGATTTGCCAAATTCGGGACAGGCGGCTGTAACTTACGCTAAAAAACTTGATTGGGGACGCGGCGGCGTTGATTATTATCCGGCATTAGTTGCCAACACGGTTCTCGGCGGTGGATATTCGGCGCGTTTGAATCAGGAAATTCGTATCAAACGCGGTTTGAGTTACGGCGCGAGCAGCAGTTTGAATTGGCGACCTTCGGATAGTAATTTTCTGGCACGCGCCCAAACGAAAAACATTTCAGCCGCTCAAGTCGCTGAATTAGTGGCAGCGGAAATGAGCAAACTGACAACCGATTCGGTTTTGTCAGACGAACTTACGCCGCGCAAACTGACTTTGACCGGAAATTTCGGACGCAGTTTGGAAACGACCACCGGTTTGGCGGCGCAAATCGGTGAACTCTATCTTTACGGAATACCGACCGGCGAGTTGAATTCATATATGACAAACGTGCAAAACATATCCGACGAACAGGTGAAAAACTTTGCTCTGGGAAATCTGAAAGGCGGCGACATCATTATCGTCGGCGACGCGAAAAGTTTCATGGACGATTTAAAAAAGCGTTTTCCAAATCAGAAAATTGAAGTAATCAAAGCCGATGAACTCGATTTGAGCAAAAAAAACCTGCGGAAATAAGTAATGTGAGTTGGTGATAAGACTTTTTCATCACAGAGTTTTGAAAGTAAAAAGTAAAAAGGTAAAAGGCAAAAATTCGGATTCGGTTCTTCATTTTTTACTTTTGCCTTTTTACCTTTTACTTTCTCCCTTTTTTATCGAACTAGTTGCCAGTCTTTTAATTGTTTCTCAACCGTCGCCCTGATTTTCTGAAATAGAATGCCGTAGATTTTTCTTCGGGCAATCCAGAAAACAGCTTGTCCGAAAATTTTACCGAAAAGATTTGCCGACAAAATTTTGTTTATATAGGGCGACAAAATGTAGTTCAGACGATAAAACATCTGCGGTTCGAGTTCATCGAATTTCTTCAAATCGTATTTCGGAAATTTCAGATTGCCGTAAAGCGTTTCGATGTCTTCACGCCGCATAATTTGTGTTTTCGAGAGTTTTCCGTCAAGCAAATCCTCAATGATATTGACATCGGGAATCAACGGGTAAAATTCTGCGCCGTCATCTTTTACGTTAAAAATTTCCGCCGCTTCGTTTTTGTAGGAATCTTTGAAAACGGGATTTTTGAGAGTTTTTTCGACATTGAAGCGAAAATGATTTCTCAAAAACGATTTGCAATTGATTTGCCCAAGCCGAAAATCGTGTTTGCGGAAACTTTTGTCGAGAAAACCGCCGAAACCGCCGAGACATCCGCAGGCAATCGCCAGACTTCCGTTATAAACCGAAGGAATCGGGCTTCCGTCGGAATTAGCGAGTTTGTTGCCGTTTTCGTCCGTTTCATATTTCAAAACATATCTGCCGTTTTCTTTTTTTAGTTTTCCGTCTTTGTCTTTTTGAAAAACGCGCCTTTTCGGTGCAATCAAAAAACAACTAAAATCGCCTTCGTCAAAGGCTTTTTTGATAAGTTTGGGTTTGATGAGAAGTTGGGTGCGAACCGCCATTATGAGTTGACCGATTGCGCCGAAAAAATCGTAAGGATACATATTTTCCGCCAAATCTTCATCTGCGGCGCGTGTTTTCGGCATCCGTTTTTCAGACGGAAACGGGTCAATTATCAAAATCGTGTGATTTTTCATATCGCGTATTTTTTGTTCATCCGATTCTTTATACATCTTTTTCAAGCGTATCATCAAAAGTTCTTCCGTCAATTCAAACGGTTCGTTGTTTATCAAACCGCCGTCAATCATCGCCGAACGGAAATTATGCGTCGTAATCGAAGTGTCGAGGTCGTCATACATCGCTTTCAATAACTCATTATTTTTTATGTATTTTGATTCGACATCGTAAAAACCATATTCAAGCCCAATCGGAAACGCGCCCGTCGAAACCGCCGCGTCGCGCAGCAGTTTCAGATTTTCGCCGCCGGTTTTGAAATCAATATTGATAACGCCTTTTTCTTCATCGGCGAAATTGAACATCGCCAAATCGCGGTGGTCGTAAGTGATAAAATCGCCCGGATAATATTGCTGCGGATTTTGTTTGTTGGCATCGAGACGGACAACTCGTTCATAGCCTTTTAGATTTGTCATCGTTACGAAAAGATGAAAATCTTTGGCGACATAATCCGGTAATTCGACACATTTTCTTTCTTCTTCGGAAAGTTCCAAAGCGTCGTTGGCAATATCACGGACAAATTTTGAATTAAGCAAGGAGACCGGAAATTTGGCTTTCGGATATTCTTTTGTAATGGCTTTGATGTCAGAATCGCCAAGCAAAACCGCCATCATATTGTCATCGGACAAATTTACCCAAGAATCGTAAAGCCGATTCTTCTTGCGGTCATCTTCCTTTGCATCGAAAGCGCAATGATTTTTTTCGGGCAGATGAAGCACCAGTGAACTAATCGCGGCAGTCATTCCGCCCGCTGACGCACCACTTAAAATCTCGATTTTGACATCGTGTTTCGGAATGGCGTTATAAAGTTTTGCCGCACGTCGCACCGTTTTTTTGAGCTTTTCGTCGTCATAATCTTTCCATTCAGATTTGAATTCCCGCGCTTTTGGCAGCATTTCCGCGCCTAACTCCAAATTGTCGAGTTCCGCCCAAGCTTTATTTTCTAATCCATCGAAAACGGCAAAAAACTTAACCGCTTCTTTTTTAAGTTTCGTCCATTTTTCGAGCGATTCAAGCAGATAATCAACCACGCCCGCCGTATAAGCACCGGCGGAAACCGCGCCCGCCATCGTTATCGCCAGGTGAAAAGTTTTGTTGGTGTCGCTCATATTTAATAGGGATTTTCGTCGCCGTTTTCCGCGACTGTTTTAATTGCCTGATTGATAAATTCAAGACATTTAACGAGCGCATCGCTTCGTTTTGATTCATCGGGAGTCAAAGCGCGTCCGACAATCTGCATTGAATTGAAATCCTGTTCGGCGCGTTCTTTTGCCGATTCCAAAGCGGAAATTAAAGTTCCGTCGTCATTTGCACTGGTCATTGGTTTTTCTCCTTTTTGGTTGAACTTCTACTAATAATGACATTTTTGGCGAAAATCTTTCAATCTTTTTTTGAAAATATTAAAAATTTTCGCCTTGCTCTTTGTTTTAGCCTTTGTTTCAATGGAGATTAGAAACGAAAATTTATGCACAAGAATTTGCGCTCATTTATCGAAACGCTCCGCAAAGAAAATGATTTGGTTGAAATCGAGGCGGAAGTCAATCCATATCTCGAAATCGCCGAAATCCATCGCCGAATTATCGAACGACAGGGAAAAGCACTTCTTTTCAAAAACGTCAAAGATTCAAATTTTCCGGTCATTACGAATCTTTTCGGAACGGCAAAACGGATTGATTTGGCTTTCGGAAAAAAGCCGCAGGAACTTGTTAGAAAGGCAGTTGAAATGGTCGAAATTCTTCTGCCGCCGAAGCCGAAAGAACTTTGGAAGTTTCGGGATTTAGCTTTTTCGGCGTTGAAACTCGGCACAAAAAAAGTCAAACGCGCACCTGTTTTGGAAGTGTTTGATAAACCCGCCAATCTCGACGAACTTCCGCTTTTACAACTCTGGCACGAAGACGGCGGACATTTTATTACTTTGCCGCTTGTTTATACCGAAAGTCCGACATCGGGAAAACATAATTTGGGAATGTATCGCATTCAGCGGTACGACGCGCAGACGACCGGAATTCATTGGCAAATCCACAAAGGCGGCGGCTTTCATTATTTTGAAGCCGAACAGCGCGGCGAATCTTTGCCGGTAACGATTTTTCTCGGCGGTGCGCCCGCGATGATTTTGTCGGCAATCGCGCCATTGCCCGAAGATATACCGGAATTAGTTTTGGCATCGGTCTTAGCTGACGGAAAAATTGAAACAGTCGAAAATCCGTTAAAGGGCGGACACCGATTAATTGCCGAAGCGGAGTTTGCGATTTGCGGAAAAGTCGCGCCGCATAAACGCCAACCCGAAGGACCTTTCGGCGACCATTACGGTTATTATTCATTGCAGCACGATTATCCGGTTTTTGAAGCACAAGCGGTTTTTCATCGGAAAGATGCGATTTATCCCGCCACCGTCGTCGGCAAACCACGTCAGGAAGATTTCTTTATCGGCGATTATTTGCAGGAATTACTTTCGCCTTTGTTTCCGCTTGTCATGCCCGCCGTCAAGGATTTGTGGAGTTACGGTGAAACGGGTTTTCATTCACTCGCGGCGGCTGTCGTCAAAGAACGATATTCAAGAGAAGCACTCGGCGCAGGCTTCCGCATCCTGGGCGAAGGTCAATTATCTTTGACAAAGTTTTTGATGTTGACCGATAAACCGCAGAATTTGCGCGATTTCAGAAGTTTATTTGAATATATTCTCGCCAGAGTAAGTTGGGAAAGCGATTTTTTTATCTTTGACCGCACATCCTTCGACACGCTCGATTACGCATCGGGCAAAATCAATCACGGCTCAAAAGCGATGCTTGTCGGCGTTGGCGAAGCGAAAAGGGAACTCAAACGCGAATTTAAAGGCGAACTTCCAGGTTACATCAAACGCGCCGAAGTTTTTTGCGGCGGTTGTCTTGTCGTTGAGGGAAACGATTATTCGTTCGATAAGATAGCCGGTAAAAGAATTGCTGAATCCGGCAAATTTGATGATTGGGAAATTGTCGTATTGCACGACGACGCGAATTTCGCCGAATCAACCGAAAAATTCTTGTGGGCGACCTGGACGCGCTTTAATCCTTCGACCGACATTTATGCAAAAGAAATAAAAATCGTCAACAATCATATATCGTATACCGCGCCGATTGTAATTGATGCACGAATGAAGCCCTGGTATCCGGCGGAAGTCGAAGTGCGTGAAGATATTGCAAAATTGGTTGATAACAGATGGCGCGAGTATTTTCCGAAAGAAATTTAACCGCAAAATACGCAGAATACACAAAAAAAATTATAAATATGAAATTACTGCTCAAGAGGATATTATTCGTATTTGCAATTACCCTGCTAATCCTTTTATGTGTCGGCATATATTCTTATTTTATCGAACCGCGTCGTCTTATCATTCACGAAGAAACTTTAAGGATTCCGCATTGGAGCGACAAGTTAAACGGCTTTAAGATAGTCGCCATCAGCGACATTCACGGCGGTTCGCATTACGTTGATGAAGACAAGATAAAAAAACTGGTCGAACTTGCCAACGCGCAAAATCCCGACCTGATAGTTTTACTTGGCGATTATGTTTCGCAAACGGGTATCGCCGAGGGCGCGTTAAAAATGCCGAGCGAGACAATCGCGGCAAATTTGAAAGGTTTTCAAGCGAAACACGGCGTTTATGCGATAATCGGCAATCACGATTGGTATTATGACGAGGCAAAAATTACAAGAGAATTTGAAAACTCGGGCATCGAGGTTTTAGAAAATGAAGTCTTACAAATAAAAGTCGGCGGTGAAACCGTAAATCTCTGGGGCATAGAAGATTATTGGAAAAATCGCCGCGTTCCGCTTGAATCTTTCGAGCAAATTGAGAATAAACAAAATATAATTGCAATTACACATAACCCGGATTCGCTGCTCAAAACACCGAACGAAATAAGTTTGATGCTTGCCGGACATACGCACGGCGGGCAGTTCAAGTTTCCGATTTACGGCGCGATTGCCTTTGTCAATGACCCGCGTTTTATGGAAGGTTTTATCAAAGCCGATGGCAAGCACGTTTTTGTTACCACCGGAGTCGGTTGCACCGGACCGCAAATCCGTTTTCGTGTTCCGCCGGAAATCGTCGTTCTTAATTTGTTTGCTGAAAATCAAGTAGCAGGACAAAATTAACTGAAGCCTGTGCGTAATTAAATGAAGCCTGTGCGTAATTCAATTTTGATAATTTAATTTATTTCATCGTTTAGAGGCGGTCTTTGACCGCCCGCTTGGAATATCTATCGAACGGCGGTCAAAGACCGCCTCTAAACGATGGAGTTTATTGATATTTAATTACGCACAGGCTTCAATTAACTAAAACTAAACTTCGGAATAGATGATAGATAAAAGATGATAGCTGACAGATAAAACCTTGCTGAATCTATCAGCTTTTATCTATCATCTATTATCTATTCCGAATAAAAATACATTTATC
>JBPCPU010000103.1:0-52455 GCA_050998795.1 Pyrinomonadaceae bacterium
ATTAAAATTCGGGCATCGCGGCGGCAATCAGCCGATTATGGATTTGACCACGCGCAAGGTGGAAATAACTTCGCACAATCACGGTTTCGCCGTGGATGCCGACTCGCTTCCCGAAACGGTCGAAGTCACGCATATTAATCTTAACGACCGGACGGTCGCCGGTCTGCGCCACAAAACTCTGCCGGTTTTCAGCGTCCAATATCATCCCGAATCCGCGCCCGGTCCGCACGATTCCGAATATCTTTTCAAACGCTTTATCGAATTGATGGAAAAATCCATCGAAAAATCATCTGCTGTTAGTTAGCAAATTTAAGACAATTTAACGCAAAGGCGCGGAGGCGCAAAGACGCAAAGTTTTTAAAAGTAGATTAGAGAAAAATCATCAATTTCCGAAGTATTGCTAATGAAATAAATAAACCATATTTTCCTTTGCGTCTTTGCGCCTCCGCACCTTTGCGTTAAAAATTTCTTTGATTTTGAGAAAGTTATAATAAAAAAAATAGACGATTTTGCGCTTGATTTGCAAACTGCATTTGAATCTTTAATACAAAATCGGTAATAATAGCCGTTTTGATTAATTTCATTTTAATTAACATAAACAGAGAAGAAATTTATTGTGGAATTTTGGCTGATTATCGGCATTAGCATCGTTGCCATTTTGTTTGCGCTTTTTTTGGTGAGTAACGTCTTAAAGCGCGACACCGGCACGGCGGAAATGCAAAACATTTCAAACGCGATTAAAGAAGGCGCGGAAGCGTTTCTGGCGCGTCAAAATAAAACTATCGCGGGCTTGGCAGTGGCACTCGCTGCTTTGCTTTTTATTCTTTACGCCTTTTTGCGGCAGCCGAGCGAAGGCGACCCGAAGGAAATCGGCGTTATCGGTTTGGCAACGTGGACGGTAATTTCGTTTGCGCTTGGCGCGGGTTCATCGGTGATTGCCGGATATATCGGAATGTGGGTGGCGATTCGCACCAACATCCGCACGGCGACGGCAGCGGTAACGAGTTTAAACGGCGCACTGCAAACCGCTTTGCGCGGCGGCGCGGTTGCCGGATTTTTTGTCGTTACTTTGAGTCTGCTCGGCATTACGGTTTTATTCTGGCTCGTCAAAGCGGTCAGCGGAATTCCGAACACACCGGAAGGTATTGCTAAAATCCCGATTCTGATTGCCGGTTTCGGTTTCGGCGCGTCGTTCGTTGCGCTGTTTGCCCAACTCGGCGGCGGAATTTACACGAAAGCGGCGGATGTCGGCGCGGATTTAGTTGGTAAAGTCGAAGCGGGAATTCCCGAAGACGACCCGCGCAATCCGGCGGTTATCGCGGATTTGGTCGGCGATAACGTCGGCGACTGTGCGGGACGCGGCGCGGATTTGTTTGAATCAATCTCGGCGGAAAATATCGGCGCATTAATTCTCGCGGCGGCACTTTTTGCCAATAACGCCACGCTTTTCGGCGCGGGCAATCAAATCAGCGTGATTATGTTTCCGCTTGTCGTAACGGCGTTCGGAATTTTGGCTTCGATTGTCGGCGTGATGGTCGTGCGGACTTCGGAAACAACGAAAAATCCGATGAATGCGCTCAACTTCGGCTTTTATGTAACGGCAATTTTAGCGGCTGTCGGTTTCGGTTTCGCTTGTTTCTGGCTCTTGAATCCGGCAGACGCGCCGACCGCCTGGTGGAAATTTTTCGTCTGCGGACTTATCGGTATCGCCACTTCGGTCGCATTTTTATTCATCACGCAGTATTACACCGAATCGAATTTTCGCCCTGTCCAATCCATTGCTAACGCTTCGCTGACCGGTCCCGCGACTAATGTTATCAGCGGCATCGCCGTCGGTTTGGAATGCGTCGCGCTTCCCGTGATTGCGATTGCGATTGCGATTATTTCAACTTACGCCATCGGTGAAACAACGGGCTTGGCAAATGCCGGATTGTTCGGAACTGCCGTCGCTACGATGGGAATGCTCGGAACTGCCGGATATGTTTTGGCGATGGACAATTTCGGACCGATTACCGACAATGCAGGCGGCATCGTCGAAATGTCGAATCAGCCCGATGAAGTGCGCGACAAAACAGACCGGCTCGATTCGGTCGGCAACACGACCAAGGCTTTGACCAAAGGCTACGCCGTCGGTTCTGCCGCGCTTGCCGCATTTTTGCTGTTCTCGGCATATATTACCGAAGTCGGTCATTACGGTTTGCGGCTCGACGCGATAAATATGGCGAAGCCGTCGGTTTTCGTCGGCGGACTGATTGGCGCGATGCTCGTCTTTTTATTTGCTTCACTGGCAATCCGCGCCGTCGGCAAAGCCGCGCAAGTTGTCATCTCAGACGTGCGCGACCAATTTGCCAATGACCCCGGAATTTTAGCCGGAACTTCGCGCCCGAATTACGGGCGGACGGTTGACATCGTAACAAAATCCGCGCTTCGGCAAATGATTTTGCCGGGCATTCTGGCGGTCGGCATGCCGATTGCCGTCGGCGTGATTTTCCGTTACTTGTTTTATCTGCAAGTTCCTGCCGGATTCAAACTTTCAGACCTTAATAACATCTCCAACACTTCACCGCTGTTCGGTTTGGCAACCGGCGCAGAAGTCGTCGCCGGAATGCTGATGGTCGGAACGATTGCCGGAATTTTGATGGCTTTGTTTCTCAATAATTCGGGCGGCGCGTGGGACAATGCGAAAAAATACGTCGAATCGGGCGAATTCAAAGACCCGGACGGCGTGGTTCACCGCAAAAAATCGGACGCGCACAAAGCCGCTGTCGTCGGCGATACGGTCGGCGACCCGTTCAAAGACACGGCTGGTCCGAGTCTGCACGTTTTAATCAAATTGCTGGCGACGATTACGCTCGTGCTTGCGCCGTTTTTTATTTAAAACAGCGTAAGCGTTTTTAGAAATGAACACGGATTGAAACTTAAAATCCGTGTTCATTTGCATTTGGGGTTAAGTTATAGTTGAACGTGCAGTTTTCGGTTCAGCAAATTTCAGTTTCAATGACGAGCGCGTCGTGCGCGTTGTTTTGGTGTCCGCGCCCCGTGCCGGGCATTGTCGGCGTTTGTTATCTGCACGGAATACAAACGTCCGGCGGCATCCTTGACGATAAAAGTTCCGTCGCCCAAATTGCCCGCTACATTCAGCGAAGGAATAGCCTGAAGGTTGGAACTCGTCGGCGAGGGATTTTGGTTCGGGACTGAGATGTTCGACAAACTGAGCGGCTGAACCGGCGGCGAAGTTATGACAACTGCCGGCTTCGGGGTGAAGGGATTATTCGATAGCGGCAAAAATAGCGGCGGAAGCACCGGCGCGAAACGGTTTATTCTCCCCGCAACTTCGCTGTCGCGTTTTCCACGTCCGGCGACTAATTTTATAAGCCCGACGGTTATGTCCGTAATTAAGCTCTGGCGAATCATTCTTTCGCGTTCGCGCTGTTGTTGCTCGATTTGCGCCCGCAACGGCGAAATTTGCGCCTGTGCAAAAAGCACGCACGAAATCGCAACCGAAAAGGCAAGCGCGACGCGCGTAAAATAGCACGTAAATTTATTTTTTTCGTTTGAATTGTTTTTCATATTTTCCACTCTCCTGTTTTTGATTTAAGTTAATCGGTTCGGTTCAACTGAACGGCAGTCAAACTGCCGACGTTATCCGAATTTGTTTTAGACAGTTTATCAAGTATCGCGGAAAACGATTTGCTATCGAATTCCGTTTTGCGCGGCATCCCTGTCAAATTCATCGCCCGCCCCGGACGATAAGATAGGACCGAATTCAAGACGGTATTTCTTCAATGTGCCGAGTTCTCCCAAGGCGATGACAAGAAGAAATCCAACCGCTAGATTCAGCAGAATATTGAGCGACAGCAAAATTGTAATGATAACCAGCATAAATCTTTTCTCCCACCGGCAGAATAACTGAGCCGTTTCGCTAAACGAACACGGCGTTTTTGTCTGCTTATCTAGTAAAACGTAAAACACACGCAAAAAAATCTTTCAGGCGAAAGATTTTTTTCCACAAACATTTTTTTTGGCTTTTTATAGAAGAATGAGCTAAAATTACATACTCGAAATTTCTATATCGCAATCTCCTTTGTCAGAATGTCAGGCGTTTGCACGGACTTGGCGAAAAACGAAAGAAATCGGGCGGTAAAATTTCCGGTTGAAAACGCCGACGATTAATTTTTTCTAATACGGCAAGGTTTGAATAACAGTATGGCAAATGAATTTCAAATGAATGCGGATTCTCTTCTCGGCGGCGAAACGACCGTTTTGCTGAAACAGTGGAGCGATGGCGACGAGTCGGCGTTTGAAAAATTAAAAAAGCGCGTTGATGCCGAACTGCGTCGGCTGGCAGCCAATTATTTACGCAATGCAAAACCCGGTAATATTCTTCAGCCGACCTTGATAGTTCACGACGCTTACCTCAGGCTGCTTCAACTCAACAAAGACGCGGGCGAAAGAAAAATGATTCCCTGGCGTAACCGGAGGCACTTTATCGGCGTTGTCGCCAACACGATGCGCCATATTCTAATTGATTATATTCGGAAGGGACAATCAATCAAGGGCGACGGAGGAATACAAATAACGCTCGGCGAATCCGTCGCAATTACAGAGCCCGCATTTGTCGAAATAATCGCTGTTCACGAGGTTCTGGACGAACTGAGAGCGTTTGACCCGCTTTTAGCGGATGTGGTTGAACTCTATTATTTTTGCGGTTTCAGTTTTAAGGAAATTGCTGAAATTCACGATATTTCGGAATCAAGTGCCAGACGCTATTTTGAAACAGCTAAAGATTGGATTTATCAAAAGTTGAAAAGTTCCGATTCCTAAAATTAGCGGTTGGCTGACCGAAACTTTTAATGAATTAAGAACGGTAAAATTTTTCAAAAATCTGAAGCAAACGACGGCGGATTACGTCTTACATTAGGGAAGAGGCAAATTTATGGAAGAGAAAACGACAATAACACCGGAACTTAGAGAGCAAGCGGAAAAACTATTTCGCGCCGCCGCGCTGCTGAAATCCGCCGATTGGGAAATTTTCCTGACGATGAACTGCGCGGATGACCGGCTGCTGCGCTCCGAAGTGGAGACATTACTGCGTTATTTGCCTAAAGAAACGGACGCGCGGCGGGAAAAAATGGCGTTAGAAACGGACGGCTTAACGCTGTCGCGGACGAAAGCGAACGGTCGAATGATGCCAAAGGGTTTTATGGAACAGCCCGTTTTAGAAATCGTCGCCGAACATATGGCTCTGAGTCATCGCGCGGATAACGAAACTTTGCCGGACGAACTTTTGGACAATCGCTATCGCTTGGTCAAAGTTATCAAAAAAGGCGGAATGGGAATCGTTTATGAGGCGCACGATTTACGGCAAAAGCATTCCGCCCGAAATGGCGATGATTATGCAAGTGTGGCGGTCAAAAAAATGCTTCTCAATTCTTTTGAAAACGAATCTTTGCGGCGGATGTTCGAGAACGAAGCGAGTTTGCAGGCGAAATTAAAACATCCGGCGTTGCCGAAGTTCCAAGCCTATTTTACCGAGCGCGATTACCAATATCTGATTATGGAGTTTGTTCCCGGAAAAGACCTCGCCGAACAATTAAAAGAAAATGGGCGCGGTTTTCCAATCGAACAAGTTCTGCAATGGGCTGACGAATTGCTTGACGTTTTGGAGTATCTGCACAACCAGTCGCCGCCGGTCTTTCACCGCGATATTAAGCCCGCGAACCTTAAACTTTCCGAACAAAATAAAATTGTCCTGCTCGATTTCGGAATCGCCAAAGAGGTGACCGGACAGACGAACTACACTTACACACGCAACGGCACAACTTGCACACCCGATTACGCCTCGCCCGAACAGTTGGAGGGAAGGAAACCAACTCAAAGCGACGATATTTTCTCATTGGCAATGACGCTTTTTCATCTAGCGACGGGTGTTCCTCCTAATCCTGCCGCAATGCGCCTCGAATATGTCAAATTACGATACCCCGACCCATTGCAACTTGCCAGTGAGGTGAACAAAAAAGATGTGCCGTTAAAAATCGCCGAAGTATTGCACCGCGCAATGTCTTTACAAATTGAAGACCGTTGGAGTGCCGCCGAAATGCGGGAAGCGTTGCTTAAAGCGCGGCTTCACGTTTCACTAAATGATATGCTGACTTCCGTCCTAACGAATGTCACAGAAATATATGCGGCAGTTCTGAAAGCATTAAAAACGCAATTGTCTATTGTCGGCAGCTCAATCGCAACCAAATACAAAAGGGTAAAAGGCAGAGTAACGGCAACAACGGTTGCGTCATACAAAAGGCTAAAGGGCTGGCTGGCGACGGTAACACCTATGTCTTTTTTAGACAGCAAAACTTTTGAGGTATTTTTCAATATAATCATCGGCAAATTCGTACCTGTAATTCTTTTTATCTGTCTCATTTCGTGGCTTCAAAACGGCGCGAAGCTGCCGACGTTTATAACGGAAGGCTTAGCAAAGCGGAGGTTTGTACCCTCCAACGCAGGACAATATGTCCTGTCGCCGCCGTCTTCAGGATTCAGTAATAAGCCGACTAGGGGAAACGCTGAAAGTTACGGCGTGCGTCAAAATGCTAAAGAATTCTGGACGACGGAACGCTTTTTTAGTTTCGGAGACTCGTATGACGAATATTATAAAAAGGAAGAAGAGTTGCAGATACTGAATTTTACGCCCAAAAATTACAAGGCAATCAAACAACTCGCGCGTGAACAAATCAAACTATTGAAGAAATTAGCGGAGGAGAATCGACAAGCAGCCGAAGCAAACGAACAGACCTTGCCAGCCGCCAACGCACGAGACAATATCAAGCGCGTCGAAATTTTACGTCAAAGAGCCGAGTTATTGCTCAAACTCGATGCCGGTTCCGCGCGTATGATTAAAAGGAAACGAGAACAGCTTAAATCTCGCGCCGACCAATTTGAGTTGAAATACCCGAGAATATACTCCGGCAATCCCGCAGATAGATCGCCGTCGTATAAGTCAAATGTAGTTGCGGAAACGGGTTTATAATCAAAAATTACTTCAATAACCTTGATGTGATTTTAACCGACGTATTTAAATCGGCAACCGCCGCTCGAACAACTTGAGCGTAATCACTGCTCACTGAAATCGCGGAAAATTCGACGGCAATGGTGCAATTGAACAACGATTGTAACGACTTTAACGCGCCGAGACTTCGCCATCCACCAAACTGCGTTTTGTAAATTCTTTATCTCAGAATGCGATTCGATAAACTCAAACGCAAGTAAAAACAATTAGCCGCCGACAAATACGAAAAGCCCAAAATTATTTTTGGGCTTTTCGCGCTTTCCATATTCTTTCGCGGCTGATTTTTCTTGTAACCATTTTGTTTTTGTGGTGAAATTTTACAATGCAAATTATCACCGTCAATTCCGTTCAGCGCGAAGAAATGATTGACATCACGCGCGAAGTCGAATATGTCGTCGGCGAAAGCGGCGTGAAAGAAGGCGTTTGCGTTCTCTTTACGCAGCACACGACTTGCGGTTTGACGATAAACGAAAACGCCGACCCGGACGTGAAAAGCGACGTGCTGCTTTTTTTGAAAAATACGATTCCGCAGTTTTACGACGGCTTCCGTCACTTTGAACATAACTCCGACGCGCACGTCAAATCTTCGCTGATGGGCGCGAGCGTAACTGTTCCGTTTGAAAACGGCAAATTGCTTTTAGGCAGATGGCAGGGAATTTATTTGTGCGAATTTGACGGGGCGAGAGAAAGAAAAATTGTAATGATGGTTCGTTAGCTTTTTAGGAATTATTTTTTGAGCTTAATCGGAACAAAACATAGAAATACACGGTTGCAGGTTTGTTTTGTATTTAGATAAAACCTTTATCAATAAGAAGTTCGGCATTTAAAATCGCCGAACCAGCCGCGCCGCGCACAGTGTTATGACTCAGAGCGACAAAGCGGTAATCAAAAATGTTGTCGGGAAAAAGTCTGCCGACGGTTATCGTCATTCCGTTGCCGTTGTCGCGGTCGAGGCGCGGTTGCGGGCGCGAAGGTTCGTCGCAAACTTTGATAAACGGTTTCGGGGATGAATAAAGATTGAGCGACGGAAAATTCGACATCGCTTCCATTACCGCTTCGAGCGTCGAGGTTTGTTTTAATTTGACACGGACGGAAGCCGTATGCCCGTCAATCACGTTGACGCGGAAACATTGCGCGCTGACGGTGAAATCCGCCTTTTCGATTACGCCGTTTCTAAATTCGCCCAAAATCTTTTGCGCTTCGGTTTCGACTTTCGGCTCTTCGCCCGCAATATACGGCAAAACATTGTCAATAATATCAAACGACGAAACGCCCGGATAACCCGCGCCGGAAATCGCCTGCAATGTCGTAACGAAAACCGATTCGACACTGAATTTTTTGTTTAAAGCGGCGAGCGGCGGCGCGAAACTCATAATCGCGCAGTTCGGATTCGTGACAATAAAACCTTTACCGAAACCGCGCCGCTGCTTTTGAATTTCAATCAAACCGAGATGTTCAGCGTTTATTTCGGGAATAAGCAGCGGCACATCTTCTTCCATCCGGTAAGAAGATGAATTACTGATAACGGGAAAGCCTGCCCGCGCAAATGCTTCTTCCGTTTCACGCGCCACATTTGACGGCAAACTCGAAAAAACCAAATCACACTCAAGCGGCGGAGCAATCGGCTGCACGACAATTCCTTTAATATTTTCCGGCATCGCACCGGCAAGTTTCCACGCGCACGCTTCCGAGTAAGGTTTTCCGACCGAACGGTCTGAGGCAGCAAGCGCGGTTATTTCAAACTGCGGATGATTTTCAAGCAACTGCACAAATCTTTGCCCGACCGTTCCGGTTGCGCCCAAAATTCCGACACGATATTTTCTGCTCATATTATCTTAAATTCGGTAAAAATATCTTATAATTAAAAATCTTAGTCTAAGTTAGCAATAGCAAAAAGAAAAGTGCGATTTTTGCAAATCATAAACTTTACATTCCTTGTCCGGCAGAAAAAAACTATTAAAACTTGTCAACAGAATAAAATGGATATACAAATAATCTTATCGCAGAAAACCTGAGGCTGAATTTATGAAACAATGTCCTGCTTGCAAAACCAATTATACTGATGAAACATTAAAATTTTGTCTGGCAGACGGCGCGAATTTGATTTCTGTGCCGGAAGTGGCGGAAACCGTGCGGATGTCTTTCGGAAATAATCCGGTGCAGGTAAATGTTCCGCCCGATTCCGTGCCGACGGTTTTTTCGCCGGCAGTTTCAAATCAACCGGCTAGGAAAGGTGTCAGCCCGATTATTGTTGCGGTTTTAGGTTTGTCTTTGTTACTGGCAGTTACGGGTTTTACCGGCTTCGTCGCTTATATTTGGTTGAAACCGACCGACAATAAAACTTTGGTTGCGACCAATTCTCCAACCCCGACAACTTCGCAAAAACCCACGCCTGCCGGCGATAATAACGAATTAAAAGAAAAAATTGCGAATCTCGAAAAACAATTCGCCGACCAAAAGAATTAGAAAAATAAAGCGTCAGCCGAAACCTTTTCAACTCCGCAAAAATCCGGCAGTACGGCGCGGGTAAATTCGCCGGGCGATGGTTTTCTGGCTTTGCGAAGCGAGCCGAATTCGGAAACGGGTTCGCGGATTGCGAAAATTCCGCACGGAGCGACTGTTACCGTTCTTGGCTGTCCAAAATCGTCGAATATCGGGAAAATGTCCGGGCGTTGGTGTCAGGTTATTTACAATGGACAAACGGGTTGGGCATTTGATGCTTTTATGATTTTTTGATTTGTGCTGAAATCAAAAATCTTTTTCTAAAAGAGAATCATAAAGTTTTTTCAATTCTTTCAAATGCGCTTCGATACTGAAATTTTCCTTGGCGAATTCCAACGCGCGATTTGCTAAATCTTCGCGCAAATTTTCATCTTTCAGCAATTTCAAAATTTTCTCGCTCAAAACTTCGGCATTTTTCACGGGGAACACTTCCGCATATTTTCCATTGTCCGAAGCCTCAAGCAGCGGTTCGATGTCGGACACGATGAGCGGCACGCCGGCGAGCATCGCTTCGGTCAGCGCAATCGGCAAACCTTCCTGCAAAGACGAAAAAACGAATAAATCGAGCGCGGCTAAAACGTCGGGAATATCATCTCTGACACCGAGAAAATGAACTTTTTCAGCAATTCCGTCTTTTCGGCAAAACTCTACACATTCCCGAAACTTTTCTTCCGCGCCCGCTTCGGTTTTCCCGGCAAAAATACAGTGCGCGTTTTTGATTTCCGCGAAAACTTTCGGCAGAGATTGGCACAAAGTCATCTGGTCTTTGCGCGGGTCGCGGTAAAAATTGCCAATCATTCCAAACAGCAAAACATCTTCGTTCAAACTCAATTCTTTTTTAAGCGATTTTCCCGTCGGCTGTAATCTTTTTTCGTCCGTTCCGTTATAAATTACATAAAAATTTTGTTTGACATTAAGTTTGTCTTCTTTTTCAAGCCACTTCTGCAAACCGCGACTGACAACGATATTAGCGTTCATTTGCGGAATCAGAACGCGCAAAGTCCGGCGATTTTTTGCGTCGGTGATAAATCCGTGAAAAGTCAGAACGCGCTTAACGGGCAAACCAATTGTTGCCAGATAAAGATGCAAACCGTCAACCGCTTGATGCGCGTGAACGATTTGAATTTTGCGTTGTTTGATAATTTTTCTGAGTTTTAAAATCGCGCCGAAATCAACGGGAAATCTTCTTTGCAAACGAATAAAATCCGCGCCCGACGTGCGGAAATCTTCTTCGAGTTCGCCGCCTTGCGCGGTTACAAAAGTTAAATCAATTTCGTAATCTTCGGCGTTGCGGCAAACGTCCAAAACGAGCGTTTCCGCGCCGCCGCGATTAACCGTGTCCAAAAGATGCAGAACTTTCATCAAAACAATTTGAGCCGACAAATGACATTTACGAGTAAATGTGTTTTTATTTTCTTTTGTGTTTTAAGCAATGAATTTCGCCGACAGCAACAACAAGCAGGAAGTTTTCGTCTTTGTTCCGTCGTATAATCACGCGCCGTTTGTCGAAAAATGCTTGAAATCCATCATCAAACAAACTTTATCACCAAAAAAACTACTCGTCATTGACGACGGTTCAAAAGACGATTCGCCAAAAATAATCGAAAAAGTTTTGAAGAATTGTCCGTTTGACGCAGAATTGATTGTGCGCGAAAATCGCGGTCTTTGCGCGACGCTTAATCAAGGTCTTGCGCTTAGTTTAGGCAAATATTTCGCTTATCTCGGCTCAGACGATTTGTGGCTGCCCGAATTTTTAGCCGAACGCGCCAAACTGCTTGACAGGCGTGAAACGGCGGTTTTAGGTTACGGACACGCATTTTTTGTCAACGAAAAGGACGAAATAATTAACTGCACGGCTGATTATAAAGAAATTTGGGCAAATTATCCCGACGGTGATGCGCGTCCGATGTTGGTTAAAGGTATCGCGCCCGTCAGTTCGACGGTTTTTTATCGCCGTAAAGCGTTGGAAAATGTCGGTTGGAATGAAAATTCACGGCTCGAAGATTACGAAATGTATGTTCAACTTGCCGCACTCGGCGATTTTGCCTTTGACGAACAAATTCTTTCCGTCTGGCGGCATCACGGTTACAATACGAGCAAAGATTTGCTGCTGATGCTCAAAGAAGTTCTCGAAGCGCAGCGGCGAAATTTCAAATTTCTCGGTGTCAGCGAGAATGAGTTAAACCGGGCGCAAACCGCCGTAAAGTTTTATTACGCGCGTGATTTGCTCCAACACGGCAATAAAAAACAGGCGTGGAAACTGGCGCGGGAAAATTGGCGCGGCGCAAATTCAAATTTTGAACTGGCGAAATTCCTTGTGCGGTTGGGTGTGCCGATGTCCGTCGTCGAAGCAAAACGTAAATTAAAGAAGGAAAATTATTCACGGCGTTTTGAAAAACCGGAAATCGAATGAAGGCAAAGTTGGAAAATCTTCCGTATCAAACTGAAATCACAAAAATTGAACCGTCGAAGTGGCGAAATGTTTTTGCGTGGCGCGAGTTTTGGAGTTACCGCGAACTGCTCTATTTTTTGACGTGGCGCGATGTCAAAGTCCGTTATAAACAAACGGCAATCGGTGTTTTATGGGCGATTTTGCAGCCGGTTTTGACGACCGCGATTTTTACCGTTATTTTCAGCCGGTTTGCGCGTTTTGATTCGATAAATTTTCCGTATCCGCTTTTTGCGTTAAGCGGTTTGCTGATTTGGCTGTATGTCAATAATTCCGTAACTTTGGCGAGCAACAGTTTGACCGGTAATACGAATTTGGTCACGAAAATTTACTTTCCGCGCTTGATTGTGCCGACCGCGGCAACTTTTTCCGGTTTGATTGATTTGGCGTTGGGTTTTGTCATTCTCGTCGGTTTAATGATTTATTACGGCGTAAATTTAACTTTCCAAATTCTACTCGCACCGCTTTTTGTTTTTTTGGCAATTTTGCTGGCAATCAGTTTCGGAACACTTTTCTCCGCGCTCAACGTGCGTTTCCGCGATGTGAAATTCGCGCTTCCATTTTTTTTGCAGATTTGGATGTTCCTGTCGCCGATTTTTTATCCGGCGGATATTTTGCCGGAAAAATGGCGTACCGTTTTTGCCCTTAATCCGTTGACAGGAATCTTGCAGGGTTTTCGCGCTTCTCTTTTCGGCGGAAGTTTCGATTGGTTGGCAATTGGCGTTTCGGCGGTTCTGACCTTTGCTTTGGCTGTTTTTTCGCTTTTCGTCTTCAAACGAATGGAAGATGATTTTGCGGATTTGATTTGATTTTGGTTGAAAACAATTTAACGCAAAGGCGCAAAGATGCCAAGACGCAAAGGTTTTTTAGTAAAAAGTAAGGCTGAATTGCGGCTTGCTAAATTAAAAGAAAAGGATTTTATTTAACTTTGCGTCCCTTGCGTCTTTGCGCCTTTGCGTTAAAATTTGTCTTCGCTGGCAAAAGCCCTATAATCATTTGATGACGCGCAACAATTAAAATGACGAAAGTTGTAAAAGTCGAAAATTTATCAAAGGTTTATTATCTCGGCGGCGCAAAGCACAACTCACTGCGCGATACGCTGGCTGGTTTTATCCGCAAGCCGTTTTTGAGAAATGAAAAGGATAAATTACTCGCTTTGCAGGATGTTAGTTTCGAGGTTGGCGACGGTGAAACGCTTGGCATTATCGGCAACAACGGCGCGGGAAAATCCACGCTTTTGAAAATCCTTTCGCGTATTACCAAGCCGACATCGGGAACGGCGGAACTTCACGGGCGCGTCGGAAGTCTTTTAGAAGTCGGCACGGGTTTTCACAACGAACTTTCGGGACGCGAAAACATCTTTTTAAATGGCGCGATTTTGGGAATGAACCGCATCGAAATCGAGAAGAATTTTGATGAAATCGTCGCTTTTGCCGAAATCGAAAAATTTCTCGACACACCTGTCAAACATTATTCTTCAGGAATGTATATGCGCCTTGCTTTTTCGATTGCCGCGCATCTCGAACCGGAGATTTTAATCGTGGACGAAGTTTTAGCCGTCGGCGATGTCGCTTTTCAAAAAAAATGTCTGAACAAAATGCGTGATGTCAGTCAATCCGGGCGCACGATTTTGTTTGTTTCGCACGATATGTCGGCGATTACGCGCATTTGCAATCGGGCGATTGCTTTGAGCGACGGAAAAATCGTCGGTGAAGGTTCGGCAACGGAGGTGGTGCGCGAATATCTTTCGTCGAGTTGGGGAATGACGGCGGAGCGTTTTTTTGAAATCGGCAAAAATCCGCCGGCAAGCGAATTTGTCCGCCTGGAAAAAGTCAGAATTATAGACGAAAACGGCGAAACTTGCGGTTCGCACGATATTCGGCGCAAAATCGGAATCGAAGCGGCTTACGAAGTTTTGCAATCGGGAAAAATTCTGCTTCCGAATTACCAGGTTTATAATCAAGGGCGCGTTCATATTTTCACGATTCAAGATGTTTCAAGCGAATGGAGTCGGCGCGAAAAAGTTAAAGGCAAGTATATCAGCACAGCCTGGATTCCGGGAAATTTGATGGCGGAAGGCAGTTTTTTTGTCAACGTGGCAATTGTTACTTATTTACCAAAAATGGATGTTCATTTTAACGCGCCTGAAGTTGTCAGTTTTGATATTGCCGATTCAATGTCCGGCGACACGGCACGCGGCGACTACGCCGGAAAAATGGACGGATTGATTCGTCCGCTAGTTGATTGGGAAACTTCTTTTAAGCGGTAAGTGGTAAGTGAAAAAAGAAGCAAAATTCATCACTTATGATTTATCACTTTTTACCTGCCATTATGACTTTTAATCCTTTAGAATATCCGGTTTGTCTTGAATTTCCGCTGTGGCTCGAAGAAACGGCGTGGGCAGAACATATTCCGTTTGCGATGTTTTTAGTCGCCGCGCTGCGTCCGCGCGTCGTGGTCGAACTCGGCGCGTATCGCGGAGTTTCTTATTGTGCCTTTTGCCAGGCGGTAAAATCTTTGAAAACGGAAACTAAATGTTATGCCGTTGACACCTGGCAAGGCGACGCGCACGCCGGATTGCTGGAAGAAAATGCCTTAACAAAATTAGAGGCACATCATAATCCGCTTTACGCTGATTTTTCGCGTCTTGTGCAATCAACCTTTGATGAAGCCTTAATGCATTTTGCGGAAAACTCGATTGATTTGCTGCATATTGACGGTTTTCACACTTACGAAGCCGTCAAATACGATTTTCAGACGTGGCTGCCGAAAATATCGGAACGCGGAATCGTTCTTTTCCACGATACGAATGTTTGGGAACACGATTTCGGCGTGTGGAAATTTTGGGCGGAATCAAAAGAGAAATATCCGCATTTTGAATTTCTGCACGGACACGGTTTAGGCATTTTGTCGGTTGGAACGGAAATTCCGAATGAATTAAAATTTTTGTTTGAAACCCGCGAAACCGAAGCGAAATTGGTGAGAACATTTTTTTATCAACTCGGCTCGCGGATTAACGCTGTGCAGACATTTCACGACCAGCAAAATTACATTGAAACTCTGCAAATATATGAAGAAATTGTGCAAAATTCAAGAATAATGCGAATATATCGAATACTAAAAGACGAAGGTTTCAGCAGCCTTATAAAAAAAGGCACTAACAAATTCGGTAAAAATGAGTAAAATTTCCGTCGCGCTCTGCACTTATAACGGCGCGGAGTTTTTAAGCGAACAATTAGATAGTTACCTCGCGCAAACCCGTCTGCCCGATGAATTAATTGTCGGGGATGATTGTTCGAGCGACGAAACGGCGAAAATTATCACTGATTTTGCCCGCGATGCGCCTTTTCCGGTGGACTTGAAAACTAACCGGCAAAATCTCGGCTCGACGGAAAATTTCGCGCGGACGATTTCGCGCTGCAGGGGCGATATTATTTTTTTATCGGACCAGGATGATATTTGGCTGCCGGAAAAAGTCGAAAAACTGACGGCGGAATTTGCAGATTCGCCAAATGTCGGTTTGGTTTTTTCCGATGCTGAAATTGTTGATAAAAATCTCGCGTCGCTGAATCACAAATTAAGCGATTTAACTTTTTCGCCGCAAATTCGTCAAGCCGTCGAGAAAAAAATGTTCTTCGAGTTTTTGCTGTTGAGAAGTTACGTAACGGGCGCGACGATGGCTTTTCGGGCGGAATTCCGCGATAAGTTTTTGCCGTTTCCGCTCGATATTCCCAAAATGATTCACGATGCCTGGATAGCTTTCGTCATCGTCGCCAACGCCGATTTTCGATTCGTTGACGAAGTTTTGGTTAAATATCGCCAGCACGACGGACAGCAGCTCGGCATTTTTGTCAAAAACGATTTTGAAAATTTAAGTCGAAACGAACATTACGCGAAGGTACTCGAACTTTCCCGGCAAACAAAAATCCGCGTCGAAAAAATTTTGCGCGAAATAAACGAGCGTCCGCAAATGTTTGTCCAAAAAGATTTAATCGAAACAACGGCGAGCAATGAAATAGATAAATTAGAACAGAAAATTTTTCATCACGAAGTGCGAAAAAATCTGCCGCGTTTAAGAATTAAGCGAATCGCGCCGGTCGTTAAAGAACTTTTCAGCGGTCGTTATCATAAAATTTCCAGAGGCTTTTTAAGCGCGGCAAAAGATTTATTTGAAAATATTTAACGTCGTAATCAATTATGTAACCGATATGAGTTTGAGCGGAAAAATATCACGAAACTTAAATAAAAAAGGTTTACGTAAAATCCGGCGGCGAATTGCTAAATTCGGTGAAAATCGGCGTTATCAAAAATGGATTCGTAAAGTTGAGAAAAAGTCTGCCGCAAGCCGCAAGGTTTTATCCGAACAAAGTCGTTTGTTATCAGATAAACCATTGATTTCAGTGATTTTGCCGGTCTACAATGTCGGGGAAAAATGGCTTCGATTATGTATCGAATCGGTTGAAAAGCAAATTTACGAAAACTGGGAATTGTGCATTGCCGACGATTGCTCTCCGAGTCCGCACATCAGGAAAGTTATAAGCGAATACGCGGCAAAAGATAAAAGAATCAAAGTCGTTTTTCGCGCCGAAAACGGGCATATTTCCGCCGCCTCGAACTCGGCTTTGGAACTTGCGAACGGCGAATTTTGCGCTTTGCTTGACCACGACGATGAACTCGCCGAAGACGCACTTTTTTATATTGTCAAAGAAATCAACGAATTTCCCGAAACGAAAATGATTTACAGTGATGAAGATATGATTGACGAGCGCGGCAGACGCTACGACCCGAAATTTAAGCCCGATTGGAGTCGTGATTTTTTTTATTCGCTGAATCTGATTACGCATCTTTCAGCATATCGCACCGAAATTTTGCGAAAAATCAATGGTTGGCGCATCGGTTATGAAGGCAGTCAGGATTACGATTTAGCTTTGCGTTTTATTGAACAAATTCCCGAAAAAAGTATTCGACATATTCCGCGAATTCTTTATCATTGGCGGGCAATTCGCGGTTCGGTGGCATTGAGCGGCGACGAAAAACCATACGCGCACGAACGCGCACGCGAAGCAATTCGCTCTCATCTGGAAAGAACCGGCAAACAAGCAAAAGTCAGCCGCACGGTTTATAATCTGCACCGCGTTCAATATGATTTGCCGCCGCGATTGCCGAAAGTCAGTTTGATTTTGCTCGAAAAAGAAGATTTTGCGGCGACCAAACAAGCAATAAAAACTCTTAACGAAGAAACCGATTATCAAAATTTTGAAATCGCTCTGGTTTGTTCGCCGGAAACGAAAGAAAGATTCAGTGCCGAAATTTTTGCCCAAAACGCGAAAATAATTGTCTGCGAAAAGGAAAGCGAAGCCGAAAGATATAATAGCGCGGTTCTACAAACTGACGGCGAAGTATTGTGTTTTATTGGTGAAAATCTGCGCCCTGTTTCAAAAGATTGGTTAAAGGAGATGGTTGGTTTTGCTTTACAAACGGAAATCGGCGCGGTCGGCGCGAAAATTTTGAGTGCGAGTGGAATAATCCTGCACGGCGGCATTATTTTGGGCATAAACGATTTTATCGGTTTTGCTCATAGCGGCTTTCCAAAGGGAATTAGCGGAAACTTAGAACGCGCACAAGTTGTTAATAATTTTTCGGCGACGGCGATTGATTGCCTGGCAACACGCCGCGAAGTTTTTCAAACGGCTGGCGGATTCGATGCGGAACATTTTCGGAATAAACTTTTCGACGTTGATTTTTGCCTCAAATTAAGAGAGAAAAATCTGCGGATTGTTTGGACACCTTATGCCGAACTCGTCCAGGTTGATAAGCAAAAACTTTTGAATATGCAGAAAAAACCAACCGTCGCAGAACGCGATTTTTTCAAACGAAAATGGCAAAATTTAATCGAGAAAGACCCGTTTTATAATCCGAATTTTCCCCGTCGAAGTGAACCTTTTATGATAGATTAACCTAAGCTGCCGGTTATGGAAATTATGAAAGAATTCACCGCCGAACGCAGAGTTTTTGAAAGAAAAGATAAACAAAATCGGTCAAACTTTGAATTTAATTCTAATTTTTCTCTGCATCTCTGCGGTGAAAAAAAACTTTACCTGAATTCACGTTATTTAGCGAAATGCAGAAAATCTCCGACAAAAATTTAGCAGAAGCAAAACGATATTTGTCGAATGCCGATGAATTTGAACTCAAACAATTTGCCGCGAGGCAGCATAGCGCACGTCTTCGTCTTGCCAAACTTAAAGAATTTTACAGCCGAAATTTCTCTCGAATGACACGGCTTCATCTTCTGGCGGCGTGTGCGATTGCTTTGGGAAGATTTTGCGGAGTTTCAAAAGTTTTTGATGAAATCGGCGAAGCGTTAATGCCGATTGACGCGGAAAATCAGCCGCGCACAAAAGAATGGCGGGAATTTGTCAAAGCGTGCGAACAAAAGCTGCCGTTGGAAATCCGCGACGAACTCTGGCTGACGGCGCATTTCAAAGACATTGAAAATGTTCGTCAAAACGATTTGGAAACAAAATTTTACAAAGAAGCCGAACAGCACAAAGACGAACCGATTTGGCAACTTCTGCGACAGCATTTGGAAGTTACGCTCGGCGTTCGGCTGATGGATAAATCCGCGATTGCCGGAATGATTCCGCACGAAACCGCGATTGCCGAAAGTCTTGCTTTGACCGTCAAAAAACTTTCAACCGCGTGTCTGCATCTCGTCGGGCGTTACACGAATGAAACCTTTCGCGGCGTTTTTAGTTTTTCGAGCAATACTCCAAAGGATTTATTAAGTTACCGGCAAACTGCATTTGAAATGACGCGATATTTTCTTTTGTCTTTGAGCGTTTCAAAAATCTTTCGCCAAGGACTTCGCGGACACGAACGCGGCAGAGTCGCCGACAGCGAAAACTGGAATTTGCTGGAAACGGCTTTGGGCGAAAAAGTCGGCGAAATAAATCCGCTGATTCGTGAATTTTACGCTAATCCTTCGCGCTTTAATGTTACGGCGACTTTGAAACTTGAAACTCTGCCCGCACGATTTTGGTCGCGTTTTTTAACTTTGCTTTTCGGGCAAGGTTTGTATGAAGCGAATTTGGAAGAAATTCCCGCCCGGTTTCGCATCTTTCAGCGCAAAGACGGTTCGATGCACTTTGTCCGCGAACTTCTGTGCGATGGTAAATACCGCGTTTTTGATTCGGATTTTGTTATCCGCGAAGGCAAACTCTACGAAGTTTTTATTGATCTGAAAGTTGCCATTGAAATGAAGGTCGCACCAATCAAAAACGGCGGTTTATCAATTCAAGGCGAGAGATTTTTGTGGCGTGGCAGAGCAATGCCGACAATCGGCTTAAAAGTTGATTTTCAAAGCCGCGTCGAAAATGAAACGCTGAAAATTGACGGACATTTAACAATGAAACCGGAAACAAAATTAGGTGAATTTTTCGCGCATAAAATTTTGCGAAGACCGAAGGATTTGGGAAGTATTCATTACACGGTTACGCGCAAAGAATTTTGAAAAGTCGTTTTCAGATACGTTTCCTGTCCTGTTCCGAGCCAACTATTTGCTTTATCTTTTTTCGGTAGAGCTCCAAACTAATCATAAAAGGTTTGTTTTTATTACCCACGAAACACACGAATTAACCCAAGTTGCCGGTTATATTTTTTACCGCAGAGGACGCTGAGAAGAAACACAGGCAATCGGCTGATTTTATCTTGATGTTTAATTTTCAACTGCCATTTATCGTGAGAATCAGGCGAAAGTTTTCAAAAAACCTCTGCGTCCTGGAGCGTCCTCTGCGGTTCATTATTTTAATTTTAGTAACTGGCAACTTGGGTTAATTCGTGTGTTTCGTGGGCAATAAATCTTAAAATCGCTCTGACCGACAACTTTGGTCATATTATCAAATTTGGATTTTGTAAAATTTAATTTGCGTCTTGACATCTACGAAACTTTTCGTATAAAATCCAAATTTAGTTTATTACGAAAAAATTCGCAGGCGAATATGACAAAGCAAAACAAACCGACAAAATCAGAATTAGAAATTCTTTCCGTGCTGTGGGAATTGGAGCAGGCGACCGTGCGCGAAGTTTTTGAAGCGATTAACGAGCAGAAATCTTCAAGCTATACGACTGTTTTGAAGTTGATGCAGATTATGACGGAAAAAGGCTTGGTCGAGCGCGACGATGCGAGCAAAGCTCATATTTACAAAGCCAAACAGCCGCAGGAGCAAACGCAGAAAAATCTGGTCAGCGACCTTTTGGAAAAGGCGTTTCGCGGTTCGGCTCTGAAATTAGTGCAGCACGTTTTGGAAGCGAAACCGACAAGCGCGGAAGAATTAAAAGAGATTCGCAAATTGATAAAGGAAGCAGAGAAGAATTTGTAACCACGTAATGAACACGAAGATTACACGAAGTTTTAAAATCTTCCTTAGTGTTTTCTTCGTGAATCTTCGTGGATAATGTTTTAAGAAAATATGAAGTTAGAAATTTTAATAAACTCAAAACTCGTCGAAAATCTCGGCTGGACGCTTCTGCATTCAATCTGGCAGATTGCTCTAATCGCGTTTGTTTTATTCGCTCTGCTGAAGATTTTGCGTGGGTTTTCGGCAAATGCGCGTTATCTGGTTTCGGTTTTCGCGCTCGCTTTTGCGGTTATTTTGACAGTTGTAACTTTTGTGCAATTGACGGGAAAGTCAAACTCGAATCTTATGCAAAACGATGCCGCAAATGCAAACTATACCGACAAAATTAACAAAGATTTGCAGCGTGCGGAAAATTTTTCGACGCTTGCCAAAAGCGATAAGCGAACTAGCGAACAACGAAACGAAAACACATTTGCTTCAATCGAAAGTCTGCAAAACTTTTTTAATCAAAATCTTTCCGCGACTTTGCCTTTGGTTGTCGGTTTGTGGCTTTTCGGCGTGATACTTTTCGCGTTTCGTTTAATCGGCGGCGTTTGGCAGCTTCACATTTATAAAACGCACGAAATTTCCACATCGGATGACGAATGGCAATCGAAGTTTGCCGCGCTTTGCGGGATGTTAAAAATTACGCAAACGGTCAAGTTTCTGCAATCGAATTTAATCGAAACGCCCGTCGTTATCGGTTGGCTGAAGCCTGTCATTCTCGTTCCGGCAAGCGTCTTTTTGCAAATCAGTCCGAAAGAATTGGAAACGATTATCGCGCACGAACTGATTCATATTCGCCGTTATGACGCACTCGTCAATTTCGCGCAAAGTTTTATCGAAGTTTTATTTTTCTATCACCCGTGCGTGTGGTGGATTTCGTCCGTCATTCGCGGAGAACGCGAGTTTGCGGCGGACGAAGCAGTGATAAAAATAATGGAAAATTCGCACGTCATTTATGCCAATGCTTTGGCTAACTTAGAGGAAATTCGTCTTTTGACGAAAGCAACCACGCCGCCGATTTTGGTGGCGGCAAATGGAGGTAATTTAATGCAGAGAATAACAAAAATTTTACAAAAAAATACCGAGATAAAGCGAAGCGCGTCTGCTTGGTCGGCGATAGCGGCTTTTGCTCTTATCTCGGCAGTTTTGCTAACGGTATTTTCGTTTAATCAAGCGTCGTTTGT
Organism: Pyrinomonadaceae bacterium; assembly: GCA_050998795.1. Taxonomy (GTDB): domain Bacteria; phylum Acidobacteriota; class Blastocatellia; order Pyrinomonadales; family Pyrinomonadaceae. Next base: position 21,607 of record JBPCPU010000103.1, read on the forward strand.
CAACGCGCAGACGAAAATAAAAACTAAAAAGATAGCTGTCGGATTCGTTTCGATTCCGCCGCTTGACCGCACTGCAAATCCGCCGAAAGACGCGGATGCGACGGCGCGGCTTTTGATTGAAAAACTGAAATCGCATAAAGTTCCGGCAATCGGTTTTTTGCAGGGCGCGATGATTTCCGACGGTGAAAAACTTTTCCCGGTGCGGGCGAACATCGCGCGTTTGTGGCGCGACGCGGGTTTTGAAATCGGCATCGGCAATTTTAAGCACGTCTGGTTTTACGACACGCCGTATGACGAATATGTCGCCGGAGTCGAGAAAAACGAAACGGTGGCGAGAAAGATTCTAACGGAGAAAAACCTTCCACTACGATATTTCAGCTACCCGTATTTAAACACCGGCAAAAACGCCGACGAACGAAATCGTTTTGAAGCGTGGCTGCAAACGCGCGGTTTGAGCGCGGTGAAATATACAATTGATAATCAGGAATGGATGTATTCTTATGCTTACGATATGGCTCGCAATGATAATGACATCAGCACGATGAATGAAATCCGCGTCGAGTTTATCAATTATATGTCGAAAATGTTCGACCATTTTGAAGCGTATTCGCAGGAAATTTTCGGGCGCGACATCAATCAAACGATGGTTTTAACGCCGAGCCGTCTGGTTACCGATTCCGCTGATGATTTATTCGGAATGATTAAAAAACGCGGCTATCAATTTGTTTCGATGGATGAAGCACAGGCGGACGGAGCATATCAAACACCGGAAAACTTCTACGGCAAATCGGGAATTTCGTGGTTTGAACGCTGGCAGATGGCGCAGGGCAAAAAATTGCTCAATGAGCCGAAAGTTGATGCAGACGTTTGGAAAATTTGGGAAGAAACAAAATCGAAAACGAAATAAAACTTTCGCTAAAATTAACGTCAATTCGGGATAAAAAAATGTTTTCAAGTCGGTGAAACCAATGTTATATCTGTAGCCCACAGCGCAAACTGTGGGAAAATGGAAAATTTGCGCCCAGCCGTGGAAAACGGCGACATAAATTTATGTCGCTTGGCTTCGATAGCTTGATTTTTATATACAACCGTTCCCACATCTGTTGATGTGGGCTACAAATATGTTGCCGTCTTCGACGGCTTATCCTGAACTGACGTTAAAAGTAAAAAGCCTGTGTGATTTATTTCGCACAGGCTTTTCACTATTCAATTTTTTAAGAACTCCTACGCCGACGGAATTGTTAATTCCTGTCCCGGTTGAATTTCATCCGGGTCGTCGAGTTTGTCGCGGTTGGCTTCAAAAATTTTCTGCCAACTGACACCGTGATGCGAGCCGATTTTGCTCAGAGTGTCGCCCGCTTGAACCGTGTAGGTTGAACCGCCGCCTGACGAACTTGAACCGCCGCCCGACGAACTTGAACCGCCTTCCGGCGCGGAAATGTTCATTACAAGGTCGCCCGAACGATAATCCGGGTCGAGCCGACCGTATTCGTCCCAAAGTTGTTGTTTGGCTTGCGCGCTTCCGGCAACACCGTCTATTTTCAAAACGCCGTCGCTTTCGCGCACATCCAAACTGGAAACACCAAGTTGTCTCGCCATATCAACTAATGATTGATATTTTTCTGTTACAGCCATTTTTATTTTTCTCCTTTTTCGTTAATTACTTTTCGGTCAATTCATTCTTGACCGGTTTTTTTCCCGCTTCCTGCGCGACTTGGACGGCTTCCGCCATTTTACCTTTAGCTACGCTTCCGCGAAGCGTTACGCCCGCCGTCGTTGCATCAACCGTTACGTCAGTGAAACCTTTACCCTTCAAAGCGGCTTCTACTGCCGATTTAGTTGCCGTATCCATTGTCGGCATCATCGGCGTTGCCGCCGTCATATTTGTGTTAGCGTTCATTCTGTTCGCCATATTGGCATTGACATTGGCATCGCCTCTGCAGCCGCCTAATAACAAAACTGCCGCCAAACTAAAAATCGTTAAAATTTTAATTTTCATTTATCCTCCTGAAAACCTGTTTAATTAATTATATTGCTGATTTCAAACCGAAAGCGCAAAAATGTCTTTATCTGATTTTCGGACATTTCGTTTCAAAATCTTCTCAATATATTTTGAGAAGTTACTCGCATAGGTTCGGTTTGTCAATTCAGTCTAAACTATTTCTCAAAACATTTCAGTTAAATTTCATTGAAAAAACCTCTTCGGCGATTTGTTTGGCAACTTCAAACGAAGTTAGTTCGGGTTTGATAATAAAATGCCAATCTGCCAGACAATAAAAATTTCTTCTCTCGTCAAAAAGTTGGCGCGTTTGTTTTTTGTCCTGCGCCAGCGGGCGGACGCGCTTTGACAGCGAAATGTTGCGCCAGCAGTGCTGAAAGGTTGCTTCGAGCCAGACGCTGGTCAGATTATAGGATTTAATCAAATTGCGGTTTTCTTCAATCGTCCACGCGCCGCCGCCGAGAGCGATAATCAGCGCATCGCTCTCGCGCAAAACCTTTTGCAGATTCTCCGTTTCTATTTCCCGAAAGCGGATTATGCCGTCGGTTTCGATGATGTGGGCGATTTTTCTCTTTTCGCTTTCTTCGATAACAGCGTCGAGGTCAATTGTTTTACATTTGAGCAGATAACTGAGAAATCTGGCGACGGTTGATTTCCCGACGCCCATAAATCCGGTGAGAACGATTCTTTGACAGGAATTTTCCATTAAAGAATTATTATGCACAATTTGGGAAAAGTTTAAATTTGCGCCGCGCTTCAAATGTCGAGTTTCTTCTTGCTATGCCCGTTCGTTCTGGCGATTTTATGGATTTCCGCGCTTTCCTCCATCTTGCCGACGGTTTGCCGCAAAATCTCGCGCAGACGCTCGAGCCGTTCAATTGTCGAGCGGGTTTCAAGCAATTGATATTTTAACTCGGGTTCGAGATTAAACGCGGCGGTAACGAGAAAAGAGAGCGATTGCGGTTCTGTTTGCTGAACGTCGGGAAATGTGCCGCGTTCGCCGCTGAGTTTATGGGCGGCTTTCGCAACGCGACGGAAAAGTGCGAAGACTTCATCCGCCAACGGATTTAGCAGATTTTCGTCTTCTTTATCATCTTCAAAAAATTCTAAATCGCCGACCAAGTATGGCTCACCCGCGTCAATGTAATCAATCAAATGATAGCGAATGATGCCGATAGTTAAAATATTTGAGCGTCCGTCCGGCAAAGTTTGCGCCTCGCGCACTTCCGCCACGCAGCCGATGCTTCCCGCCGCCGGTTTTTCAATAAAAGACTCCTTCGGCTCAAAATATGAAACGCCGAACATATTTCTATCCAACGCGACATCTTTCAGCATTTGCCGGTAACGCGGCTCAAAAAGATGAAGCGGCAATAACTCGTTCGGCAAAAGCACGAGCGGCAGAGGGAAAATCGGCAAATGTTTGATGCCGGATACTTTTTCTAAGGCTTCGGACATAGTTTTAGGTCTGGGAAGTCGGGAAAGTCGAGGAAGTCGAGGAGGTCTAGGAAGTCTAGGAGGTTTAGGAAGCTAGGAAGCTAGGAAGAAAATGACTTTCCCGACTTCCCAGACTTCCCAGACTTCCCAGACTTTCCCGACTTCCCAGACTTCCCAGACTTTCCCGACTTTCTAGACTAACTTCAGTGCGATGAAATCAGCAATCTTATCCGGCGTTTCGTCGCTCAACGCCAGACGTTTTGCTCCGACGACGGCGTCCGCCATTTCTTCGACGCGCATTTTATAGCGATTATCACGAATAATCAAATCTTCAACGACGCGCCGTTCGAGTTTTTCGCGCGAAACATCTTCGCCGACATCAGCCGCGAGTGCATATTCAATCGGCGCGGTATGATTTTTAAGACGAATGTGAAGCGCGTCGGTCAATTTTTGCGCTTCTTCGCGGATTTTTTGCAGTTCGAGATTAGAGTTCGGAAAACCGAGATGCCCGCGCAATGTTATTTCGATAATCGGCTGCGGTTGGTTTTCTTCGGCAATCCGCGCTTCGCGTTTTATCTTTTCCAAAACGCCGTCGGTGATGTCTTTTGTTTCCGCGAAACCGGAAACGTCGAAATTCAGACGCTGAAACGAACGCTGCCGGTAATCCCGGACGTGATTTGCCGTGATTTGATTGTTTTCGTCAACTTCGACGAGCCACGCGCCGCGCGTTTCGCGGTATTCGTCGATGCTCGTAACTTCGAGCGAACCCGGATTAAACGCCCAATTATCAATCTCGTAACATTTGTGCGTGTGTCCGAGTCCGACGTAATCGGTAACGGATTTTAGTTCCTTCAAATTTGCCAGCGAAAGCGCGGGAATCGGATGCGTTTGATGTCCTTCAACGTCGGTGTGCAGAAGCAAAATGTGAAATGCGCCTTCGCGCCGGTGTTCCTTCATTCCTTCGGTCAGCATCGGAATCGCCCAGTTTGCCGACGCGCCATACCAATCCGAACCGAAAATCCGCGCCCGTCCGATGTCAATAAATCCGCCTTCGGCATTTTCATCGTTCCAAAGTTCATAAATCATTTTTCCGTCAATATTCTTCGGCTCAAGCAGATATAAAAGATTCCAGTTTGATAAAGAGCGCAGCCAGCTATACTCGCTGTCGTTGTGTTTCTGGTCGTGATTGCCTTCAATCGAAACAATCGGAATTCCCGCCTCTTTTAATAAACTCAAACCCGCAAAAGCATAATTCATCGTTTCGGGCGGCACGCTGCGTTTATGAAAAAAATCGCCGCACATAATCACAAAATCAACTTTTTCCCCAATCGCGTATTTCTGCAAAACGTCAATCCAGGCGTTAAAAAAATCGCGCGGCGATTCGTTTAACTGATAACGTGTGCAGCCGAGATGCACGTCCGAGATGTGTAGGAATTTCATAATTTGATTATAGCAGTTTTTGATAAATCGTAAATCGTAAATCGTAAATCGTGAATAGTAAATTGCTTACTCTCAATTTTCCCGCTTAAATTCGGCGTTTCTACTAACGATAACCGAAGAATTAATAGTCGAATTGAGCATCAACGATTTATTATTCACGATTTACGATTTACTATTCACGATTTACGATTTACGATTTACGAATTATGAACAAAGTCATTTTGATAACCGGCGCGTCGAGCGGCATCGGAAAGGAAACTGCCAAACTTTTCCAGACGAAAAGCTGGAATGTCGCAGCGACAATGCGTTCACCTGAAAAAGCGGAAGATTTGCAGAAAATTGCCGACATCGAAACTTTTCGGTTGGACGTAACCGACACGGATTCGATTCAAAAAGCGATAAAAGACGTTTTGGAAAAGTTCGGGCGCATTGATGCAATTGTCAATAACGCCGGTTACGGCTTGGTCGGCGCGTTTGAAGCGGCGACGCAGGAACAAATTGAAAAACAGTTTCAAACAAATGTATTTGGCTTGATGAATGTTTGCAGGGAAATACTACCTTATTTCCGCGAGCGGAAAAAGGGAATTATTGTTAACGTCGCATCGGTTGGCGGGCGCATCACGTTTCCTTTTTACAGCCTTTATCACGCAACGAAATGGGCGGTCGAAGGTTTTAGCGAATCTCTGCAATACGAGTTGGAACAATTTAATATCCGCGTAAAAATCATTGAACCGGGACCGATTAAAACCGATTTCTATGACCGTTCGCAGGACGTAACGCGCAAGGAAGATTTGGCGGCGTATGATTATATGCTCGACAAAGCGATGCCGAATATGCAGAAGGCAGGCGAAGACGCGCCGGACGGTTCGGTTGTGGCGCAAACGATTTACGAAGCCGTAACCGACGGCACGAAAAAAATGCGCTATCGTGTGAATACAAAAGGAATTTTAACGGCACGAAAACTGCTGCCCGACAGTTTGTTTTTCAAACTCGTTAAAGGTGTAATACTAAAATAATTTTTCTTAAGTAATCGGACAGAATTATTTTATAGAATCAGCTAAAAAAATGCACGACTTGTCAGAACCGTCTGCGGTAGCGGATGGTTGAACATCCGACGGATAAACCATCTGCTACCGCAGACGGTTCTGACATCGCGCTAATTTATAAAACTATTCGGTCCGACTGCTTAATATCATTACTTTCAAAGATGATTTTGAAATTTTACTCTCAATTCATTAGAGATTATCGGAAATAATACCGATTCAAATTGAGATGTGCGTAAAAAGGGGTGGAAGCCGAGGCTGTCAAGGAGGACTACAAGAGCCACCATGGATTGAGAAAAGCCCGCGCTCACGCTTGGGCTTCCGCCATTGATACGCACAATGCTTCTTGAATTGGTATAATTATCCACGAAGGTTCACGAAGATTTCACGAAGATTTTTTTTCTGAGACAAAACTATGATTGTCGGTTTTCAATAATTTAACTTTAGACGATTGAAAAATATCTTAATTTGGTCTTCTCTTCGTGTGTTTTTCGTGTTCCTTCGTGGATAATTTCTTATTTCCGATAATGTCTATTATATTAAATTTTCCCGATAGATTTCACACGAAGTCTGCCGAATTCATTCAATAAAGGTTTCAAGTTCGCCACCGCCGGGTTATGAGAAACACCGTTGCTTGCTAAAACGCCATTGAGATTGTGAACATCCGGCGTGTTATAAATAATTTTCGCGCCGAAAAGGTCGGTCATTTCGCCGCCGGCTTCGCGCAAAATAATTTCGGGAGCGCAAGTATCCCAATGTTTCGTGCGCGGTGAAAGGTGAATATACAAATCGCAGATTTGCCGCGCTATCAAACCGACCTTCAAGCCGACCGAGCCGCGTTGAACTTCCTTTTTCAAACCAAAATCCTTTACAACCTGATTCATTCGCGGACTGCGATGATTGCGGCTCGAAGCCAGAAGCATTTCGGTAAAATCGGATTTACCTGAAACGTGCAGACGCTGCGGCATTTCTTCATTTTCAACTAACCACGCGCCGCCGTTTTGACTCGCAAAATACAGAACATTTTCAAGCGGCAGAAAAACAACGCCCAAAATTGCCTTGCCGCGTCCGGCTAAACCGATTTGCACGGCAAAATCGCCGTTTTTTTCAATAAAACCTTTTGTGCCGTCAAGCGGATCAATTATCCAAACGCGGCTTTTCGTTAATCTTTTCTTATCGTCAAACTCTTCTTCCGACAAAATTCCGTCGTCCGGGAAAGCGTCGGTTAAACCTTCACAAATAATTTTGCTCGCCGTTCGGTCGGCAATCGTTACAGGTTCGGAAAAGTTATCGTCGAAAATTTTTTCTTCAATTTCAAAGCCGTCCGCGTAAAAATCTAAAATTATTCTTCCTGCCTCTCGCGCTAAAATAACTGCGGTTTCAAGTTCTTTTTCTAACATTGTTAAATCTTAAATAAAAATGCCACAAAAGCCGCGCCGCCACCGAGCGCAGAGGTTTCCAACTTTCCGCGATTTGCAAAAATTCTTCCGAATTTGGTCGGTGTTCCGACTTTTTGAGTTTTTGCCACGCGACGTGCAGAGCCAAATCGCCTTTCGGCATTACGTCGGGACGACGCATCGCCATCAAAAGATAAATGTCCGCCGTCCAATCACCAATGCCTTTTATCTTTTTCAACTTGTCTTTTATTTCGGCATCGGGCAAACTTTCAAGCAATTTCAAATCCAGCTTTCCGCTTAAAATCGCTTCCGCCAAATTTCTCGCGTAAGAAATTTTCTGCCGACTGAAATACGCCGCTTTCATTTCTTCATCGGTCAAAACCAAAACGCCTTCAGGAGTGATTTCACCGAGTTTTTCCTGCAATTTATTGAATGCCGACAAAGCTGAAGCAAGCGAAACCTGTTGTTCGAGAATAATATGGATAAGCGTCGAAAAACTTTGCTCACGCGCCCACATCGGCGGCGTTCCGTAAGTTTGAAAGATAAAGGCTAAATCTTTGTCGCGTTTTGCCAATTCCTGACACGCGATAATAAGGTTTTCTTTGTTAAGAGCGACAATCGTCATTAATCTTTCTCGTTAAAAAAGTTTCTGTTATTCGACAATTTTTCTCAACTCAAGAGATTAAATTCGGTACGAAACGCGGCATCGGCGGAAATCAATCCAATCGGCAAATTATGTCAAATAGTCGAAGTTCTCTGCAAAAACGATTTCACCGATTTTATCGCTTACTTTGGTCAAGCCGTCAAAACCGGGAAGTGTTTGAATTCTCTGCGTAACATTTTTGTCAATCCAATCGAGTCCTTCTTCTCCGCCAAAAAGAGTGGCAATCGTATAATTTGATTCCTTTTGCGGTTTTGCGCCGCTTCCCACCGGAGTCCAAAAATTTCGGACAATAAACCGCGCGAGTTTCTGTGTAAATTCCGAATTACTTAATTCAAGCCGCGCCACGCTTCGATAAAAATGCGCGTGGGCGGATTCTTCGCGGATAATACCGCGCAAAATTTCGGTCAAAACCGGATGCTCCGCAAGCTCCGTCAAACGCCGGTAACCTTGCATCGTGGACATTTCGTGAATCGCGCCGAATGTCATATGCGTTGCCGTAAATTTTTTGCCGACCAGATTTGTCAGAGAAGTTATCAGATAATTATTAACGGTATAGAAAGTTGAAACGGCACGTCTTACTTGCTTATGCCATTTCTCGTCGGTTTCAATTCCGGCTTCGTTCAAAAATCGGTTGAGCAGTTCGCCGTGGGTTTGTTCTTCGACACCCCAACGCTCCATAAACTTACTGATAATCGGGTCTTTTCCGGTCGGCGTGCGGCGCAATTCTTCATAATACATATCGGTTAAGGCTTCGACGTCGCGCATATAAAGCAAAACCGGCACAAACTTTTTATCGAGCGGAAAGTTTTTGACATCTTTCCAATTGATTTTATCAATAAATTCTTTTGTCAAAGTTCGCGGTTGTTTTTCATACCAATCGAGAACATCTTTTTTCGTTTCAAATGTCATTTTCTCTTTTTCCTCGATACTTTTATTCGCCGGAAGATAGTTTTCAGATGCGATGAGTTCGACAAATTATATTTGTCAAACCAAAGACGGCAAGAAAGTTTGCAAATGACATCACTTGTTAAATACAGCGAATTTACTGTTTAATAAATACTACTATTCGACAGTTGTCGCCAAGTCAATTATTTTAGTTCCGGTGAAATCTATGAAACTGGCTCTTGAAAGACAAATACAATTAGCCTTTATTTTTGCCTTGCTGCTGCTCGTAACGCTCAGCTTTTTTGGGTATCGAAGTGCAAAGTCGCTGAACGAAGCCTTAATATGGGAAAAACACTCGCAGGAAGTTTTTACTCAATTGAATAAAACACTCAGTTTAGCGACTGACGCCGAAACCGGCGGGCGCGGTTTTATCATTACCGGCAATCAATCTTATTTAGAGCCTTTCAACAAAGCTAATCAGGAAATCAACCAAAATTTATCCGCTCTGCGCGAACTTGGCGCGGACAATCCGAAACTACTGGCGGAAATTCCAAAACTCGAAAATCTAATAGCAGAAAAATTAAGTTTTATAAAAGCCACCAACGAAATTCGTCGGAATCAAGGATTAGAAGCGGCGAGCAGGCGAACGGAAAGTGGTATTGGTAAAAGAATAATGGACGAAATTCGTCTTTCCATCGGCAGAATGGAGGACGAGGAAATACGCCTTTTGAAAACCCGCGCAGGCGATTTGAACAGCAGCATCAGCAACACTTTATTTCTTTTGTTTTTCGGCACTGTTGCCGGAATTCTATCCTTAGGATTGGCAAATTTTGCGGTTTATCGCGCAGTCGGACAACGTCGTCAGGCTGAAGATAAAATCCGCGAGGCAAATAAAGATTTGGAAAAGCGCGTTGAAGAGAGAACGCGCGAATTATCACAAAAAAACGAAGAATTAAAAGAGCAAATCAAACAGCGTGAACACTCCGAACAACGCCGCCGCATCGCGCTCGAAGCCGGAAATCTGGGAACTTGGGTGTTAGACCCGGAAACCAATCAGGCGGAAATTGATGAACGCAGTATGTCGCTGTTCGGGCTTGCCGCCGAAGAGTTTGACGGCACGGGCGAAAAAGCATTTAGCCGTATTCACGAAGAAGATTTTCCGACGGTTCAGGAAGTATTTCAAAAATCACTCGAAGACCGCGTAAATTTCAACGCCGAATTTCGCGTTTTACCGGACGACGGCACGATTCGCTGGATTCACAGCACCGGACAACCGCTGCTCAATGAAAACGGCGAAATTGTTCACTTTATCGGGAACTGTCGTGATATTACGGAAAGTAAAGAAGCCGAACAAGAACGCGAAAGGCTACTGAAAAACGAGCAAGCCGCCCGCAAAGACGCGGAAATCGCCAACCGAATGCGCGATGAATTTCTAGCGACTGTTTCACACGAACTTCGCGCACCGCTAAATTCGATTTTGGGTTGGGGACGAATGCTCGAAAAAGGAAAACTAGACGAAAAAACATCGAAAAAGGCAATTAATACGATTGTCCGCAATGCCGAATCGCAAAATCGTCTGATTGAAGATTTGCTGGATGTTTCGCGGATTATTTCCGGTAAATTACGGCTTGAAGTTATTACCATCAAACCGATTAACATTGTCGAATCGGCACTTGAAACAGTTCGTCCGGCGGCGGAAGCCAAAGGCATTACGCTGGAAATAAAAGAAGACGCGGATGTCAGCCACATTTCCGGCGACCCGAACCGCTTGCAGCAAGTCATCTGGAATCTGCTGTCAAACGCCATCAAATTTACGCCGAATGACGGCACAGTAACGCTGAAAATCGAACGGTCGAATAATTTTGTCGAACTGCGCGTTAAAGACACCGGCGTTGGCATCAAGGAAGATTTTCTGCCGCACGTTTTCGATCGTTTTCGCCAAGCCGACGCTTCGAGCATCAGAAAATTCGGCGGTCTCGGTCTTGGGTTGGCGATTGTTCGCCATATTACCGAAATGCACGGCGGAACGGTTGACGTCTACAGCGAAGGCGAAGGCAAAGGCTCGACATTTATCGTTAGACTTCCGTTGATAATTTCGCCGACTGAAGATGAATCCGAAGCGGAGTTGACGAGAAAATCTCCGGCTAAAAATAACATTCCTGAAATAAGTTTGGACGGACTGCTGATTCTGGTGGTTGACGACGAAGAAGACACGCGCCAACTTCTGGTGCAATCGCTGACTTTTCACGGCGCGACCGTCATTAGCGCGGACTCTGCCGAAAACGCTCTCGCCGAAATCAGAGAAAAAAATCCCGATGTGTTAGTTTCCGACATCGGGATGCCGAACGAAGACGGTTATTCTCTGATTCGCAAAGTTCGTGCTTTGCACGGTGAACAACAGCGAAATATTCCGGCAATCGCCCTGACTGCATTTACCCGCGCCCAGGACCGAATGCGTGCGCTTTCGAGCGGTTTTCAAAATCACGTTTCAAAACCTGTCGAACCCGATGAATTGGCAACCGTTATCGCAAGTTTGACCGGACGTTTGAAAATTGGCGATATAAAATGATTTAAAGAGAAAAAAGGTGAACACAAAATTCAATCATCTTCTCACCTCTTACCGCCGGGCGCAGAGAACTTGCTGAGTGTCGCAGAGGTTTTTTCTGCATTTCTCTGCGAATTCTCTGCGCCCGACGGTGATGTATTTCATCAGATTGAAATTTGCACCAGAGCAGATTCGAGGTGAATGTATTATATCTCAGAGGCGGAAACCCGCGCGTCAGCAAGGGTGCAAAGAGTTCACGTCACGGCACCCTTGCTGACGGGCGCGGGTTTCCGCCTTATTTACCATACACTCATTTTGAAAAATAATTCCGCTAATAAAAAGTTATCTCTTTGCTGGGAGCGCACGCATCCCTGCGTGCTGAGCGCGAAGCGCGAAAACAACCGTGGCAATCGAAGCCCTGATTGAGTAATACTTTTACGCCGCTTTGAGCGACGCAGCACGCAAGGATGCGTGCGCTCCCGGCGAAAACGCTTCTCTTTTTATTGTCGGATTAAATAATCAAAGAACATAAGCTAGTGGCAATTTATTTTTGATTTTATAAATTGCCTCCAACTGAAGTTGGAGGTTAATTTGTAATCAAGAAAACAGGCTTTAGCCGAACCGTAAAAAAATAAAAATCCATAATGCTTTAGCCAAATCTTTTTTTGTCGGATTTAATTTTCAAAGAACATTTACCCGCCGCTATTAAATGTGTCCGCTTCGCAGACTTTAAGGAAATGTCAACAGAACCTGGAATGAAAGGTATTTAATTTTTATTGCAATTATCTTTTCTCAATCTTCATCTTCATTCCGAATTTCGGGCGCAGCGTCATTAACGGATTCAGACCGATTTTTTGTTCGGGCATCAAATGCAAATTCCATTTTTGCAGGAGAGTGGCGATGAGCAAAACGCCTTCCGCCCACGCGAAACCTTCGCCGATACAGCTTCTAACGCCTTTGCTGAACGGAAAATAGATAAACTTATTTCCCGCTTCTTTGATGGAAAGTTTCTCCCATCGTTCCGGCATAAATTTGTCTGCATTCTCCCAAAAACGCGAATCGCGGTGCGTAATATATGGACTCAGAAGAACCAACGCGCCTTTCGGAACTTCGTAACCGCCGAATTCGTGTTCTTCGATTGCCAGTCGTCCGATTGCCCACGCGGGCGGAAAAAGTCGCAGTGATTCGGCTAAAATGCTTTCCGTATATTTCAGATTCGGCAAATCTTCGATGCTTGGAATTTTCTTGTCCGGTAAAACACGATTGAGTTCTTCGTGTAATTTCGCTAACTTTTCGGAGTTTTGCGAAAGCAAATAAAAAGTCCACGTCAAAGCATTGGCGGTTGTTTCGTGTCCGGCAAGAAAAAGCGTCAAACATTCGTCGCGCACTTGTTCGTTGCTCATTCCTTCGCCGCTACCTTCTTCGTCCTGCGCGAAAAGCAGCATTGAAAGCAAATCGCCTTTGTCTTCGCCCGATTTCCGGCGTTCATTGATGATGCCGTAAATCACTTTATCCAGCGTTTCTTTAGCTCGATTAAAGCGTCGGGCGTGCGGAATCGGCAACTTTTCAAGCAGTTCCGAAAACGGCAAAAGCAGATAATTAAACAGTTCAATTATCGCTGTCAATGCCGCGCCGACCTCGTTGGCTTCGTCCTCGACATTTGCGCTAAACAGAGTTTTGCCGACGATTTGCAAAGTCAGATGCATCATTTCCCTATCAATATCGCGCACATCGCCGTTTTGCCATTCGTCCGCCATTTTCGCCGCGTAATCGGTCATCGCTTCGGCATAAGACTTTATTTTTTCACGATGAAACGCGGGCTGAATCATTCGACGCTGGCGCAGATGCGCTTCGCCCTCACTGGTCAGCAAACCTTCGCCAAGCAATTTTTTTGACCGCTGCAAGGCGCGACCTTTGATAAACTTAGCATTACTCGTTACCAACAAATCACGGATTAAATCGGGATGATTAAGAAAATAAACCGGTTTGCCGCCCATTTTTAGAAACGTAACATCGCCGAGTTTGGCAAGGTTGGCGAGAAAGCCGGTCGGGTCGCGCCGAAATTTTAGAAAATGTCCGCCGAAAATTCCGGCTTTGACCGTCGGCGGTTGATTTTTTTTCGTCATCATTGCTCTCACTTCAATTTAATTCTAAAGCAGATTTCAAATATGTGAAACATGAACAAAAAATTAGAGTAAATTGTCATAAATGTTCGCCGGATTTGATTCACATTTCAAGTTTCAGAATCAATTATGTAGATGCAAGATGAAAGACGTGCAAAAAAATAGCGAATCATTCGGAAGACGTATCCTGCCTGGATATACTAATTAAATAATTGAACGAAGAAGATTTATCCCGCCTGAAATTTTGATTGACACTCTCTGAAAACAGGAATACGATAACTTTAATTTGGCTGGCAGCAAATTTAACGGGGAGGAAAAATTTATGGCTTTTATTAAGAACAGTGTCGGTCTCGGCGGCAAAAATTCTCCGCCGGATGTCAGCGTTATTCAATGGATGCTCATCCGGGCGCAAAAATTTTATACATTAAATCTGTTTGATGCCGTTTATACGCTTCAGGAAACGGGTGTAGTTGATGAACACACAGGTTCGGCGATCAAAGCCGTTATTAAATATCGCAAAAGCGGTGTTGGTTTTTCAGTTTTGACACCTCAATTTTCCATCGGAAATTTTTATGAAAGCCCACTTTTCCCTGATGCGGTGATTGCGCCTGCCATAAATGATGAAAATCCTGCTCCGATTTTGCCCAGCACTCCCAATAAACTGCCCATAAAGTTGCCGAGAAATGCCGGCATTGCACCTCCCGCCGTGTAGACTATTACCGCTACTATCAATATTACGGCAACAGCTATCGCCACCCATTTCAAAACCTTATTGACAAAGTTGAATATCTTACCGATAGTGCGGAATAAACTTCCCCAGAATAGTCCGCTTGGGTCGGTGTGATTTATCGGGTCGTTGCCGCAATAACTGTAAAGATTCAAAGTTTGCGGAGAAGCTAAACTTGACGCACCCATTCCAATCGGGTCAACAGAGGTGAATCTACCTTGCTTGGAATCGTATGTTCGATTTACGGCATAATCCAGTCCTGTTCGTGCGCTTCGGTCATAAGACGTGAATCGTTTCGGATTGTTGGTTCTCGTTGATTCGGCATCCAAAGCAGTTCCGAACGGTAGTGTCGTCTGCTCGGAACTTGTTCCCGCCTGCTGATTCGTGATAGTTCTTGTTCCAAGTCTATCGGGATGATTGAATTCAGTGAATTCGCCGCCTTGTCCATTCGGCGTTACTGTCGAGAGCATACTGTCGCCTAGATAAACATAGCTTTTTGTCCACGTCGGCACATTAGCTCCAAACTCCGTGTATTCCGCCAGTGTCGTCCCGCCGTTTGAAACGTAAATCGTCGCCAGATAGGTAATCAAATTATACGCTATCAGCCGGGCATTCGTCGCTCCATATTGAAATGATTGAATTGCTGTTCCGTCATCTCGTCTGACCACTACAAGACGATTCGCCGAATCATATTCAAACTTGAGCCAACTTACTCCGTCTTCTGCCAATGCACGGGTTTGATTGCCCGCCACGTCATACTCGAAACCTGCCGTCGTAATTCGATTGCCGGTTGTATCGTAAGCGAGATTGGCGATGCCGTCTCTCGGAATTGTCGTGTTATCCGCCGCTACGCCCGAAGCCGTTACCGATGTGCGATTGCCGTAACGGTCATAAGAATAATTCTGTGTCCACAGATTATTAGTTCCGCCTTTGGCTGTCGTCAATCTGCCAAGTGCGTCGTATCCATATTCACGATTTTTATTTGCATTGAGATTATTGATGATTTTAGAAAGATGTCCGGTTTTGCCATTCAATGTCCCGACGCTATTGTTTCGATTGTAATCATAACTCAAATCGAGCAGAGTTTGCTGCCCGCGCTGCACTTTCTGATTCTGCCGGAAAGCCCGTATTGTTTAATAAATCATCTTTTTTTCTTTGTCTTGATGCTCACTCAAGTTCTCTCTTATCGAATAAACTTTACGTATCAACTTAGCTAACGAAGTTGGAAATCTGGCTTGGTTTGAAGTATTGATGACGGTAATATCATTTTCATTGATGACTATTTCCTTAGTAATACCATCCTTCTTATAAAGAAGCGTAAATTTGGCAGTTATGTCCAATAGAATTCTTGTCGGTTTATATTCTTGTTTAACACTACTGTTGGCTAAATCTTCCAGTATTAATTTAAGCTCATAAAAAGCCTCTTCTGAAAGAGGAGTAGGACATCTTCTTTGAATAAAGAAATCTACATATGATGACATTGCTTTTCGGGGTCTGCTTATTTCCCGGTCAAACTCCACCGTCCCTGTATCATTCAGCCTAAAAAGCAGAGTGCTGCCCTCTACACGGACTGATCCTTCAACTTCCTTCCAAATCTCAAAAATAGGAGTCGGGTCTTTTTTTTCTGCTTCTTGAGGTTTATCTGCCACTACCAACGCATTTTTGCAGCTATATACTGAAAAACACATAAGTAAAATTAAAACAAATTTCTTTTTCATAAATATTTTTTAACCTCTTATCTTTGTGCGGTAACTCCAAAACAATCTTTAAGAATTTTATCGGTGTGCTTATCGAGTTCTTCAATGTTTGTATGATCAGAACCGCTTAGATGCAATAGCTCATGAAGTATCGTAAATTGTCGCGTCCGCTGAGAGTTCATTCCGGTTTCTCTAGTCCAACCTCCAACTGATTGTGTGAAGAATTTGTCGCCCAAAGTTATAAATCCTTTGCTTCTCGCCCCAACTGGCGCAACGGCAACTGCCGTCTGATTTGGAAGATGAACTTTAGGAACTTTCTGCAAGACATCTATTGGATTTTCTGAACTCATATCCTGAATTGTTTTCAAGCATTTCGAGTTATTTTTTAACCGTTTTATGGTGTCTGCAATTGTTTGTCTAATAATTGCAAGATTTTGTTCGTCATTCTGTTTTTTTCTGTCATTATGTGCAAAACTATTAGCAATCGCTCCAACCCAACCTAAAGCTGCAAACCAGACACCAGATCCAAATGTCTTATCTTTTCCTTCGCCGGCAAGAAGATGTTGCGCTCCTATTTTACCGGCTATTATGCTTCCAAAGCCGGTCGCCGCCGCGATTATTCCAAATATTCTTCCAATTTTCTTAAATCCGGCGGCATTCAAAACCTGAGATGCCGCATTTGCCCCCGCGCTAATTGCCCCGAGAATTCCGGCGATTGTTGCCGGAGCCGCCAAAACCCCCACAATTGTCACAACTGCCACTATGACGGCTACCGCCACCAATACCCATTTGAACAGTTTTTTGAAAAATCCCCAAAACAGTCCGCTTGGGTCGGTGTGATTTATCGGGTCGTTGCCGCAATAAGCGTAAAGATTCAATGTTTGTGGAGAAGCCAAACTTGATGCCGCCATTCCAATTGGGTCAACTTGAGTGAATCTGCCTTGTTTCGAGTCGTATGTTCGATTGACGGCATAATCCAAGCCCGTTACCGCACTTCTGTCGTAAGAGGTGAATCGCTTCTTATTGGTCGTCAGCGGCATTGAAGTTTCGGCATTTAAGGCTGTCCCGAACGGCAGATGCGCTTGCTCGTAATTTGTTCCTAGTTGCTGATTCGTGATTGTTCTCGTGCCAAGCCTGTCCGGGTGATTAAAGTTAATTGTTTCTCCACCTTGTCCATTTGGCGTGATTGTCGCAAGTTGCGAGTCGCCCAAATATGTATAGCTTTTCGTCCACGTCGGCACGGCTGAGGTGTATTCGACGTATTCCGCTAAAGTCGTCCCGCCCAAGTTGGCGTAGATAATAAACTCGCCCGTGATTTGATCGTGGTTCATCAACCGAGAACCCGTCGCTCCGTAAAGAAAGCCCTGCACTGCCGTTCCGTCGTCGCGTTTGATCACGCGCACTTGATTTGCCGTGTCATACTCGAACTTGAGCCACGTCCCGTCCGCCGCTTGTGCGCGAATTTGATTGCCCGCCGCGTCATATTCGTATTGCCCGCTTTGATTGCTCGTGGTGATGCGGTTGGTGTTGGCATCGTAAGCGAGATTGGCAATCCCGTCGCTCGGAATAGCGGAGTTATCTGCCGCCACGCCTGTCGCCGCAACGCTTGTCCGATTGCCGTAGCGGTCATAGCTGTAACTCTGCTGCCAGATATTCGTTGCGCCGCCTTTCGCCTTTGTCAATCTGCCGAGCGCGTCATATTCGTAACTGCGATCTTTAGTGTGGTCGAGATTATTGAGAATCTTCGTCAAATGTCCGGTCTTGCCGTTCAAGTTGCCGACGCTGTTGTTGCGATTATAATCGTAGCTTAAATCGAGCAGCGTTTGAGAACCGCGCTGCACTTTCTGATTGGTCAACAGTCCGGTCTGCGGATCGAAAGTGTAGTTTTCATTAACTTGATTCGCGCCTGCCGTGCCGATATTGATCGAAGTCGTCTGATCGGCGGCATTGTAAATTATATCGCCGGCTTGCTGACTGCCGTTATATTTCAAAGTTGACAGACGGCTGGCACCATCGTAAGTTTGCTGCACGAGTTTGCGCGGACTGCCCGCCAAACCGTATTGCGCCGGATAACGAATGTCCGTTACTCTATTGAGAGTATCGTAAATATAGCTCGTTGTCATCAGATAGCTTTCTCGATACGCGACCGTCTGCGTGTAATCCTGAACTTTCCCATCCGGGTAATAGGTGTATTCTTCTTTTTCCAAACCCGCCGCTTCTATCTTTCGGATACGGTCCTGGTCGCCGCCCGTTTCATAGTCGTAGGTAACATTGAAACCCGCATAAATGGGATTGCTCGTGTCGTGCGCTCCCGACAAATCATAATACAACAGTCGCAGCCGATTCAACGGGTCTGACGCGCCCGTGTTCGGATCACCGTAGACGTAATTCGTTTTTACTCCGCGGGCATCCGTTTTCTGCGTTACATTCGAGCGTTCGTCGTAAATAAAGGCATCGCTCCAGTTTGCGCCCGGCTGATTCGCGCCGATATAGTTTCCGGCATCGTTTAAAGTAGCGGTTTGCTCGGCAAGTTTCTGCCGCGTCAATCTGCCCAAACTGTCGTATTTGAATTTACGAAGCTGAACGCCCTGCTCCGTTTCGGTTAGATTGCCAAGTGTGTTGTAAGTGTATTTGGTAACAAGACTGCCGGTCGCCAAAACAGAGCCGTTGCCGTTCGGGTTCGGCTCGACGACTTCCGCAAGTCTGCCTTGCGCGTCGTAACGTCCCCAGCGTTCGCGTCCCCAGGCGTCAACTACTCTGACGCTATTTCCGGGTGAATTGGAAACCGCATCGGGACGCGCCGCTTCGTTATAAAAAGCCTGCGAATAACTGCCGTCCGGTTCAATCGCCTGCCTGGTTCTGCCTTGTATGTCATAAATGGTTTCGCTCCACTGCACCGTTTCACCGGCGCGATACGGGCGCGATTGCTTCCAAAGCTGACCGAGATTGTTGTATTTGGTTTCAACCGTATCCCAGACATTATTTACTCCGAGTGCTTCTTCCTTTTTAACTTGACCGATACCATTCAAATATTTGATGCTTTTTCCTGCTAAATTGCCGTTTGCCTCGTGAACTTCATCGGTAATCTTCATCGCCGCCTCGTCGTATGTCGTCTGCGAATATGCTCCTGTCGAAGAAGTGGAAGTTATTGGTCGCAAGGTGTCCGAATTATAAGTCGTCGAACTCGTTCGCCCGTTTGCATCCGTCGCTTGTTTTACTAATCCCGTATAAAAATCATAAACCGCGCTGCCGGTGTTTCTAATCGGTGAATTCGGGTCTGACGAGCCGCGCGTCTGCGTCGTCGGATAAGCAAATTGCGTATTGATATTGTAATCGTAAGTTTTCAACTCACAGCACGAAGCCGATTCCGCCGTCAGATTGCCCGTTACGTCATATTGTTTTGTTTGCGCGATTGTATTTGTCAGATTTGCAGCGTCGGCATAACCCGTCGTTTTTGTTAGATTACCTCTGAATACGGTGTTTGAATCATAAACGCTGACCTGTTCATACTCAACACAATACTGCGACCCGTATGGATCGTACGGATCGCCATACGCCCACTGGATACAATTCCCGTTCTGCGTATCGGTTGTGTAAGGGTCATAACTGCTTAAGTGCATCGTTACGCCGGAAGTTTCTTTCAGATTAGGATTCTGCGTTCCATTGACAACGGCATTGTTGTCATATTCATAATCGGTTCTGGCGGCTCTGTTTCCCGTGCCGTCAAAGATTTCGGCGGTTTTTACCAGATTAAAGATGTGTCTGCCGGTATATGACGAACTGTTTTCATATGAATTGCGGGCTTCTTTTAACAAGGTAACGCCGTCGTAATCATATTGCTTTTGGGAGGTCAACTGGTTGTAATTTGCTCCGTAAGTATAAGTCGTCTTCAGCACCTGCAATTTTTCATCGGTAATTTCCGTTTGCGCCGGGCGCGGCGAATCATACGCGCCTTGTTCCCAGGTAACGACCGATTTGCTCAATTGATTGTTGGCGGCATCAAGCGTTTCATCCTGATAAACTAATCCGTCTTTGAACTTATCCGGGTCGTTGTCGGGAAGGGAACTATAGTTGTATGAATATTGCTTGCTCTTTACTCCGTTTGGCTGCGTGACGGTAATCGTTCGCGGCGTCGAATTGGTATGAATGTCGTAACTCGTTACTGCCGGGGCGGTATCCATTCCCGCCCAACTCTCCGTTAAAGTCGAATAGGTCGGAGCGTCGGTTAATGTGTAATCCGGCGAAAGCGGGTAATTATAAACCGCTTGCTTACTCATCGTTCCGGCAGTAACAGTTCCCTGATCGCCTTCCGCGCCCGACCAACTCATTCCGCGCTGTTCTATGACTTTGGCAATCATCCCATACGATGAATATGAGTCATTGTCGTTAAACCAGTAGCCGGTATTTGTTCCGGGATAATAAATAGCGTCAACGACATACGGATAACTGTTATTCGTATCCGTCGTGATTCCGTAAGCAAATCCCGGACTTAAAGCTATCTGTTTGTAGTGCAGGCGAACGACGGTTCTCGTTCCGGCGTTGTCCATTTTCGGCGCGGTTACGGAAATTAGGCGGTTTGATGAATCGTAATTGAAGGTAATGACTCTGCCAAGCGTGTCGGTAACGGTTTGGATTTCCGCTCCGCGATTATTCCGGTAATAAACAGTAATGTAATTGCCTTGTGCGTCCGTAACTTGCGTCGGAAACGCCTGCTTGCCATTCACGGAATTTACATAATATTGAATTTGTATGCCGTTCGGCAGCGAGGCTGAAGCGGACATCGAGGTTACGCCGTTATAAGTCGAAACATAGCAGCTGTAATCAATAAAAGTTCCGTCGGTCGTATGCCCGTTGAAACTGGTCGAACTGTAATTGCCGTAACTGTAATTGGAAAGAGTTCCGGTATATCCGTGATTTGTTCCGTCGGCGTCAATCATCATACAGCCGCCGCTCGTTCCCATAAACATTATCTTGCCGAATCCTAATGACCAGCCCGGCGCGGGAAATCCTCTTTCGGAATCGAAAATCATCTGACTACCGGATTTACTCCACACGCGCGAATTGTAATTTAGGGAAAGATTAAGATCAATGCCTCTGCCGGGCAACGCGATAACCGGAGCGGAAAATTGAAAGTTGCCGTTACCGGCTCCGGCGTCGGGCGACGTTCCCGGAGGATTACCGATGCCGTTACCCGGATCATCCGCCATCCACCAGTTATCGTTATTCCAACCGTCCTCATCTATCGGACGCATCATTGTTGAGGGAAGGGAAGTTTTGCTTGAGCTTTTATACTCTGCATCCAAACTTCCGGCGTTCGGTCCTTTGACTTTTTCTTCCGGTGTAGTATCCGATTGATAATATTCTTCTACGGATTTCTCTTCTTTATTTTCATCTTTATAGTCTTCTTTGGAAGAGATGGTTTTGGTTTTGTAGATTTTTTTGTCTTTGAGTTTTTTGATTTTATCGAGATTAATACCGTTGGCTTCATCGTCTTTGATTTTCTTCAGGATATTCAAAGCCTTGTTTTCTTCGACCGTTATATTAACTTGTGCTTGATAGCCTCCGGTTTTTGCCGTAACGACAAAATTACCGGGAGCGTGTGCCGAAAAGATTCCGTTCGCTAAATTACGCTCATTACGATTTCTGCCGACATCCCGCGCCGTCCAGTCAAACTTCAATCCGCCGATTACAATTCCCTGCGCCGTATAAGCCGTGGCGGTGAAATTGACCGGCTCGCCTTGCCGGATGGTAAGGTTTCTGCCCGGACGTATCTCGATTCGGCTGATTTGTGAACTTTGTAATTTCTTTGAAGAGAAAAACAGGAGAAAGCTGCTTGCCCAATTGCCTAAAATAGCTCCGAAATCGTTTGACAGCAAACTAAAGCGAATATCTTGGTTAATTTCACCTAAGGAAACGGCAATTGTTTGCGGAGCTGCCGGTGTCGAGTTGGCTAATATACTCGTCATCAGAACAGCGCATAAAATTTGAGCAAATCGGTATCGAAAGCCGGTTTTACGAATGTTTTTTTCCGGCTTAACCGGTCTTCTTTTGTCTGTGTGGATTTCTATTCCGTATGAATTTTCAACTGTCAAGCGGCGCGTGTTTTTCATAATTGATGTAACTGCGGACAGCAGTTTTCTTCTCCTCGTTTTCTTTTTCTCCAATTTCTTGTAAGTAGCTTTGTTTCAGGAAACTGCCACGACATATCACTTGTTTATCCGGCGACGGTCGGCACAAAATAAACGCGCCTGATATTCGGTAGTAATTCCTTAGATTGTCGGATTTGAAATTAAACGCGGAATGGATTATGATGCACGAAGCTAAAGGGTGCATCTTTAAGACAATCCGCTCTTGAGATGAACTTTACCTGCCCGACTGATGAAGACAATCACCAGTCGGGCTTTTATTTTTTGAGTTCAACCTCAGTAAAATCAAATATCTTTTCTCAAAAGACTTTTGCTTGATAGTTCTTTCAGGACTTTTGGAGTCCGACACGCCAAACGGCAATCAGGTTTTAGGTTTAAAAACTCCTAAATTATCGGATTTGGTCGATGTTTTAATTTTATGATTGTCGTTTTGACAATTTTTCGGTATGCGCGTCTCGTGAGAGAATCTTCTTTTGATCTTTGTGGAAGAAAATTCAAACTTTGAGATAAATTCCGCAACCGGTTATTAACTTCAAACCGGCTCTCAAAATGATTGAAAAGTTTTCGAGAGCTTGACTATTTGAACAAATAACACAATCGAAAAGTAAATGTCAACCGCCAAGAAGATAAGTTTAATCAAAATTTGGTAGTGAACTAAAAACAATGCTGAACAAAAAATCTTACCGCCGCCGAAGCAGAGTTTCGCCGAACAAGCGCAGAGATTTCGAGAGCGTTTCTCTGCGCCAACTCTCTTCTCTTTCTCTCGCCTCGGCGGTAAAAACATTGCTTTTAGTTCACTACCCATAATTAAATTGAACACAACTTCTTAAGTTATCTTTTCAGTTCCTCAATCCGCCAACCGAATTCTTCGACCAACTTATCACTAAACCCGACATCAAAAGCGATTTTCCCTTCACGGTCAACAAACCAGGTTCTGGGAAAACTGGGAAATTCGACATTGTCAAGATAATTTTCATCGCGCAAAACAGTGAAATTAAATTTTCTTTCGTTCATAAATTTTTTCACTTTTGCTAAATCTTCATCATTGTTAATTGTCAGAATCACCACGTCTTTGTCATTCAGATATTTTTTATGAAGTTCCTGCATTTCAGGCATTTCCTTAACGCACGGAGCGCACCAGGTTCCCCAAATGTTGACGACAACGATTTTACCCTTTAAATCTGCCAGTGAAATCAGTTTTGCGTCCAAACTTTTCAAAGTAAAAGGCAAAGCATTTTTTGCGGCTTTATTTTTTGCGGAAAGTATTCGCTCTTTTCGTGTTTCACGCTCGATAACTTTGACTTTTTCAAAATACGATTCAAAATTTGCCGGATTACCGCCGCGTTTTTCGTAAAGAGATTTGAGCGATTTTAAGTTCAACTCATTTGACGACGGAAACGAAGAATAACCTTTGATATACGCATCTTCGGCTTTATCAAATTTATTTTTTGCTTCGTAAATTTGCCCCAAACGATCGAAAGTAATCAAATCGTGGTTATTAAGTTCGACGGCTGTTTCAAGTTCTTTTTCGGCTTCGTCAAAACGCGCTTCTTTGAAAAAAAGCCAACCGTTAATGCCGTGCAGAGTTGAATTCATTTCATTCAAATTGCGCTTGATTTCTTCTTCATTTTTTATAAAATTGCGTTGCGCCGCGCTTTCCTTTTTCACTTTTTCAAAACCGATGTTGACAAACTTTTCGCCTTCCCGGAACATCTTTCGGTCAATCAAAGCCGCAACAATCATCGAATATATTTTGTCCGGCACGATTTGCGGCGATTTGCTCGCTTCTTCGGCAATCTGCAAAAGTTCCGCGTCTGAAATGTTTTTGTTGTCTTTGATTTGAAAAAAAAGATTTGAATATGCTTCACCAAGATAACCTTCATTAAAATGGTTTGGACGATTTATAAAATCTCTAATCATTTGAACGAGTCGGAGTCTTTTTTGCTCGTCAGCTTTTCGGTTTTCTCCGAAATAATCAAATCTTCTGATTTGCCATATCAAAACTCGTTCCGCCTGCGCCGATTGCGGAAATTTTTTGAGAATTACTGCGTCAACTTCGCTGCTTTTGTCCGGCATTTCAAAACCTTTGTAAAAGGTGGAAACGGTTTCCAAAACCTTTACCGAATCTGGACGCAAACGCATTAAAGTATTTATGTCCGCGATAACTTCATTTTGTTTTTGTTTTTCGGTTTTAGTCGGCTGACCCTGCAAAATTGTCTTCCAAAAGTCTTGTCTGATATGCAAAACATTCGGCGACAGCGCAACGGCGTTTTTCAAAAACGGATACGCTTCGGCAAAGCGTTTATCAAAGTTCAAATAAACGCCGTAGACGTAATTTGCGTTTACCGAATTCGGACTTATTTCCCGCGCTTTGGCAAAGTTTTTGAAACTGAGTTTTTTCCTTCCTTCATCATTTTTTTCGTCAACCGACTGACGATATTGAGCTTCTGCTTTCATCACCAGAAGGCGCGATTTGTCTTTTATTTTCGACGAGTTTCTATTGAGCAGAGCGTAAATTTCATCGTATTTCCTCTGCATCAGCAAAGACGAACCGAAAAGAAGTATAAAATCTTCATCATCGGGATTTAGTTTTAATGCTTTTTCGCCGGCGGAAACTGCTTCATCTTTCTGCAAATTACGAATATAGGCGTTTGCCGCAGCAAACCACGCCCAGGCATTTTCCTTATTATTTTCGACCAGTTTTTCGGCGGCTTCGACAGCTTCTTTGCTCATATCGTTTCGCGCCATATTGACGACAAACCACGCTTGCAGTTCGGGATTGTCGGGAAATTGTCCGGTTAATTTTTGTCCGAGTTGATAGCCGCTTTCATAATCGCGGTTTTGATAAAGTTCGCGCAGTTTGGCGACGGCGGTTTGTGCGTCCGTAATTTTATTCGGCGGCAGCGATTTATCGGCGGACTGCGAATTTGCATTAAAAGCCAACCACAAAAGAAGAGTAAAAAGAATGCAAAAATTTGTGCGAATTTTCATTTTGAATTTCTCCGTGCTTTTGGAAAGGATACACCGAAAACACGCGCAAGGGTAGAATTTTGTTGCAAAAACTACAAACCAAAAAGCCGACGGAAAATCAAACCGGACAGTAGACCTACGACATATCGCTTACTTTTTTTGTAAAACAGCAAATCGCTCAACCAAACATCCTCTTGAAAGGAAATGATTTTATGTGTATGCTATCTTAGTCAGGCTTTAGTTTAGAATCTGTTGGGATGAAGTATTGATAGAAACGATGCCGAAAAAAATTAGAGTTTCAATAAGAACGGCATAAAACTTCGGAAAAATTGCGGTGCATTAATTGTTTCCGCGATTCGCTTGCCAAAGACGACATTCGCGCCCTTCAAAACTCTTCCAAAGGAGATTATCAAAATGAAAAAGACTTTATTTCTCTTGCCGTTACTGGCAATCATATTTTTGTGCGGCGGTTTGCCGCGAGTCCAGGCGGCGACGTTCACAGTCAACAACAACGGCGATGCCGTAGACGTTACAGCGGGCAACGGCGTATGCGAAACCGCGACGGGCAACGGCGTCTGCACTTTGCGGGCGGCGATTGGAGAAACCAACGCGCTTGCCAGTGACGACACGATTACCTTTGCCGCGGGCATCACGACCGTCACGCTGACATCGGGCGTTGAAATTCAAATGGACAGTCCGCAGGGAGCATTAACGATTAACGGCAGGGGCGCAAACATTTTTACGATTGACGGCGGCGCGGGATTAAACCGCATTTTCTTTATGAATAACGCCCTTGTCACAATCACAGACGTAGCCTTAACCGGCGGCAACGGTGTCGGCACATTTAACCGCTTTGGAGGAGCAATATATGTCGTCGGAGGCTCGCTCACGCTTAATTCGACCGTAGTAAGAAACAACGGTGCTTCCGACATTTTTTTCGGCGGCGGTATTTATTATAACGGCGGCACAAGCCATCGAATTATCAATTCGACCTTTTCCGGCAATACTGCCCTGCAATGCGGCGGCTTTTTCTTCAGAGTCGGCAACTTGAATATGTTGAACTCGACCGTTTCCGGCAACTTCGCAACCGAGATTGATTTAGGATTCGGCGGTTTGTGCAATTCCGGCACGATGAACATCCGCAATTCGACCATCACCAATAATTCAGCCACAAACGGCGCAGGCGGCGGAGTTTTCAATAATGAAGTTCTAAGCATCGGCAATACCATCATTGCAGGCAACACGGCATCTGCTCAACCTGAGATTTACAACAGTGGCGGCACAATTACATCAGAAGGCAATAATCTGGTTGGCGATTCGACGGGCGATTCGGCTAACACAATTAATCCGATAACATATCAATTCTCGGACATTCTCGACACGCTGCCAATGCTCGGTCCGTTAACGCTTGCCAACGGCGGCACGACTCCGACTCACGCGCTTCTTTCGGGAAGTCCGGCGATCGACGCAGGCTCGAATACGCTGGCAAACATGGCGGGTTTGACGACCGACCAGCGCGGCTTCGCCCGCATCGTTAACGGCGATAGAGATCCATCGGTAATTGTTGACATCGGCTCATACGAGTTTGGAGCATTAGCACCGACGGCGGCTTCGGTAACCGTCGGCGGGCGCGTCTTGACGGCTTCGGGACGCGGCATCCGCAATGTGTATATCACGATGACTGACTTAAACGGTAATTCAAGATTGGCGGTCAGCACGGCTTTCGGTTATTACCGCTTCGAAGATGTCGCGGCGGGTGAAACTTATATCATCAGCGCGTCGGCAAAACGCTATCTGTTCGGTCAACCGTCGCAGGTGTTGAATATCAATGAAGATAATAGTGATGTTAATTTTATCGCCGACTTCTAAAAACGATAGTGCAGGAAGATAAGCACCTGGAGCAGATTCGAGGTGAATGTATGGTTTATATCTCAGAGGCGGAAGCCCGCGCGTCAGCAAGGGCTGTCTTTGAATTTAGCCCTCCTTGACAGTCGGGCTTCTGCCTTTCATACCTGACACTCAATCCGTAACCGCTCTAAAAGACAAAAACATAACGCTAAGTCTTTATGTTGATGTTTCTGTTTTTCAAAATGGATAAAGTCGAGCTTAGACAAAATAACTTAAAATGTAATAAAAAAAGGACAACTCCGACAGTTGCCTTTTTCTTTTGCGAATATATTTCTATCTCTAAAAAGTAATTCCGATTTGACCTTGAATGACACGCGGCGTAACAAAATGCGTTCCGCTAAAAGTCGAATTGAAATTGTAGAGCGCGACTTTATTGGTCAAATTAACAAACGTCAGTCGCGCAGACATTTTCACTTTTTCCGTTCGCAGCAGATTGTCCGCGCCGAAACTCAAATCAAACAAGTTGCGCGGAGCGATGCGCGGCGGATTCGTGTCGGCGTTGTATATTCCGTCAGCCGGAATGCGAATTCGCGCCGCGCCGCGATTCAATGATGAACAACTTCTAATCGGATTATTCAAAGTCGCAAATTGATTGCCGCAAAACAAACCAATTTGCTGCTGCTCGTCCGCGCTGAAACCTAAAGCCGTTGCGTAATCGGTAACTGCGCCGGAAACAACGCCGCTGTCATACCGCCAGGTGAAATTAACAAAAGGCTCAAACTTATGAAACTTTTTGAATTGGTCAAACGAGTATTGCAATTGCGTTGTTTGCTGAAATGCCTGGTCGTGGTCAATGCGGAAAACGCCTTCGGGCAAATCCGAATTAAAGAATAAACCGCCCGTTTCCGGCGGGAAAAATCTCGCCCGCGTGTGTCCGGCGTTGAAAAACGCGCTTAAGCCTTTGTAATTCGTCAGATTTAAACGAAACGAAACGCCGTCAATTTTTGATTTGTCCCACGAAATCGGAAACGTAATCGGCGTATTCAAAAGCACGTTGAAATCGTAAGCGTTGCGCGTATATTTGTTGAAATAATCAATGTCGGCGACGATATATTTGCCAAAACCTTGCTGAATTCCGACGTTGAATTGATTGCGTCTGCCGGGTTTAAGCGGCGCGGTGTTGACGTCGCCGAATGAACCGTCGGCAAAACCGTTTGCGCCTGTCGCGTTTGAAAAAATCAGGTTTTCGTTATACGGCGTTTCAAAATTGCGCGTGTAAGATGCGCGAACGACCGTGTTCGTCGGTTTGAAAAGATACGAAACGCCGATGCGCGGCTGGAGAGATTTGCCTCTGCTCAAACCATTGTAATTGTCGAAACGCAAGCCTAAACTAAGTGTCAAACCGTTTTTGAAATTCATCGAATCCTGCGCGAAAACGGCTTCCTGTTTGATGTCGGTGCGCCCGTTAAACGTGAAAAGCCTGCCGCCGCGCGTTAAATCAAATTGCAAAAGTCCGGGCAGAAAATCGGAGCTTGCCGGATTATTAAAATCTGCATCGGTAATACCAAACTGAAAACCTTCGTTTAGGAAAGTGTGCTGAAACTGTCCGCCGATTTTGATGTTGTGAATGCCTTTGACATACGCAACATCGGCTTTGATTCCGGCGTTGGCAAGCCGCCGCTGTTGGCTGATGGTTTGCGTTTGGTCGGCGAACGGATTCGCGCTCGGATAATAATTCACCTGGTCGAGCCGGTAATACGGATTGACGGTCAACAAGGTCGAAGCGTTAAAAATACGCACGTAACCGGGCGCGATGTTGATTGATTTGACGCGCTGGCGTTGGTCTTGCCCGAGCGCATTCTGCTCGTAAGTGTTTGCAATATCAAATTTATTATGCGCCAAAAACAAATTCAAATGAAACGAATCCTTGCTGTTCGGGCTGTAATCCAAACGGTTAAAGACGCTGACCGAATTTCCGTTGTTATGGAGTGATTCAAACTCCGGCGAATCTAAAAATCTGTTGGAACGCTCGAAATTAAACGCCGTAAAGTTGCCGATTTTTGAATTGCCGAAACCGAAAGTTCCTTCTTGTTGAAAACTTTTGAAACGCCCGAAAGTCGAAGTAAAACTGCCGAAAGGTTTCGGCGTATTCAAACCCGAACGAGTGATGGCGTTGATCACCAAACTGCTTTTATCACCATATTCGGCGGGCGTTGCGCCCGTGATAACTTCCAAAGATTGAATCGCGTTGACGGGCAATTGCGTTGAAAACGCTTTGCTTTGCTGGTCGGTAATCGGCTGATTGTCAATCGAATACTGCGTCTGCGCGTGGTCGCCGAGAGGATGAAAAAATCCGTTGGAATCGGCGACGACACCGGGCGAAGTCAAGGTTATGGCTTCGCTTAAACCGTTGCCGGGCGAAGTCAGCGGCAGGCGTTGCAACTGCGTTTGGTCAACATCCGTGTGCGTCGTCGGGATATTTTCTACAATAACCGCATCGGCGTTAACCGTTACGCTGGCATTCGCGCCGCCGATTACCAGTGAAATCGGAACTTGTATCGGCACGGAATTTCGCACGACGATATTTTGTGCCGCGTCCTGAAAGCCGCTTGCGGAAACGGTAATTTGATAATTATTCGGCGGCACGTTGCTGAAAATATACACGCCTTCGTTATTAGTCGTCGCCGTGCGCTGAAATCCGGTAACGGCGTTTTTGATAATTACATTTGCACCCGAAACCACCGCATTATTCGGGTCGCTAACGGTTCCCGAAACCGTTCCGGCGTTGCCCGGGGCTTGCGCGAATGTGAAAAATGAAAAAGGAAAACAAAATAACAGCGTAATAAATAGTTTGTAGATGAATTGTTTCGACATAATTAAACTTTTTAGTAAAAAGTTTAATTATGTCCGTTACGCCGATGTCCTGCATCAGGTTTTTAATCAACGGCTTCAGAGAAACAATAAGCAGTTAAAAAATTACAACAAACGGTTTGCGGGAAATCACATTTTTAATAATTTTTCGCGCAGAATCCGCGACTGCAAACGGCTCGATGCAATCTCCTGTCCGTTTTTGAGCGCGACCAGAAAAGTTCCGCCCGGCATCGGCGAAATTCGCGCTATCATTTCCAGATTGACCAGCGCACCGCGCGAAAGCCTGAGAAATTTATTCGCATCAAGCCGCGCTTCAACGTCTTTTAAACGAAAATTGATGGTGTATTTTTTGTTTTGTAGATTTGTGATGTGCAGAAGCTCGCCGTCGGCAACGATGGAAGCAATTTCGGAAACGGGAATCAAAAGAATTTCGTCGCGCCATTTAACCGGAATGCGTTCGAGCCTTTCCTTCGGCGCGGTTTCTTCGTAAGTTTCAATCGCCGCCTTCAAGTTTGCCGATTCGGTTTCGCGGAAATCCGTCTGTTCAAGCCGTTCGCGCGCCCGATTAAGCGTTTCGCGCAAACGCGATTTTTCGACAGGTTTGAGTAGATAATCAACCGCGTTGACTTCAAACGCCTGCACCGCAAATTCGTCGTGAGCCGTAACGAAAGCGACGAGTGGAAGTTCCGATTTGCGTAAAAACTTGACGACTTCCAGACCGGAAACTTCCGGCATCTGCAAATCGAGCAACGCCAAATCAGGTTTCACTTCTTTGATAATTTCGATGGCATCCGCGCCGTTTTCCGCTTCGCCGACAATTTCCACGTCTTCAAATTCCCGCAAAATCGCTTTCAGGAAATTTCTGGCGGGACGCTCGTCGTCAGCAATAATAATGCGAAGTTTGTTCATAAATTTAGTTAAGTAGCCGGACAGAATTAACTAAAACTAAACTTCGGAATAGATGATAGATAAAAGATGATAGCTGACAGATAAAACCTTGCTGAATCTATCAGCTTTTATCTATCATCTATTATCTATTCCGAATAAAAATACATTTATC
>JBPCPU010000152.1:0-28158 GCA_050998795.1 Pyrinomonadaceae bacterium
CGCCGACCTTCGCTGTTTTTCAAGATTCCGCCTTCGCCGCGAACTCCTTCGGTTACGAGAATGCCGCGAACGCTCGGCGGATAAACCATTCCGGTCGGGTGAAATTGAATGAACTCCATATCAATCAATTCCGCGCCCGCGTCATATGCCAGCGCGTGACCGTCGCCCGTTCCTTCCCAACTGTTGCTCGTGATTTTGTATGCCCGACCGATTCCGCCCGTCGCTAAAATTACGGCTTTGGCTTTGAAAATACGAAATCTGCCGTGTTCGCGCTCATAGGCAAACGCGCCGACAACGCGGTCGCCGTCCTTGAGCAAAGCGACGACGGTAACTTCCATATAAACTTCGATGCCTTGGTGAATGCCGTGGTCTTGAAGCGTACGAATCATTTCAAGTCCCGTTCGGTCGCCGACGTGAGCAAGGCGCGGATATTTGTGTCCGCCGAAATTTCTTTGGAGAATTTTTCCGTCTTTGGTTCTATCGAAAACCGCGCCCCAAGCCTCTAATTCACGAACGCGGTCGGGTGCTTCTTTGGCGTGAAGTTCCGCCATTCGCCAGTTGTTGACGTATTGCCCGCCACGCATTGTGTCGGAAAAATGGACTTTCCAATTGTCGCGGTCGTCAACATTCGCCATCGCCGCCGCCACTCCGCCTTCCGCCATTACAGTGTGCGCTTTGCCCAAAAGAGATTTGCAAACCAATCCGACGGAAACGCCCGAAGCCGATGCTTCGATTGCCGCACGAAGACCTGCGCCGCCTGCGCCGATGACGAGAACGTCGTGTTCATAAGTTTGATACTCTGCCATATTTTTACTGGGAGCGCGGGCATCTTGCCCGCAAGATTGCCGCAGGCAATCTAAAATCAGCCGCAAATTCTCGCAGATGACGCGGATTAAATCAAAAATTTTCTTAACCGCGCTATCTGCGAGAATCTGCGGCTGATTTTTCTTCTTCGCGCTTTGCGCTCATTGCGGGCAAGATGCCCGCGCTCCGACTAAAAAATCCTCCAATCCGTCCAAATCCCCATCGAACAAAGGCGCACGTAAATATCCGAAAATCCGACAACGAATAAACTGCACCAAGCCCACGTTCCGTGCCGTCTGTTAAGACAACTGGCGCAGTCATAAGCCTTTCGGCGAGCCGGAAACTTTGAAAGCTCGTCGCATTTGCCGCCAACTAAGTGGCGCAAGGAATGACAACTGAAAGTGTAGCCGCCGAGAAAGAAAGCGTTCGCGGCAAGAATTATTGTGCCGATGCCGATGCCGAAGGAAGTTGCGTTCGTCGCCGCGTCGGTGAACCAAAACGCATTCCAGACATCGTGAAGTAAGAACAAAATAAAAATCAGCGCGAGATAAAGAAAATAACGATGAACATTTTGCAGAATAAGCGGAAACTTTCGCTCGCCGCGATAGCTATGGCGCGGCTCGCCGACGGCACACGCGGGCGGGTCTGCCCAGAACGCTTTGTAATACGCGCCACGATAGTAATAACAAGTGAAACGAAAACCCGCCGGCGCCCAGAGAATCAATAAAGCGGGCGACCAGGGCAGCCACTTCGGAATCCACTCGGGTTTTCCCCCGAACAAACTTTCAGTTCCGCCTAAAAGCTCCGGCGAATAAAACGGCGACAGATAATTTCCGAAGCGATAATGCTCGCCTTGAAACGCCGCCCAAGTCGAATAAACGACGAACGCCGACAACGCCAGAAAAACAAATAACGGATATGCCCACCACGCGCCGCGCCGCATCGTTTCGCCGAACGAGCGTTTTATAGGAAGACTTACGGAAGCCATAGTTTTTGACAAAAACTCCAAAAATGCGCGGAGTAAATTATGAATTTTATTTAGTTACCAAAATCTAAATGATTATGAATCCTGATATGAAATATGTCAATTTTCTTCACCCGTTAACCAAAACGGAAAGCTACTTTTCGCAGAGATTTATTTCGGCAAAGCGTTCTTCTCTGGATTTTTGCAGCGCGGCTTCCGACCGTTTGCGTTCGGAGATGGTCGCGGGCGAGATTTTTATTGAGGGTTTTTCGGGCGGCAGGCTTCCGCCGCGCGATACAATCAGGGAAATCCGCATCAACCAAAATCCGTTTTCTTCCGGGTATGATCGGCTTGGATTGGGACGCATCGAGATTTTGATTTAAGCCGTCATTGTCGAAAACTCCGCTTCATCTATTACTTTCACGCCTAAAGATTCAGCTTTCGTCAATTTTGAACCTGAATCCGCACCGGCAACAACAAAATCAGTTTTCTTACTAACCGAAGAAGAAACTCGCCCGCCGCGTTCTTCGATAAGTTTTGCCGCATCATCGCGTGTAAATTGTTCGAGCCTTCCCGTCAAAACAAATATCTTACCATTAAAATTTTCATTAACATTTGCCGAAGAATCATCGTTAATTTCGGTTATCACGCCCGCGAGTTTTAATCTTTCGATAACTTCCTCATTATGCGGATTCTTAAACCAATTAAACACGCTGACGGCGACCGTTTGCCCGATTTCGTGAATCGCGTCGAGTTCTTCGACGCTTGCTTCGGCGAGTCTTTTAATCGAACGAAACGCCCGCGCCAGGATTTTTGCATATCTTTCACCGACGTGCCGGATGTCCAAACCGAAAAGAAGGCGTTGCAAGCCGCGTGTTTTTGAGGCTTCGATTTGATTTATTAAATTAGCTGCCGATTTTTCCGCCATTCGTTCGAGTTCGGCAACTTGTTCGAGTTTCAAATCGTATAAATCGGCGACATTTTTGACAATTCCCAAATCAACCAGCCTTTCGACCAAAACATCGCCCAAACCTTCAATGTCCATTGCCTTTCGCGCCGCGAAATATAAAATCCGCGCTTTAACCTTCGCCGGGCAATCGGGATTTGAACAGCGCGTAACGGCTTCGCCTGCGGGACGCACAACAGCGAAACCGCAAACGGGACAATGTTTCGGAAATTCGTATTGGGTTTCGTCGCCGTCGCGCTTTGATTCGATGACTTGCAGAATCTGCGGAATAATCTCGCCCGATTTTTCAATCAAAACCCAATCGCCGAGTTTTATATTTAATCTTTTTATTTCGTCTTCATTATGTAAAGAAGCGCGTGAAACTATCGTTCCCGCCAGCAAAACAGGTTCGAGATAGGCAACCGGCGTTAATGCGCCCGTTCGTCCGACCTGCACGACAATATCGTTAAGGCGTGTCGTCGCCTGCACCGCCGGATATTTATAGGCGATTGCCCAGCGCGGTGCTTTCGTCGTCGCACCGAATTCTTCCTGCAAAGCGGTTGAGTTCACTTTGACAACTACACCGTCAATATCGTAATCGAGCGTGTCGCGTGTCGCCAGCATTTCATCGCAAAATTTTATAACTTCTTCGATATTTTCACACAAAGCGCGGTTCGGATTAACATTAAAACCTTTCTTTTCGAGCCACGCGAAAATTTCCCAATGCGTCGAAAACAGCTTTTGACTGCCTGATAAAACATCATACGGAAACATATCTAAACGCCTTGCCGCAACAATTGCCGAATCCAGTTGGCGGAGAGTTCCCGAAGCGGCATTGCGCGGATTAGCGAAGGTTTTTTCGCCGAGCATTTCCAAATCGCTATTGATTTTTTCAAAGACGGAACGCGCCAAAAAAGCCTCGCCGCGCACTTCGATTTGTGCCGGAAATTCGCCTTTTAACTTCAAAGGAATCGTGCGAATCGTTTTCACATTATTGAAAACGTCATCGCCGACGCTTCCGTCGCCGCGTGTTGCGCCCGCCGCTATAAATCCGTTTTCATAATGTAAGGCAAGCGAAAGACCGTCAATTTTCAGTTCCGCAACATATTGAAAATCGCGCCCGTCCGCCAATTTTCGACATCTTTCGTCAAACGCCTTCAAATCATCTAAATCGTAGGAATTATCGAGCGACATCAGCGGAACGCGATGGACAAACGGCTTGAAACCGTCGGCGCGTCCGCCGACTCTCTGCGTCGGCGAATCGGGCGTAATTAGTTCGGGATTTTCTTCTTCAAACTTTTTGAGTTTTTCCAATAGCGCGTCAAATTCCGCGTCGGCAAGTTCGGGCGCATTATGAAGATAATAAAGGTCATTGTGCCGGTTGATTTCGGCGCGTAAAGTTTCAATTTCGGCTTTTATATTGTTTTCCGTGTGTTCAAAAAGATTCATATTTTAGGCAACGATAAAATGAGCCGCAACCCTTCATCAACTTGTTCCATTTTTTTAGCGGAAAGCGCATTGACGAATTCAAGCAAATCAACCCGATCAACCGTAAAAAGCTGTGAAATATTTATTACTGACTCTTTATCCAAACCGCTTGCTCTCTGCGATAGAATCACATTTCCGGGCATATTCCCAAGCCGCAAATTAGTTGTAATTATAGCAACAACTAAAGTGTTTATCCGAGTTTGATTGAAAAAGTCGGATTGAACTATCACTACGGGACGATGAAAACCCGGACTTGAGCCGCGCGGTTCGCCCAAATCCGCCCGCCAGATTTCCCCGCGTTCAACTACCATTTTTCCCTCTTCAAAATCCGGCTTTGATATTGACGAATCGCGGGGTCAAGCGATGTATCAACTTTGTCGCAAACGGCATTGACTTTGGCGATAAGTTCTTCTTCATCATATTCTTCGCCAAGTTTTTTCACGCCCATTGCAAAAATCTGACTGCGGGAAACTTTTAACTTCTTTGCCAGTTTTTCGCTTAATTCAAATACATCATTCGGAACTGAAATTGCTGTCTTCATAACGAAAAGTATAACCAAAGTAATACTGGAAATCAATCGGTAAATTCTGCAATTGAACTATGAAAAGTAAGCGAAAATTTGAAACATTATCTGTTAAGGAAATTGTGTAAATAATACGGAAACAAATCAGGTTGGTGATAAAGAATTTATTTGAAAAATAGTTAAAAGTGTAGAGTTTATAATTTACAGTTTGGCGCGTCTGCCGTTCACACTCTAAACTTTGCACTCGTAAATTCTAACTGTTTTTCAAAAAAAAATTTAACTAAACCAACCTTATTTGTTTCTGTGTAAAGTGCCGCCGGAAAGTGTATAATTTTTAAGAATTTATGACTATGACCGAAATTTTTATCAATCAAACCGGACGCTTGCGAAGCGGTTGGCGTTTTCTTCTTTTTCTGCTTTCGGTTCTATTTTTTGCATCTCTTTTCGGCGCGGTTGTCAGAGAGATTTTTTTAAATCTGCCGATTGGTTTTGACGAAAACAGCCTGCTTTCCTTTATCTATCCGAACTTTATTTTGCTGACGGTTTCAATTTTCGTCGGTTGGCTGTGCGGAAAATTTCTTGAAGGTTTGCCGTTTCGCGCACTCGGCTGCCGGTTCACGAAAAATTGGTTAAAAGATTTGAGTTTCGGATTGGTTATTGGCGCAGTTTCGATTCTTTTTGCCGCGCTTGTCGGGATAATTTTCGGCGGTTTGAGTTTTCAGTTAAATCAAACAAACGGACAATCGGCGATATTGTTGACTTTTGGAGTTTCGCTTGTGGTTTTTATCATCGGCGCGGCGGCGGAAGAAACATTTTTTCGCGGTTATATGCTGCAAACATTTGCCCGTGCGGGTGACGTTATTGAAAAATCGCATTTTCGCAGATTTATTTTGCAAGACTTTGTGCAGGCGAAATTCGCTTGGTTGGTAATCGTTTTTACTTTTCTCGCGGGGATAAAACTCGTTTGGCTGGCGATTGCATTCACTTCTCTATTTTTTGCTTCGGCACACCTCGGCAATCCGAATGCAAATTACATCTCGGTTTTAAACACGGCTCTAGCGGGAATTTGGTTCGGCACTGCGTATTTGAAAACGCGAAACTTATGGTTTGTTTTTGGTTTGCATTTAACCTGGAATTGGGTGCAGGGCGCGTTTTTGGGTTTGCCCGTCAGCGGAATTACGGAATTGACAACCGCGCCGCTTTTCCGGGTTTCCGAATTCGGCGCAAAGCAGATAACCGGCGGCGATTACGGCATCGAAGGCGGAATTTCCTGTACAATCGCCATCATCGCTTCGACAATTTTGATTTGGTTTTTGCCCTTTTTGAAACCGACCGAAGAGATGTTGGCTTTAACAAGCAAAGAAATTGTTCTACAAAAAAATGAGAAACCTGAAAAAATCTTTGCGTCTTAGCCTCTTTGCGCCTTTGCGTTAAAAAATTATTCTCGAAAAATCATTTGCCCGCAAATTTTGTGTCTAATGCTTCCAATATCTGTAAAACGTGTCTTCTATTTTCGCCCAAATCGCTTTTGCCCAACCGCGAAGATGAGCGCACATTAACCGTTAATTCGTCTTTTCCTGCTACTTTGTTCGCGTTTATTTCCAAGTCATCGGTAAAAAACGCAACGGGAACTTCGATTATAAATGTTGCAGAATGATTTTGGCTTTCATTTCCGCCAACTGTTCCGCCGCCGCCGCCGCCACTTCCGATTAATTTCCAACTTTGCCCGTAAGTCGTCAGCGTCGGAATCAATTTTTCGGTTTCTTCGACAAAAGTTTTAAAGTCAACCCGGTAACGCCGTGTTTGCAGACTTTCATCTTTCCCGTCATTGGAAGTTTCCGCCGCATTGCCCGGATTGGTTATTGCCAAACCTGCCAAACCCGCAACGGCAACACCCGCCGCTATACCTAATACTTTGATAATATTCATATTTTTATCGGTGGAAAGTGGTAAATGATGAGTGGTGAGTGAAAAACTTAAAATTTAATCTTAGCCATTTACCGTTCACCACTTACCACTCACCACTGATTTCAGATTGTTTGAATCTTAAAGGAAATATCAACCGCCCGCGCCGAATGCGTCAGCCGACCGACCGAAATCATATCAACACCGGCTTCGGCAAACGAGCGCACCGTGTCCAGATTCATCCCGCCCGAAGCCTCTAACAAAACATTCGGGTTCATATTCCGCGCCATCTCGACCAATTTTTCCGCTTCTTCCGGCGTTTGATTGTCAAGCATCACAATATCCGCGCCCGCTAAAATTGCTTCGCGCAACTGCGCCCAATTGCTAATCTCGATTTCGACTTTATGCAAATGCCCGACCTTTAGCTTCGCCGCCGTAATTGCTTCGGTAATGCCGCCCGCCAGTTCGATGTGATTATCTTTTATCAAAACGCCGTCGTCCAAACCGAACCGATGATTTTTGCCGCCGCCGACCGTTACCGCGTATTTTTCCAACATCCGCAATCCGGGCGTTGTCTTGCGCGTGTCAATAATCTGTGCGCGAGTGCCTTCAACGGCTTTGACATATTGCCGTGTCAGCGTGGCAACGCCGCTCAATCTCTGTAATAAATTCAGCGCGACTCTTTCACCCGCCAGCAAAATATCGGCATAGCCTTTCAAAGTGGCGAAAATCGTTCCCGCTTTTACCACGTCGCCTTCGGAAACATTTGCGTCAATTTCGGCATTGTCCGGGTCGAGATGCGCGAAAACCGCTTCGGCAACTTCCAGACCGCACACGACCAAATCTTCCTTCGCCAAAAACCTGCCCATTCCGCGCACGTCCGGCGGCACGGTTGCTTGCGTCGTAATATCGCCGCGCCCCAAATCTTCCGCTAAAAATTCACCTATCGAAGCGAGCATATCGCCGTTTTCAAGCCATATCATATTAATTTTGGATTTTAGATTTTGCATTGCAAATTACGGAGATTTTTCTTAAACCCGTAATTCGTAATTCGTAATTTTCTTACAAACGGGCGGCAAACGCAAAATGTTTTTGATGTCGGTTATTTGTGTCTGGGCAAGTGCCATAAAATTACCAGATTCTTTTCACCGTCCCAAAGGGACTTTCGATAATAGCCCAGCGATTTATCGCTGGGAACGCAATGAATAAAAAACGAAGTCCCGCAAGGGACGAAAGAAAATCTCAATCGAAAATATATCGCTCGTCGTATTCGATGCCGTGCTTTTTCAAAAACGCGCGAAACTCCGTTTTGAAATCCATCTTCCTGTGATGTTCGGCTTGATTGTTGATGTAATTAATTGTTCTTTCTACATCGCCGATGCCGATTGAAAACGCGCCGTAACCTTCCTGCCATTCAAACAAACGGTGTTCGGGAAATGTTTCATGAATCCATTTTGACGAGCCGCCCTTTATCAACTGCATCGCTTTTGAAATGCTGACGGTCGAAGGCATTGAAATGAGCAGATGAACGTGGTTGTCAACGCCGCCCGCCGCCAACAATTTAATTTTGTTTTCCCGCGCAATGCCGCCGATATATTGAAAAAGTCGTGGTTGGAGTTCGGGCGTAATCATCGGACGGCGTTCTTTGGTGCTAAAAACGCAATGCAGAAGTTGATTGACAAATGAATGCGACATTTTGATTGTTAATTGTTTGATTCTTTCGTCCCTTGCGGGACTCGGACGTTTGTTTGCATTATACCCAACGATAAATCGTTGGGCTATTGACAAATACTCCTACGGAGCAAGGAAATTTATTGATTCCAACCAGTCCCGAAGGGACGCTCCGTTAATAGCCCAACGATTTATCGTTGGGTATAACACGAATAAAAATTCAAGTCCCGCAAGGGACGTTTGATAATAAACCGACAATTTACTGTATAAAATCATACCGACAAATGAGCTTTCAGTCGTCCCTACGGGACTTATCTCCGGTTTAAAACGCATTCCCAACGATAAATCGTTGGGCTATTGACAAAAGTTCCTACGGAACGAAAAGCAAAAGCTAAGAACCTATAATTTAATTTCCAAATCGTCCGAAGGCGGTTCGATATTCAAAAACTCACGATAAATACGGTGGCGATATTCCAAACCGAGTTTGTTAATTTCCGTGACAAACATTTGGTAAGTTCCTTCTCCGCCGATTAAATCCCAAAAATCATCGCCGATTAAAACATTTCTATCGGTTTTCATCTGAAACCATCGTTCGGGAAAACTCCAATTATAATTTTTGTTTGAAAACAGTAAAAACTTATCTTTTAATTCTCTTACCTGAATTAAACTTTAGTAATTTTTCCCAATTTATTCTGCCATCATCACAAAATTTAGTGGCAAATTCTAAAGTGAATTTGTTGATAAGTATCGCGTATGCTTCGAGAAATTCTTCATTCTTTTCTTTAGCTTTATATCCAATAGGCTCAACAATTTTAATATAAAAATCTTCGTCGTTAGAAATCAAATGCCAAAATTCTTGCCCGCAAATTTTCTGATAACCGTCAATTTCAGGAGATTTATTTTTCTTCTTTCCGAAACAACAACCGTTCAAAATTTTAACGCTTTTGTTCGTTTCCTTTTCTCGTTTTTCCTTTGCATTTTTAGCGTTAATTTTTAGTTGTTTGATTTGACTGGCATTTCCCCAATTCCAACCCGCTTTAATTTCGACAACGTAAATTGTATTGTCCTTTTCAAATTCCAAATCCATTCCGACCAAATCAGTCTTTTTTGCGCCATAAACCTTGTCGGCAACAAAAATCGCCAACCCTTCTAAAAAATTTCCAAATAAACCTTCTTCTTGAGATTGCAGAAAGGCATCCAAAAAACCTTTTACTAAATCTTGTGCGGTTAATATATTTTTGGCTTTGAAAAGATAAGGATTTTTTTGTTCGAGAATTTTCTCAAATTCAACCTTAGTTTCGACAAACTCTAAACGCCGTTTGTGAAATAATGTGATGTTTTCCTCAACGTATTTTTCAACATCTTGGAGATTTATTTTTTTCATACGAACAATTTTTGACTGCCATAAAAGGACTTTTCTTCAATTTGAGATTTAATTAAACTGACATACTCAGGAACAATTTCAATGCCGATTGAGTTTCTGTTTAAGTTTTGAGCAACTCTTAAAGTTGTCCCCGAACCAGCAAACGGGTCTAAAACCGTATCGTTTTCTTGAGTAAAAAGTTTGATAAACCATTTGGGCAAAGCATCTGGAAATGCTGCGCTATGATTCTTGTTATTACATTCTGTCGAGAGGTGTAAAACATTTGTCGGATAAACGGTTTCTCGCTCCAACCAATTGGAAACATTTTTCCCGAAACCACTTCCATTTCTTGCATTATCACGGATTTTATCAGTTTCGCTCAGATTCTTTAGTCTTCCTTTTGCCCAATCGCCAACAGGAATTTTTACAGCATCTTGATACATATTAAATTTTCGGTCTTTGTTAAATTGCAAAAGCCTTTCCCAAGAATCACGAAAACGATTTGACCATTTGCCCGGATAGGAGTTTTTCTTGTGCCAAATGAATTCTTCCGTCCAAAACCAGTTTTGTTTGCGTAAGGCTAAAATCAATTCTAGAACATAAATACTGCGTTCTCCGTTTTCAGCTTTTTCTTTTATATTTAAGACAAATGTTCCAGTTGGTTTGAGAACTCGCAAAAGTTGTTCGGAAATCGGTAAAAACCACTCAACATAATCTTCAGGCTTTACACCGCCGTAAGTTTGTTTTCGACGGTCGGCATATGGCGGCGAAGTGAATATTAAATCAACCGAGTTATTAGGAAGATTTTGCAAAACTTCTTTACTATCGCCTTGAAATATCTGTGTAGAAATTTTTTCCATATCAATTATTTCCTGCAACTTCATCAATTGCTATTTTAACCGTGTCAAAAACAACATCCCACAAACCAAATTCAAGCAGTTTTGTAAATCTTGCTAATTCCTCATCATTTAGATTTCTGCCAATTCTATCTTGGGCTGTTTCTTGAACAAACCACTTGTCTATCCAATAAATTAATTCGGTTTCTTTTGAAAGTTCACTTGTCTTTAACATGTTCCTGCTAATTTAATCCTAATGTTGTTATTCGGTTGCCCAAACGCTTGCTTCTTTGATGTCTAATAATTCTTTTGCTTCAAACATATCTTAATTTGCGTCTATTCTAACAGATTGCAAAAACCCGGCATAATGCGATGTTTTGTCTTTGATAAAAGAATCTTTGCGGGGTTTTTAACAAATCAAAGACGGAACTTAAAATTTATCAAGGGCGTATGACTTGCCGTAAGTAAATTCATTTTACCGCAAATTTTAATCTTTCAGAGGGAATAATTTTATATGTCATTTTTTTTATTAGCGTTGCCAGTGTTTTTGTCGCTTGTTTCAGCCGACGCGCAGATTGTTAAAGTTACCGCTGCGCCGAACACAATTTATGTTGAGAAAACAGCCGCTGCCCAGAATCTTAATTTCGATTTTGTGCTGGATAATACGGCGAGGGAGAATTTGCTGCTGACCGAAGTTGAAGTTTCGGTTTTTGACGACGCAGGCAAACTCGTCGTGCGAAAGTTTATTGACGGCAACGGCGTGCGTCCGAGCATTGAAACCGTGCCGCAGCGCGAGTTTCAGCCGAACAAGCCGCAGATGATTTTTAACCCGTTTTATACTTTTGCGCCGGACATCGAACTGAAAAAACTGGCTTATAAATTTAAGTTTGAAACGAAGGACGGCAAGCGGGAATTTGTTTCTGAAATGGCGGTTTCGCCTGTTGTCTATCAACTAAAAACCGACTTGATTTTGCCCGTCGGAGG
Source organism: Pyrinomonadaceae bacterium (assembly GCA_050998795.1). Taxonomy (GTDB): domain Bacteria; phylum Acidobacteriota; class Blastocatellia; order Pyrinomonadales; family Pyrinomonadaceae. Next base: position 11,485 of record JBPCPU010000152.1, read on the forward strand.
TCGCTCGATTATCTATGACGGACACGATTTTTACGCGCATCACCGGCGATTTGATTATGTCTTTGAGCCGATTCGCGCGTATGGTTTCACGTCAAACTTTATGCGTTACAGCTATGATTTTGTTCCCGTTAATGATTCCGGCGAGATGTTCAAAGGTGAAGAAGAAAACAACGCAAGTTATTTCGGCTTTGGCGCAAATCTCTACGCGGCAGGCGCGGGCAAAATTGCTGCGATGGTTGATAAAGAGCCGGACAATCGCAAGTTTGACGAATCGCTTTTGCCGACCAATCAAATGACTCTATTCGGCAATTATATTGTGATTGACCACAGAAACGGCGAATTCAGTCTTTACGGACACATTAAGCAATCGAGCGCGAAAGTGAAGGTCGGCGACAGCGTGAAGCAAAATCAAGTTATCGCGCAAATCGGCGCGTCGGGCAGTTCAAAATTTCCGCACTTGCATTACGAACTGCAATCGAGTGCGGATGCTCGCGCGGAAGGATTACCGTCATATTTCAGAAATTTCCGTCTTATACGCGGCGCGAAAATTCAAAACGTCAAACTCGGACAAATTGACAGCGGCGATATTGTGGAAAGATAAACGATAAATTTATCGTTTAACCGGAACTTTTGTTTTTTTAATCAGCGGCACTTCGATTTTGATGTTTTTCAGGTCGTACTCATATTCCTGTGTCGCGCTGGAAATGTTTTTCATAAAGTTCCAATCATTCTAAAATCTTCCGAATTTGCTTAGACTTATTGTAAAGCCTCTAAGTTTTGTTTTAACGCCGCCGTCTGCGTTTCTATTTCCGCCGTGCGGTCGCGGATTTCCTGAACTTTCTCAATCGGCGCACGTTCAAGGAAATTCGCGTTTGAAAGCTGCCCGCTGAGTCGCTGTTGTTCGATTTCGAGTTTATTTAATTGATTCTCAAGACGTTGAATTTCTTTATCAAAATCAATCAAACCTTCGAGCGGCACGGCGATTTCCGCATTGGTAATAACGGCTTTGGCGGACGCTTTCGGCACGTCGAGTGCTTCGCTTAAATTCAATTGTTTAGCGCGGGCGAGTTTTAAGATTTGCGCTTCGTTCAATTGAAAAATCTTTTGCAAATCTCGGTTAGTGGCGACGTGAATCGCGGGTTTGTCGCCCGGTTTGATATTCATTTCGGCGCGAATGTTTCGCACTTTGGAAATCAATTCAATCACGGCTTGCATTTCCGATTCCGCTTTCTCGTCAATCATCGAAACGTCGCCTTTCGGAAAATCGGCGAGCATAATCGTCGGCGCGGCGTTTTTGTATGCGTCGTTATGCAAATCGTTTGAAACTTCGGGTAATTTTTGCCAGAGTTCTTCCGTCAAAAAAGGCATAAACGGATGAAGAAGGCGCAAGGCTTGTTCGAGAATCGTTAGAATTCTCGTGCGGGCGGCATCACGCTTCGTATTGACTTCTTCGGACGTGATTTCGTCTTTGACGAGTTCGATATACCAATCGCAGAAATCGTCCCAGAAGAAATGATAAAGCAGTTGGACGGCTTCGTGAAATTGATATGTTTCGAGTGCTTTATTCAAAGCGATTGCCGTTTTATTAAGACGCGAAATTATCCATTTATCAGCCGGAGAAAGATTTTCTTTCGGATTGTCGGCGGCAAATTCGGGAACGATTTTGTCTAAAAATTCTTCGTCTTCTTCGTCAAATTCATTCAATTCGTCGTTTAATGTCCTTTTAATTTCTTTTGCTTCCGCTTTTGGATTGATATAGGAATAATCAACCTTCGCGCCTTCGCTGTTGATTAAACAAAAGCGCGTCGCGTTCCAGATTTTGTTGGCGAAATTGCGGAATGATTCGACCTTTTCATCGCGCCAGGCGAAATCCGCGCCCGTCGAAGAACCTGCCAGCGTGATGCGCGTTGCGTCAACGCCGAATTTGTCGAAAACATCGAGCGGGTCAATGCCGTTGCCTTTGGTTTTCGACATTCGCTGTCCGTTTTTGTCCAAAACCGTGCCGTGAATGATAACGTCCTTGAACGGTTTTTCGCCGATGAATTTTAGAGCCGCCATTACCATTCGGGAAACCCAGAGAAAAATAATATCGCGCCCTGTTACTAAAACATCAGTCGGATGAAACTTATTTAAATCTTCAGTTTCAGTAGTTTTGCCGTTCCAGCCCATTGTTGAAAATGACCATAACCAGGACGAAAACCAGGTGTCGAGAACATCCGCATCCTGCGTGAGATTTTCAGTTCCGGCTTTGGCGGCAGCTTCTTCTTTAGTTTTGGCAACGAAAACATTTCCCTGTTCGTCATACCAAGCCGGAATTTGATGTCCCCACCAGAGTTGGCGCGAGATTGTCCAATCTTTCAGGTTTTCCAGCCACGCCGTATAAACTTTTTCGTGCGGAATCTGCGGATAAAAACGCGGCGCGTGTTCGTTACGCATCAAATCCAAAGCCATATCGCGCATTTCCGACATATTGACAAACCATTGTTCTGACAACAGCGGTTCAATAACCGTTTTGCATCTTTCGCAGTGCGGCAGAACGACTCCGTAATCTTCGATTTTTTCTAATAAACCTAATTCTTCAAATTTTTCGATGACTTTTTCACGCGCTTCGTAACGGTCTAAGCCTTCAAAATCCGCGCCCGCTTCGGCGTTCATCGTCGCGTCGTTGTTCATCACATTGAGTTGTTCGAGATTGTGCCGCAAACCGATTTCGTAATCGTTCGGGTCGTGTGCGGGCGTTATTTTCACCGCGCCCGTTCCGAAATCCGATTCAACATATTCGTCGGCAATTATTTGTATTTCTCTATCTGTTAAAGGCAATTCAATTGTTTTGCCGATTAAATCTTTATAGCGTTCGTCGTCAGGATTAACCGCAACCGCCGTGTCGCCGAGCATTGTTTCGGGGCGCGTTGTGGCAACGGTGATTGTTCTTGGCACACTTGCTAACGCGCGTGTTTCTGCATTTTCTTTTATCGGATACTGCAAATAATAAAGTTTGCCGTCTTTTTTTGTTTCTTCTTTCACTTCCAAATCCGAAAGAACGGTTTTATCGCGCGGACACCAATTAATAATTCGATTTCCGCGATAAATCCAGCCTTCTTCATAAAGCCGCACAAAAACATTTCGCACCGCCAGCGACAGACTTTCATCCATCGTAAAGCGTTCGCGCGACCAATCAACCGACAAACCTTCACGGCGGATTTGCCTTGTAATCGTGTCGCCGTATTGATTTTTCCACGCCCAAACTTTTTCCGTGAACGCTTCGCGTCCGATTTCCTGCGGTGTTTTATGTTCGTCTTTTTTCAGTTGGCGCGTAACCATCAGTTGCGTGGAAATTCCCGCGTGGTCAACGCCGACGAGAAACAAAGTTCTGTAGCCCTGCATTCGTTTCCATCTGGTTAAAACGTCCATCAAAGTATGCTGGAGCGCGTGTCCCATGTGCAGACTGCCCGTCACATTCGGCGGCGGAATGACGATTGAAAATGCTTCGGCATTCGGATTTTCATTGATTTCAGGCGCAAAACAACCGTTTGCTTCCCATCGTTTATAATGCGTGCTTTCGGCTTCCGTCGGATTGTATGCCTTTTCGAGTTCCATAATTCAAATTTAAGATTTAAGATTTAAGATTGAAATCCTAAATCCTAAATCTTGAATCTTAAATCTTAAACCTTGTGCATTCTAAAACAAAAACGGTTAGTTTTCATCTGAGCGGCGAAAACTAACCATTTACTATTTACCATTTATTATCGGTTATTCCTTCATTTTTTCTTCCGCCATTCGTTTGATAATCAGTTCCACCATTTGCGGCGTTACTTCCGAAGCAATTTCCCGCACGGTTCTTTCGGAGATTTTTTCGGCGACTTTGCTGGCGATGGCTTCGATTAACTCAGGCGGAAAACTCATCGCTTGGGCGGAACTTTCCGTTGCTTCATCCTCTTTTTCTGTTTCACTTGTTGCCGATGTTTTTGGTATTTCCACTGATTCCGGCGTTGTTTCAGGCATTTTTTCAAATGTTTCCTGCGTTACCGATACTTCCGGCATTGGTTCGGGCATCGTTGCTGAAGTTTCCGGTATTTCCGGCATCGGCTCAGGCATAGTTTCGGCAAAGTCGGATGAAACTTCCGCTTGTTCAATGTCGGATGAAACTTCTTCTTCTTCAAACATCGGCAGTTCGAGCAAGTCAAGTTCATCGAAATCTAAAAGCGAAGTCGGTCTTGATGTCGAAAATGGTTCTTGTTTTTCCTGCGTCGGCGCGTATCGGTTTTTTTCCGCTAAAGTTTCCTCTGGAAAAGTTTGGCTATCCGCTGTTTTTTCCTCCGAAACTTTCATTTCGTCGGTCGGATATTTCCTTGAAAATTCCGGTTCGTCCGCTAACTCAAAAACTCTTTCAGTGTTTGCATTCATCGCTTTTAAAGTGATTTCGTTAAAATCAGCCGCAGTCAAAGGTTGAGTTTTTGAAACATCTTCTTCCTCTCCGAGCGGATTTTCCACATCAAATCCGAGAGGTTTTCTGATTGGCATCCGGGAAAAGTCAATAAGCGATTCGTTGGCAAACGAACTTGCTTCAAACTTCTGCGCTTCACCTGCGGGCGGACTGCCGATTTGATTGGTTTGAATCATTTCGTCGTCCATTCCCGCATCGCCTAAATTGCCGGCGGCAGGCTGGTCAAAAGTTTGCTGTTCCGCTTTGGCATATTCATTTACGGAAACGGGAATTACTTGATTGTTTAAATCTTCTTTTGCTTTGGCGGAATCAAGTAGAACGGAAACTTTGTTGACTAATTGACGAATTGATTGAAACGGCTTGGTTAAATAATCGTCCGCGCCGACCCGCCGCGCTTCCTCTTCGTCAAAAGGCTCAAAGGAGCCGACCAGTAAAATGACCGGAATGTGTTTGGTTTCGTCGTCCTGCTTTATCAATTCACAAATCCGGTAACCGTCCATACCGGGCATATTAACGTCAACCATTACCAAATCCGGTTTTATTTCAACGAATCTTTGCATTGCCGCGTCGCCGTCGCCGGCGGTAACGACCTCAATTCCTTCGTCGGCAAAGGTTAAATTCACGACCTTTTGAATCGTTATCGAATCATCTGCAAGAAGTAGCTTTCGTTTTGACACAGGCAATATCGCTCCTCATCGAACTTTCGGAAAATTTTATCAGAGAAAAAGTTTATTTGTTTTGAAAACTACCACTCGTCAAAGAAAACGTCAAGAAAAATTGGAATTTATTTGTTAGTTTATTGATTTTTCTGCACAAACATCCGCAGCATCGTCTGCAATTGCGAAGTCGTGAACGGTTTGGGCAGAAAAGCAATCGCGCCCGCCGAAAAACTTTCGCTCGAGAGACGCGGATTTTGTTCTGCCGTCATCATAATCACGGGAATTTTCATCAACTGCTTTTCCGACTGCATAAAACGCACGAGTTCCGTGCCTTGAATATACGGCATCACGACGTCAAAAATCGCCGCCGTAAATTTTTCGCCCGAATGCAGAAGTTTGTATGCTTCCTTGCCATCCCGCGCCGAAATGACCGTGTAACCTTCTTTTTCCACTATCGCTTTGACCAATCGGAGAATCGCCGGGTCGTCATCGGCAACTAAAACTTGTTTTTTTTCGTCGCTTTGCTGTTCACTCATTATAAAAAATCTTTTTCCTTACTCTGCTTTTATATTAGCAATCTTTGTGCATCTTGACGAATCTGCCGATAGTTTTGCCGCCAAACGGATTGCCGCTTTCATACTCGAAGCCTCGGCGATATTTTTTCCCGCGATGTCATAAGCCGTTCCGTGGTCAACCGATGTTCTGATAAGCGGCAAACCGAGCGTAACATTAACCGACGCGCCGAAAGATAAACATTTAACGGCAATCGTTGCCTGGTCGTGATAACAAGAGATTACGCCGTCGAATTCGCCGCGAAAGCCGCGCAGAAAAACGGTGTCGGGTGAATACGCGCCGGAAACATTTATGTTAAATTTTTCCCGACATTCCGCAATCGCCGGTATTATCTCATTTTTTTCTTCCGTGCCGAACATTCCGCCTTCCGAAGCGTGCGGATTCAAACCGGCAACTGCAAGGCGGGCATCTCTTTTTAAAAGTTTGGAAATTTCGCGGTGGGAAAATTTTATCAGTTCAACCAATTTTTCCTTTTTTACTAAATCAATCGCATCAAGTAGCGAAACGTGCGTCGAAAGCAAAACGACGCGCAGTTTTTCGGCAAAAAAACTCATCGCAAATTCCTGCGTTCCGGTCAAATGAGCAAGAAATTCCGTGTGTCCGGGAAAATCGTAACCACCCAAATAAATAGCTTTTTTGCTGATTGGCGCGGTAGCAATCGCATCAATTTTCTTTTCGCGCCAAAGCCGCACGGCGGTTTCAATATATTCAGCGGAAGCCTTTCCCGCAAGCGCAGATTCTTCACCCGCATTTATTTCACCCGTGAGATTTTTTAAGTCGTAAATTGCGGTTTGGTTTATCGTCGTCGGTAGATTTTCAGATGCTTCGACAAAATCAAATTCTAACTTTAAATCCTGCGCCGTCTTCCGTAAAAATGCCGTATCACCAATAATAATCGGCACACAAATCTGTCTTAAATTTTCATCGGTCAAGGCTTTGAGAATAATTTCCGCGCCGATTCCGGCGGCATCGCCCATCGTTATCCCGATTCGCGGCAAACTTAAATTCAGATTATTTTTGATTTGGTTAATCTTCTCACTGATTTTTGCCTTTTTACTTTTTGTTTCCGCCGTAACTTCCGTGCGGGCTTCTGCCAACTTTTTCACCTTTTCACTTTTTCACTTTTTCACTTTTTATCTTCCACCTTAAACATATATTTTATATTATGTTTCGGCAAAAGAATATTCGGCGCGTCCTGGCGGTTTATTTTCAAAGCGTCGAGGTCATACCATTCGATTGTGCCTTCAATTTCTTCGCCGTCCTGAAGAACGATTTTCATTAATGTTCGGGCATCAATTTGTTTTTTATAATAGAAAGTTTCGGCATTGGTTTCGCTCGGCGGCGGCTGTTTTTTCCGCACTTCCGTATTTTCCCTTTCACGCGGCAAATTTCGCGGATTGTAGTTTTCCCTCATATTTTTACACCCTTACATTTTTAGATTCGATGAGGATTACATATAAATAAAATTACAATTTAATCGGCTTGGCGACGAATAAACGTCGGTACATTTATATCTTCCTGCTTTTTCTCGTCCAGCGGCTTGACGGATGGAAAAGTTCCGCCATATCCGTCGGTTTGTGTCGCGGCAATCGCTGCTTGCGGCATTGCAACTTGCTTTTGATTGTCAAATCCGGTAGCGATAACGGTTATTTTTACCTTATCTCCCATTTCCTCGTCAAAAACCGTTCCAAAAATGATATTTGCATCCTCGTCGGCTTCCTGATGAATCAGCGAAATTGAGTCCTCAATTTCATCAAGCGGCATATTTTTTGAACCCGTAATGTTAATCAGTGCGCCACGCGCTCCTTTGATTGAATTTTCTTCGAGTAGTTTGGAATCAATTGCCTCTTTCATTGCTTTGACCGCCGCGCCTTCGCCGCTTCCGTATCCGATGCCCATTAAAGCCACACCCATTCCCTGCATCACCGATTTTACGTCCGCAAAATCAAGGTTAATAATGCCCGGCACGGTTATTAAATCCGAAATTCCCTGCACCGCTTGCAGCAGAATATCGTCGGCACGGCGAAACGCATCTATAATCGAAATTTTTTCTTCGACTTCTTTGAGTTTCGAGTTCGGGATTGTGATTATCGTATCAACACAGCCGCGCAGTTCGGCTAAACCTTCTTCAGCCTGGTTCATCCGCTTTCTGCCTTCGACGGTAAAAGGCTTGGTAACGACGGCGACGGTCAACGCGCCGAGTTCAATAGCAAGCGCGGCAATGACGGGCGCGGCACCTGTTCCCGTTCCGCCGCCCAATCCGGTCGTAACGAAAACCATATCCGCGTCTTGCAGAACGTCTATAATTTTATCGGTATCTTCGATAGCCGCCTGCCGTCCGACTTGCGGGTTTGCGCCCGCGCCGAGTCCGCGCGTCAATTCGCCGCCGAGTTGAATTTTTATCGGGGCTTTGGAATCATTTAAGGCTTGCAAATCCGTATTCACCACGATAAATTCCACACCTTTGATTCCCGCTTCAATCATTCGATTAACCGCGTTGCTTCCGCCGCCGCCGACACCGATGACGATGATTCTTGCACCGATAACGGGTGTTTCATCAAAAATCATATTTAGTTTTTTATTTGTTTGCAGAGCGTTTGTAGTCATATTTATGATTCCCTTTAAAGTAAAATTTAACTGCTAAAAATATTCGTGATGAATTTCCGAGAGAATTTTGCATTTCAACAAGATATTGTGCCTATGGCGAATCAGCATACAACGATTTGCGGTAAAAAATCCAGTTGAAATGTTAAATTTATCTAAATTTCTCTCGAAAGTTCTCAAACCATTCGGTAACTTTGCGTGTCGGCGACTTTCCGCCCGCGCTTTGCTCGCGGATTTGTGAGCGCATTGAAGACAATGCAAGCCCGCCCGCGACCGCCCATTCGGGACTTTGCACTTCGTCGAGCAAACCGCCGAAGTGTTTTTCTTCCAAAAAACCGAGCCGTGTCGGTGCGTCGAAAACCTGTTCGGCAATCTCGACCATTCCGCGATTTAAAGAGCCGCCGCCGGTCAAAACCACGCCGCTTGAAATTTGTCCGCCGCTGCCGAAAACTTCGTGCGCGATAAGCTGCAAAAGTTCAATCGCCCGCGGCTGCATAATATCGCACAAAATTTCCTTCGATAGTTGGCGCGTTTCCTGTCTGCCGACCGGCGTTATTTCGATAATTTCCTGCCGTTCGTCTTCGTTCATCAAAAATCCCGCGACACAGCCGTAATGATGTTTAATTCTTTCGGCTTCAGGAATCGAAACGCGCAGACCGACGGCAAGGTCTTTGGTAAAGTGCATTCCGCCGAACGGAAAAACTCTGGTGTGCTGCACCGCGCCGCGACGGAAAATCATCAAACTCGTAATTTCCTCACCGATATTGACCAGAGCGCAGCCATATTCTTTGTCATCGTCGCTCAGAGTGCTGTTCGCCGCCGCCAGTGGTTCAAGCATCATATTTTCGATTTCCAAACCGGCGCGGCGAATGGCTTTCACCATATTTTGACCGCCCGCGCTCGGACTCGTAACAATATGAACACGACACTCAAGACGCGCTCCGTGCATTCCGATTGGTTCGATAATTCCGTCCTGCCCGTCAATAATAAATTCCTGCGGCAGACGGTCAACGATTTTCCAACCCGCCGGAAGCTGTATTGCGCTGGCGGATTCAACGGCGCGTTCAACATCCTCAGTCATAATTTCGCGTCCCGCACCGGCAACCGCGACGACGCCACTTTTATTTTCGCCTTGCAAATGTTCGCCCGAAAGATTGACCGTCACCGCTTGGATTTCCAAACCGCTCATCCGCTCGGCATCTTCGACGGCTTTTTTAATTGATTCGGCAACTGCATCCGTCGTAGTAACGATTCCGCGCCGCAAACCGCGAGATTCGGCTTGCCCGACACCGACAATGCTCATCGCGCCGCCATCGGATTGCTCGCCGATAACGCACCGAATTTTACTCGTGCCAATGTCTAAGCCGACTGCCTGTATTCCGCGATTCATTTTATTCAATTACGAATTACGAATTACGAATTACGAATTACTTTTTCAATTACGAATTACGAATGTTAGAATATTTTCCTTAATTCGTAATTCGTAATTCGTAATTCGTAATTTTACTTAACCCGAAATCCTAAAATCTCTTTTTGACCGTTTAAGTTGACCGATTCGATTTCCTTTCCTTTGCCGGCGATAATCTCTAAACTTTTTTGCAGCCGCTTGCCGAAATTTTCCCTTGCTAATTCGAGCGTTACGGTTTCGCCCGAATCCTGCACAGTTGCTTTCGGTGCTTGCAAATTCGACAAATTCACCACGCTTACGCGCTTGGCAAGTTCAAAATTCTGCCATTCATCCAACATCTTTAAATAAATTTTCACGCGCTCCTGATTGTCCTTTGCCGCTTTGTCGGTTTTGCTTTCGTCCCAACCCGTCATTACAAACGGCGGACGCGCATCATTTTTCCCGACCAAATCAAACAGCACCGCGCCGTCGTCCGCCCACAAATCGCCTCTTTCGAGCCTGACAATCGCCCGCGGTTCACGCTCAATCAAATTGACGCGCAAGCCGTCGGGCAAAACCCGTGAAACAGCCGCCGATTTAACCTGTGTAATTTTTTCAATATCATCTCTAATCGTCATTAAATCCGCGTTCCAAACACCCGATTTTTCGGTCTGGCGGCTGACAATTTTTTCGATGTCGTCTTTTGAAACACGACCCGCGCCGCGAATGTCAATTTTTTTGACATCAAAAAAAGCTGAAGCAGTTACCGTTCTGTAACCCATAAACATTAAAAAACCCAAACAAAATAAAATGCCGACAACAAAGACAAACGGCACAAGAAAATTTTCCGCCCTTCCCGAACTTTGCTTGCGCGGCGTTGTGCTTCGCCGTCTTTTTGTCGTCGTGCCTGTTTTGCGCTGCGTTGTTCTTTTTCGTGTTGCCATAATTTTTCACCGGGAGCGCGGGCATCCTGCCCGCAATACGTCGCCGGAGCGACGTAAATGTTTTAACAAAACTTAATATTGCATTTACTCGGAGTATTATAGACGCTTGTGCGTTTATTGCGGGCAGGATGCCCGCGCTCCCAGTAAATCCAAAATCTCATCGGAAAGCCGCGTAATGCTTCCCGCGCCAAGCGTGATTACCAAATCATTTTCCTGTAAATTTTCAACAACTTTTTCGGCGGCGGTTTCAATATCGCCGATATAGTTTGCGTTTTTATGCCCGTATTGCTTGATGTTTTCGGTCAAAACTTCCGCCGTGACGCCTTCAATCGGTTGCTCGCTTGCGGCATAAATATCAAGCACATAAAGCACGTCGGCATTATTAAAAGCCAGTGCAAATTCATTCATCAATTCTTTTGTCCGCGAATAGCGATGCGGCTGGAAAACAACGACCGTGCGCTTTCCGCCTGAACCGTTTTTCGCCGCCGAAAGCGTAGCGGCAATTTCCGTCGGGTGATGTCCGTAATCGTCAATAATCGTGATTCCTTGAACTTCGCCTTTGAACTGAAAACGTCTGTCCGCATTTTTAAATTTCGTAAAAGCAGCGGCGATGAGCGCAAACGGAATTTCAAGTTCCAAGGCGACGGAAGTTGCCGCCAGAGCGTTATAAACATTGTGTTTTCCCGGCACAGGCAAATTTATTTCGCCTAACACTTCCGCACCTTTCCAAACCGTAAAAGACGAACCGAAATTTTCGTTATGCACAATGTTATGACCGGAAATATCAGCTTGCGCCGTCAGTCCGTAGGTAACGCGCCGACGCTTTAATTTCGGAATAATCAACTGCACATTCGGGTCGTCCAAACACATCACCGCCGCGCCGTAAAAGGGAACTTTGTTGATAAAATCGGTAAAACACTGCACCACGTCGTCCATTCCTTTGTAGGATTCCATATGTTCCTTATCAATGTTGGTAACGATGGCAAGCGTCGGATTTAACATTAAAAAAGAACGGTCGCTTTCGTCGGCTTCGGCTACAAACCAATCGCTTGTGCCGAGTTTTGCATTTGAGCCGAGCGTATCAACCACGCCGCCGACAATCGTTGTCGGTTCAACTCCGGCGTGTCCTAAAATCGTGGCAATCATCGAAGTCGTCGAAGTTTTTCCGTGCGTTCCGGCAACCGCTACCGAATACGGTTTTAAAGTCATCAGTTCAGCCAGCATTTCGGCGCGGGGAATGACCGGAATTTTGTTCTCTCTGGCAAAAATAACTTCCGCGTTATCTTCTTTAACCGCCGACGAATAAACGACAACCTGCGCTTCGCCGACGTTTTCCGCCGCGTGTCCTTCGTAGATTTTCACACCGACTTTTTCCAATCGGTCGGTGTTTTTTGATTTTTTCAAATCAGAACCCGAAACGCTGAAATCAAGATTGCACAAAACTTCGGCAATGCCGCTCATTCCGATGCCGCCGATGCCGATGAAATGTATATTTTTGACGTGCCTGAACATCTCTTTCAATTACGAATTACGAATTACGAATTTCAAATTACTGATTAACAATTACGAATTACGGATTATCAATTACACTCAAAATTTTAGCCGATACCGTAATTCGTAATTCGTAATTGTTCTAATCTCTCTTTGCTAAATCTTCAATAATATCTACCGTAACTTCCGCTGCGTCCGATTTTGCTAATTTCTTCGCCGATGTTTCCATCGCGGTAATTTTTTCGGGCGCATTGATTAAATCAATAATCTCTTTCGCTAAGTTTTCGCCGTTTAAATCTCTTTGCAAAATCATTTTTGCCGCACCTGCGTTTTGCAGTGCTTCGGCATTTTTGCGCTGATGGTCGTCTGCCGCAGTCGGAAGCGGAATCATAATCGAGGCTTTTCCAGCCGCCGCGAGTTCCGCGCAGCTTGTCGCGCCCGCCCGACAAATTACCAAATCGCTTTTTGCAAATTCCGCAACCATATCGGAAATATACGGACGAACGTCTGCCGCTTCCCATCCGGCGCGTTTATAAACTTCACTTATTTTTTCAAAATCAAATTCGCCCGTCTGATGCGTGATATTTAACTTATCTTTTGGCAAATTCACTAAAGCATCCGCCATCGCATTATTGATTGCCCGCGCACCTTGCGAGCCGCCGAAAATCAAAAGATTGATTTTTTCGCCTCTTGCTTTCGGCTGAATATCAAAAAACTCTTTCCGCACCGGATTTCCCGTAACAACACCTTTTTTTCCAAAAAACTTGACCGCTTCATCAAACGTCAGCGCGGCTTTTGTAACAAACGGCGCAAGCCTTCGGTTTGTAAAACCGGGAAGCGCATTTGAATCCATCACAAGCGTCGGAACGCGCATAAAACTCGCCATTAAAAGAACAGGTCCCGAAACATAACCGCCCGCACCAACGACGACGTCAGGTTGAAATTCCTTTATCAAACGCCTTGAGGTGAGAAAACTCATCGGCAAAATAAACAAGCCTTTTATTTTCCCGAGAAAGCCGACGTTTTTCAGTCCCGCGCTGTTTATCAAAGAAAGTTCAAAGCCGTTTGCGGGAACAATTTTCGTTTCCAATCCGCGAGCCGTGCCGACAAATCGCACTTCAGAATTTGCATCGCGCCGCATAATCTCTTTCGCCACGGCAATTCCCGGATAAATATGTCCGCCTGTTCCACCGGCGGCTATCAAAACCTTCATAATTCAGTAGGCAGTGGCAGTTGGCAGTTGACAGTAGCAGTTGGCACTTTCAAATTTGACTGCCGACTGCCACTGCCAATTGCCAACATTTTATTTCAAACCTGTCTTACTTCGCCTCCGGCGTTTTAGTATTTCCTTTTCCTCACTTTCCATGGAAACAGAACCCGCGTATTGCGATATATTCAACAAAATCCCGACGGCAAAAAGCGTAACGACAATCGAAGAACCGCCGTAGGAAATAAACGGCAGCGGAATACCTTTTGCGGGCAAAATCGAAATCACGACGCTGATATTAAAAAGAGCCTGCACGACAATTCCGGTGATAATTCCCATTCCAAGAAGCTGCCCGAATCTCTCAGGCGCGAGAAGTGCCGCGCGTGCGCCGCGCCACAAAAGCAAACCGAAAGCAATGACGACGGCTAAAGTTCCGATTAAACCCAATTCTTCGCCGACGACGGCGAAAATAAAATCCGAATACGGATACGGCAAATAGAAAAGTTTCTGCTGACCTTTGGCAAAACCTTCGCCTAGAATTCCACCCGAACCGATGGCGTAAAGACCTTGCACGACTTGATAACCGGCATCGTCGGAATGTTTAAACGGGTCGAGAAATGCCGCCAATCGTTCCAGCCGCCACGGTGCAAAAACCAACGCGCAAACACCGATTAAAAGCAAACCTAACCCGACCGTTGCCAGATGCAGAATTTTCGCGCCCGCCGCAAAATAAACCGTCACAAAAATCGCGCACAGAACAATCGTCGTTCCCAAATCCGGCTCGAGCATTATCAACGCGCCCAAAACGCCCAAAACCAACGCGCACGGCAAAACAGTTTCCCTCAAATCTCCAATGGTTTCCTCATTTTTCGTCAGAAAATACGCAAGAAAAACGGGCAGAGCGATTTTGGCAATCTCCGAAGGCTGAAACGAAAATCCGGGAAAACGTATCCAACGACGTGCGCCGTTGATTGACGGAAAACCGAAAACCGATAATAAAAGCATTGCCGTTAAAGCTAAAAGTCCATAAACGACATACTGATTTTGATACCAACGATAATTGATTTTGCTCGTGATAAACATCATCGCCAAACCCGCGAGCGTAAAGCCAAACTGTTTATAAAAATAGGTAAGCTGACTTTCGCCCTGTGTTTCTTTAAGTGCAATCATCGCCGACGCGCTATAAACCATAATCGCGCCAAACAGCGCAAGGCTCGCGGCAATTGCAAATAAAAACCAATCTGTGCGGAGTTTTTTAGTCATTTCTCAAATCAATCACATCACATTTCGCGGGTCGCAATACAAAACAATCACCGTATATTTCTTTTCAAGTCCGGCAAGTTCCCGCTCTTTTTCCTTCCGCGCTTTTTCGTCTTCTTCAAATCCCTGCGAAACGCCGCGGCACAGCGGCTCAAAAAATTTAATTTCTCTGCCTTTGCCGTCAACCAACTTATCGCCGTCGTATTTGGCTTTAAGTTCGTTTAATTTTTGCTCGGCGGTTACAACCTCAAAAGAAACGACTTCGCCTTTGTTATTTTTCGTATCTTTTCTGATTTTCGTATCCGACTTAATGCCGCCGGGCAAACGGTCAAACTTTGTCGTTTCTTTGTTGCGGTTTGACATCGTGTTGTTCACATTCGGTTCGTTACTATTCTGCGATTTAATTCTGCTGCATTTGTCGTTGACCTGCGCCAATGCAAACACGGCAAAAATTATTAAAAAACATATTTTCATACTGTTTCACTCGCTTGCGCTTTCGCCGTCAAATTATTAACTTCGCTTTTGAAAACTCTTCCGCGCTCTTCAAAACTCTTGAACATATCGAAACTCGCACACGCCGGTGCAAGCAAAACCGCATCGCCGCCTATCGCAAATTCAAAAGATTTTTTAACCGCGTCCGTCATCGAATCGGCACGAATAATTTCCGCGTAATTTTTCAACTGATTCTCAATATTCTGCGCGTCTTCACCAATAACAACCAAAGCGCGAACATTTTCCTTTATCAAATCGGCGAGCGGTTGATACGGCGCGTTTTTGCCGCGCCCGCCGAGAATTAAAATTATTTTGCCGTCGCCGTCGCTCAATGCTTCGAGTGCCTTTGCGCTTGCATCAACACTCGTCGCTTTTGAATCGTTGTAAAATTTTACGCCTTCGATTTCCGCGACAAACTCGATGCGATGCTCAACGCCTTTGAAATTCTTTACCGTTTCCCGCATCGAATCGGGCGGTGCGCCGCAAGCCAAACCTGCCGCCAAACTTGCCAGAACATTTTCGACGTTATGCAATCCGCGCAGGAAAATATCGTCGCGTGTCGTCAATATCTTTTCCTTTCCATTGGCGCGGCAAACCAAATCCCGCCCGCGCAAAAACAAACCTTCGTCCAACTCTTTTTTCACGCTGAAAAGCGTAATATTCGCTTTCAAACCTTTTGCCCAACTTAACGTGATTTCGTCGTCGGCATTTAAAATCGCTAAATCGTCCGTCGTTTGATTCATAAAAATCCGATGTTTCGCGGCGGCGTAATCGCTGAACAAATCGTAGCGATCAAGATGATTCGGCGTTACATTCAAAGCAACGGCGACATTCGGACGAAAATTTTTAATCGTTTCAAGTTGAAAACTCGAAAGTTCCACAATCGTCCAACCGTTTTCACACGAAGTTTCCGCCAAAGAAACAAGCGGCGTTCCGATATTTCCGCCGACTTGCGTCGGAATTCCCGCGTTTTTCAAAAGTTTGCCGATTAAAGTCGTCGTCGTCGTTTTACCGTTGCTTCCCGTAATTCCAACTGTCCGACCTTTCAAAAATCTATATGCAAGTTCGACTTCACCGATAACTTCGCCGTCTTTGCGGTCAATATAACGCGCCGGAATCACGCCGGTTGGAACGCCCGGCGAAATCACGACCAAATCAATTTGGTCAAGCAGCCACGAAGGAATTTGTCCGTTAATCAAACCGATTTTTTCATTTTTCAAAGAACGTGCTTCATCCGTCCATTCATCAATCGGTTTTTTGTCGTGAAGCGCAACCACCGCGCCGCGTTCCGCCAAAAATCTGGCAGATGTTACGCCCGATTTGCCCGCGCCTAAAACCAATGTTTTTTTGCCGTTCAATTCCATTTAGTCTTTGTCCTTAGTCCTTAGTCCTTAGTCCTTTGCTAAAAATTCAGAACTTGAAAGCAAAGAACGAAGGACAAACGACAAAGGACTAAGGACAACTAACGAAGTTTCAAAGTTGATAAACTCAACAATGCAAACAAAATCGCTATAATCACAAACCGAAACACAATTTTCGGCTCTTTCCAGCCCGACATCTGAAAATGATGATGAAGCGGTGCTTGCAGAAAAATGCGTTTCCCTTTGCCGGTG
>JBPCPU010000241.1:0-16239 GCA_050998795.1 Pyrinomonadaceae bacterium
GCCGTATATTGATTTGCTGCCGCCGGATAAACAATCGCCGATTGATTATAAGGAGCTTGCCGGAATTCCGGTTGACTTGATGCTGCGGAATTTATTCGTGCCGCTAAAAAAAGAAGGCAGAAATCTGCACGTCGGAATGGCTGACCCGACAAATTTGGAAGTTCTGGACGAACTCGAAAACGTATTGAACGTCCGCATCGTGCCGTATGTCGCAACAGCGGGCGCGATTGATGTTATTTTGCGGAAAGGCGACGCGACGCAGCGCGTGATGCAGGAAGCGGCTTCGGGTTTCAAAATCTCTCTGGTCAAAGAAACCGACCAGGGCGATGAGATTTTGGATCTTGATAGATTGGCAAGCGATTCGGAGATGTCGCCGATTATCAAATTGGTTGACACGGTGATTTATAACGCGATGGAATCACGCTCCTCCGACATACACATCGAAGCGGGCGACCGCGACGTGAGCGTTAAGTTTCGCATTGACGGCGCGCTTTACCAGAAGGTTGACCCGATTGATATTTCCTATCATCAAACTTTGATTTCGCGTATCAAAGTTATGTCGGAACTCGATATTGCCGAACGCCGCGTTCCGCAGGACGGCAGGTTTCGCGTTCGTTACAAAGGCAGAACGGTTGACTTTCGCGTTTCGATTCTGCCGTCGGCTTACGGCGAAAACTGCGTGATTCGTATTCTCGACAAAGAACAAATCTCCGAGGAATTTAAAAATCTAAGTCTCGAAGTCGTCGGTTTCGACCCGGGCGATTTAGCGAATTTCCGGCAGTATATCAAAGAGCCTTACGGAATGGTTCTGGTCACGGGTCCAACGGGTTCGGGTAAAACGACGACGCTTTACGGTGCGTTGAATGAAATTCGCAACATCGAAGATAAAATTATTACGATTGAAGACCCGGTTGAATATCAGTTGCAGGGAATTATGCAGATTCCCGTGAACGAGAAAAAAGGTTTGACGTTTGCCCGCGGGCTGCGTTCGATTCTGCGTCACGACCCGGACAACATAATGGTCGGTGAAATCCGCGACAACGAAACGGCGCAGATTGCTATTCAATCCGCGCTTACCGGACATCTTGTTTTCACAACGGTTCACGCCAACAACGTGATTGACGTTATCGGGCGATTTATCAATATGGGCGTTGAGCCGTATAATTTTGTCTCCGCGCTGAACTGCGTTCTTGCTCAAAGATTGGTGCGCCTGCTCTGTCCGGTTTGCAAACGTCAGTATAGTCCGGCACGCGAAGAATTGCTTGAATCGGGTTTGCGTCCCGAAGATGTCGGCAATCGCCGTTTTTATATGAATGTCGGCTGCGATGCCTGCAATCACACGGGTTATCGCGGCAGAACGGCGATTCACGAACTTTTGGATATGTCGGACGCGATTCGGGAAATGATTATTGACCGCCGTCCGGGTTCGGAAATCCGTCGTCAAGCCGAAAAGGAAGGTCTTTCGAGCTTAAGAGAATCGGCAGTTAAAAAGGTTTTCTCCGGCACGACTACTTTGTATGAGATAAACCGTGTTACTTTTGTCGAAGAAATTCGCTGATATTTCTATAAAAAAAATTTGCATTTTTCGACAAAACGATTAAGAATAGCAAGTGCCTTTATTGCGGGAAACTTTTGAAACTTTGCTCTTACCGTCGCGTGTAAGAAACTCGAATACAAACTTTTGTGTTTTAATACAGAAAATACAATTAAATTCAAAACTAAAACTATGAAAAAATCTGCTTACGTCCGTTTTTCAATCACAATGTTTTTGCTTCTTTCTTTACTTTCACCGACGATTATTTTAGCCGGCGGCGATGGTAAAAAGCATTTTAAGGAAGGAATGAAAGCCGAAAATGCCGAAGTTTGGGATAAAGCCGTCGAAGAATTTGCGCTCGCGGTGGTTGACGACCCGAAAAATCCCGAATATCGTCTTCATTATCAACGCGCTCTTTTCAATGCTTCGCAGATGTTTATGAAACGCGGAACGGCGTTAGCCGAGCAGAAGGATTATGCGGGCGCGTATCTTGCTTTTCGCAAGGCTTACGGCTATGACCCGACGAATGAACTTGCCAAATCCGAAACCGAAAGAATGCTGCGCCTGCAGCAGGCATTATTAAATGGTGATAATCCCGAAAACACTGCGCCAGCCGGCGACGGCGATTTGAAACTTGTCAAAACAGGTTACGGCAGACAGATTCCGCAGGATGTGGTTGTTCCGCAAAAATTGGAAAAACTGCGCGATTTACCGTTTCCGGGCGGCGTTGATTTGCAGTATATCATTAAGCAGTTGGCGCAGGAGTTGGATTTGAATGTGCTTTTCGATTCGGAATCTTTTCGTCAAGAGCGCAAAATCAAAATCGAACTGAAAAACGTAACCGCCGCAAAAGCACTCGATTATATCTTTTTGCAGGAAGGTTTGTTTTTCCAAAAGGTCGGTCCGCGCACGATTATGATTGGCATTCAAAACCGCCGTCAATTTTTCCAACAGCTTGTTTTGCGGACGTTTTATCTGGCAAATGCCGACCCGGCGGAAGTGGCAAAAATCGTTCAAGCGGCTATTCCGGCGCAGCCCGGCAGAGCGCCCTCGATTCCTTTGGTTGATAAATCAACCAACAGCATAACTCTTCGGGATACTTCGGAAAATATTCGCATTATCGGCAATTTAATCAGGTCGTTGGACAAAGACCGCGCTGAAGTTGTGATGGATGTGCAGATTTTTGAAGTTTCAAAAACCGATTTGCTGCAATTTGGAAATCAAGTCGGCAATTCAAGTTCGCTTGCCAGGCTGGGCGGCACGACGACTAGCAGCGTCGGAAATAACGAGTTTAGAAGAAACAGCACAGCTGGTGCGGTTGCAGGCACGGCGGCGAGTCTGATTCCAAGTGCTTTCGGAGTCGGTTTGATTATTCCGGCAATAAATCTGATTGCCTTGCAAAGCAAAGGTAATACAAAACTAATCGCTTCAACTCAAATCCATGCTTTTAACAACGAAGATTCTTCGGCGCGAATCGGGCAGCGCGTTCCGGTCAGAACCGCGACTATTTCAAATGGTTTCAATAATGCCGGAAACAATACCGGCAACAATAACAACGGCGGTTTTCTCGGTGATGTTATTAACTACGAACAAGTTGGTTTGACGTTGAAATTCAAACCGATTGTTTTCCCGAATCAAGATGTTCAGGTAGCGATGGAAATAGAATCAAAAGATGTTTTGGACAGGAGTCTGACACCGTCTTTTACCGAACGCACAATAAAAGGCACGGCGCGGGTGCAGAATAATAAAACACTTTTGTTGGCAAGTATCGCGCAAAATTCGGAAAGCAACGGACGTGAAGGTCTGCCGCTGCTGGGTTTAATTCCAATCATAGGCAGACTTTTTACCGCGCCGAAGAGAGATAATCAACAAACCGATATTGTTATTGCGGTTACGCCGCGAGTTATTCGCGCACCGGCGATTTTGCCGGAAGATGAAATCGAACGCCCGACGGGAAGCCTTGCTACGCCGACAACCGGCTCTTTGGAAGCGATGATTATTGATGAAGAAATCGAAGAACAACTTGCCGCCGCTCGCAAAGTTCCAAACGTCGCAAAAATTCAATTGCCCGACCAAAAAACGGAAGCACCGGCTTATGTCAAATCAACTTCGATGCAACCGACCGAAAAAGTTTCAAATGAAACCACAGCGGAAAATCAGCCAACGGAAAATAATCAGAGTTCAAACACGGTTACGGCAAATCTTCGACCGATTGATTCGGGTGTCAAGACTTTGCAGATAATTCCGGCGGCGGATACTTCCGGCAATAAAATTACAACCCAACAAACTTCGTTAAAAGTAACGGAAGAAACTCCGATATTTAATGCTCCGTCGGCTGATTTGCGCTTTTTGCCAAATCTGCCGGAAATGAAAGCAGGCGAAAAAACCAAAATTGCCGTGATGGTCAACAGCGCGACGGCGTTTCGCTCGGCTGTTTTGGGTTTGAAGTTTGACGCGAAAAAAGTGGCGGTTCGCAGTGTCGGTTTCGGCGATGTGTTCGGCACGAATTTAGCGCAAACTTCGGCTAAACCGTTCTTAAATGAAAACGGAAAGATGTTCGTGTCGCTTTCGTCGCCGAAGGATATTGCCGAAAACAGTTCGGGAATCCTGGCTTATATCGAAGTCGAAGCATTAGCCGACGGCAAACACGAAATTTCGTTTGATAAGGATATTCTTAATTTCCTGACCGCCGACGGCAAGAATTTCACCGTGAAATTTTGATCAGCAGGCAGCGGCAATTGGCAGTAAGCAGATGAGCAAACAATCGCCAATCAAACATCGCCAATCAAACACCGGATTCACTCTACTCGAGTTGATTATTACTTTGTTTGTGTTGTCAATTCTGGTGATGGGAACAATTCCGCTTACTCAAAATGCGGTTAAACGCCAGAAGGAATTGCGGCTTCGTGAAACTTTGCGCGTTATTCGCAACGCGATTGACGAATTTCATCGGGACACAATCGGCGCGTGTCCGCAAGGCGCGATTACGACGACGAATCCCGCCGCCGGAAGATTACCACAGGGGTTCGGACAAAACACTGCCGCCGACCCGCGAAGCCGCGTGGTGATTGACGATTGTAAAATTTTTGATGTGGAAAATCTTGACCGTTTCCCGCCGAGTTTGGACATTTTAGTAGAAGGAGTAAAGGTTAAACCGCGCGGGTTGAATTTGAAAACAGGCGGCGTATTCGATGGTAAAAACGCCACCGAACAAAATGAAGAAACCGAACATAATAAAGTCTATTTGCGCGAGATACCGATTGACCCGCTGACGGGCGAAACAGATTGGAAACTGCGGTCTTCTTATCAAACCGGCGATGCGGAAAGTTGGGACGACATAAATGTTTTTGACGTCAGTTCCAGTTCAGACGGTGAAGCCTTAAACGGGGAGAAATATAGTGATTGGTAATTTTTACAAAGTCCAAAGTCCAAAGTCCAAAGTCCAAAGTCTATTTCAAGACCGGAAACCGAAGACGGAAGACCAATCCGAAATCCAAAATCCGAAATCTAAAATCCAAAGCGGATTTTCGCTTTTGGAATTGATGATTTCAATGTTTATCCTGATAATTTTGCTGTCGGTTGCTTTGCCGACCTATCAACGCAGCGTTCAGCAAGCCCGCGAAACCGTCCTGGAGGAAAATCTTTTTCAGATACGCCGCTCAATTGACCAATACGGTTCGGATAAAGGGAAACTGCCGCAATCGCTTGACGATTTGGTGACGGAAGGATATTTACGCGAAAAACCGATTGACCCGATTACCGAAAAAGCCGAATGGAACGAAATCCAGGGCGAAGACAAATATTCGACTGACGGCGGACAGGCTTTGACGGACGTGAAAAGCCAAGCCGACGGTCAAAACAGCGACGGCAAAAAATACGAAGAATATTAAAGTGAAAAAGTGAAAAGTTGAAATGTGAAAAAGTAAGAGTGCGACGTTAATCCAACTTTTTCACTTTTTCACTTTTTCACTTTTTCACTATCCAGGAATATGTTAGAAACTGTAATCCAACCGAATTATCCGCGAGCCGCGCTTGGCTTGGAAAAGGAAAGCGTCACGGCACTCGCTTTGCAAAAAGAAGGCAGAGGTAAGTTCGGCATCAAACAAGCCGCGACCAGCGAGTTGCCGGAACATCTTCTCACGCCGAGTTTTACCGAAAAAAACATTTCCAGCACGGATGAAATGCTGGTTTTGCTTGAAGAAGTTATCACTACCGCAGGTTTAAGAAATCAAAAACGGTGGTCGGTTTCTTTGCCGAGCAACACGGCGCGAACCGCGATTCTGACGCTCGAAAATGAACCGGCATCGAAGGAAGAATTGTCGGAAATTTTAGATTGGAAATCCGAGAATACTTTCGGTGTGCCGTCGGGCGAAATGCGTATTTCGCGGCGAAAAATAACACCGGACGCAACCGGAAAATCACGCTATTTTGCCACCGCCGTCAAACTCAGCGTGATTGACGAGTATGAAACGCTGTTTGAAATGCTCGGCTGGCGTGCGGGTTTGATTTTGCCGCGTGCTGTCAGCGAAGCCAACTGGTTGATTGATAAGAAAACTAAAACCGATTCGCTTTTGATAAGTTCGCAAAACGATGGTTTTGTCGCGCTTCTGCTGCGCGGCGACGAACCGACGGTCGTCCGCAGCGTTACCTGCACCGACAGCGAAAGAGATGACGAAATTTATCGTCTTTTAATGTTCTATCGTGACCGTTTCGGCGCGGAATCGAGCGAAAATTTTCTGGATAAACTTCTCGCCGTCGGTAAAGACTTTGCTTCTTCCCGATTAAAGGAAATTGCCGACGAAGCACTCGGAAAAACGCTCAATATCTTGCGCCCCGAAGATGTCGGATTAAATCTGCCCGTGCAAAATCTGAGCTTTAACGACATTGCCGCGCC
This sequence comes from Pyrinomonadaceae bacterium, assembly GCA_050998795.1. Lineage (GTDB taxonomy): Bacteria > Acidobacteriota > Blastocatellia > Pyrinomonadales > Pyrinomonadaceae. Next base: position 6,429 of record JBPCPU010000241.1, read on the forward strand.
CGCCGGACTCGCATCTTTAGGGTGGAAATAGGAAAGGGTAAAAGGGAAAAAGGGTAAAAGGAAAAAAGGGGAAGAGGGGAAAAGTAAGAAAGTAACTCGTTAGTATTTAACCAACTTTTTCACATTTTCACATTTACCCTTTTTCACATTTACCCTTTTTCCCTTTTTGAAACAATTATATAAATACACCGTAATAACCTTGCATCTATGATGACACAAGCAATTGCACTGGAAAAAATTAAAAGTTTAACTGACGGCGAATTGATTGAAAAGGCGATTCGCGGGCGTGAAGATGGATTTGAGGAACTTGTCCGCCGTTATCAACGCCCGATTACCGGCTATGTTTATCGGATGCTGAATAATTATGACGCTTCTTTGGACGTAACGCAGGAAGTTTTTATAAAAGTTTATAATTCGCTCGAGCGTTACAGTTCCGATTACAAGTTTTCGACGTGGCTTTACCGCATCGCGCACAACGCCGCGATTGATTATATGCGGCGAAATTCGACGTATCAGCAAAGTCTTGAAACGGAAAACGAGGATGGAACGTATCAACTGCAAATCGAAAGTCCGCAGCCAACGCCGGAACAAGAGCGCGAAAGAAGCGAATGGCGCACGGAAATCGAATCGGTCGTTAAATGTTTGCCGACAGTTTATCGGGAATTGATTCTGCTTCGTCACGCGCAGGATTTGAGCTATGACGAAATTGCTGAAATTACGAATCTGCCGCTTGGAACGGTAAAAAATCGTCTTTTTAGAGCGCGGGAAATGATGCGTGAAATTTTTGTCGAACGCGGATTTACGGGATTTTAAGGTTAGACACTTCAGTATTCTCAAAATGATGAATTTGCAAACTGCCGTAACTAAAGAGATTTGTCTGCAAAACGAAATTGCCGCCTATATTGACGGCGAACTTACGCCGCGTGAAGAACTTAATTTGGAAATGCACTTTGCGGTTTGCCAAACTTGCAGGGCGAAACTCAACGAACAGAAAAAATTGCTTTGCGCTTTAGACTTTGCTTTGGAAAATGAAAGGGAAATTGAACTTCCCGAAAATTTTACCAAAGTAATTGTTACAACCGCCGAAAGCAACGTCAGCGGCTTGCGCCGACCGCATGAACGCTTCAAAGCACTTTTTATCTGCGCGGCTTTATTTTTGCTGGTGATTTTGGGATTGGGCGGAGAAACCGAAATCATTTTTAATACATTTTTGAAATTCGGTGAGCAGGTTTTAGCAGTCGGCGGTTTTGTGTTTCATTTGATTTACCGTATTGCCATCGGAACGACAATTATTTTGCACTCTTTAAGTCAACAAATGGTTTTTAATTCAGCCGTTTCGGTTGCTTTTCTTGTTATCTTCTTTGCTATCTCTCTGTTTGCGCTCTCACGCTTAATGAATCGTTATAATCGCCCGTAAAAATTTTTAGACTCAAAAAAAAGTGATTTACACAGGCATAAGAACAGATATTTTTATCAATTTGCAAATTCTGCTTTGGCAAACGCTTTGCGGATTTGTTTTTGTTCTTTTGGCTGGTTTCACGCTTTACGCGCAAACAACTGTTTCGCAAACTGACGAACAAATTATGACAATTGATGACGCGCCGGAACAGCAAGTCATCTCTTTTGGCAAAACCGTCATCATAAAAAAACACGCTAAATGGGTTTTGGCATTTGGCGGAGATGTGATAATTGAAGGAACGGTTGATGAAGACGTAGGAACGGTTGGCGGGTCGGTTATTCAGAGAGAAAATGCTCAAATCGGTGGTGATATTGTAATTTTAGGCGGAAGCTATCGCGGTGAAGATAAAGTTCCGCTTCGTCAAGCTGGTAAAGAAACTATTGTTATTTATTCGGGTTTTGAAGAAGAACTTCGCAACTTGTTTCAAAATCCTTCGCAAATTTTTGTTCCGACTTTTTCGTGGACGTTTTTGACGCAGCGCATTTTGTCGGTTCTTTTTTGGTTTTTGGTTTCACTAGGTTTTACGACCATCTCGCCCGGAGCGGTCAGTCGTGCAATCGCGCGTTTCCAACTTTCCACTTTGAGAATTTTCGCCATCGGATTTTTTGCTTTCGTGCTGACAACTCTCGGCGCAATCGCCGGTTTGAAATTATTGCCTATCTACATCAGCGCAATTGTCGGATTGATGGCGTTTGTTCTGCTGATGTTGGGTTATGTTTTCGGGCGTGTCGCGCTGCAAGTAAGCGTCGGCAAACAATTGCAAAAACGCTTTTTACCTGAGAAAAAACATTCTGAAACTCTGGCAATCCTAATCGGCGTAATTGTTTGGACGATATTTCTTTCCGTTCCGTATCTTTGGACTTTTGCTTTGCTGGCTTTAATGTCTGCCAGCATCGGATTAGTATTGACCGCCCGCTCAACCAGCGTCTGGAAAAAGGCGTAAATTCCACCGAAAATTTTTCTCAATAGTTTCCCTTAACCTCATATTTACAAAACTTTACAAAACTAACCAAACCTTTTCAATATAATTTGCGTCTTTATAACCTGGTATTCTAAAAGCAACCTTTCATTCGGCTGCGGCGTATAAATATAGACAGTCATTCTGAAATTAAAAGTGAGAATAATGGATATGCGAAAAACATTTATTTTATCGGTTTTATGCGTGTTGCTCAGCGCGGCAGACGTTTTGGCGCAATCTGCCGAAGTCGGCATCAAGTCGAATTATGCAGGCGGCGAAGTTGCATCAATATCTGCAAATAAAATCGTTTTGCAAACTAAAGACGGCGTGATTGATGTAAATTTGACGGACAAAACGCAATATAAACGCATCCCGCCCGAAAACCCGATTTTGCCTGCTGCGGTTGCTTCCGGTTTTGAAGAAATAGGCGTTGGCGACAAATTGCTTGTTACCGGAGTAGTTTCCGGCGACAAGAAATCAATTCCGGCAAAAGCGGTTTATTTACTCTCCAAATCCGATATTGCTCAAAAGAATACAAAAGAACAGGAAAAATGGAAAACACGCGGAATTTCGGGACAGGTTACGGCGGTAAATCCGCAAACAAAAGAAATTACTGTTTCGGTTCGCGGAGTTATCGGTTCGACTGATGTTAAAGTAACACCAAAAGATAATGTGAAATTACTTCGTTACGCGCCCGATTCGGTCAATTATAACGAAGCAAAAACGAGTTCTTTTGCCGACATAAAAATCGGCGATATGATTCGCGCTTTGGGCGATAAAAACACCGACGGTTCAACTTTGAATGCGGAAGAAGTTGTTACGGGCGCGTTTCAAACAATCGCCGGAACGATCACCGCGATTAATCTTGAAAAAAGCGAGATTACAATTAACAGTATTCAAACCAAAAAAGATATAACGATTGCGGTTGGAAAAAACACGGTTACAAAACAGTTTCCGGCGGAAATGGCGCAGCGATTCGCTCAAATGCAAACGATGCAAGCCGGCGGAATAAAGCCGGGACAAGGCGGTGGAATGCGTCCGCCGCAAAACAGTCAGCAAAGCGGACAAGCGCAAACACAAGGACAAAATAGAATGGGACAGAGCGGCGGAATGCGCGGCGGCAACATTGACGATATGCTGGAGCGTTTTCCGAATATCACGATTGCGGATTTGAAAGTCGGCGATATGATTGCCGCTTCCAGCACCAAAGGCGCAAACTTAGAGCGTGTAACGGCAATAAAATTGTTGTCGGGCGTTGAACCGTTTTTGAAAGCCCAGCAAATTTCGCAAGGCGGCGGACGGCGCGGCGGACAAGATTCGGGCTTCAGTATTCCGGGACTTGACGGAATAGGTTTTCCATAAAAATTAAATAAAGGAAACGAAGGCTAAAAATAAAGCGGATATTTGTTAACTAAGAGTTTGACGCACAGTTGAGTGAAAATTTAACTGTGCGTAACTTGAATAATAGAAATCGAAATTTTTTATAAGACAAAATTCTTTTACTGCTATTATCTTCAAAATTTTAAGATGAGATATATAAAATCATTCATATTTATCGGAATTATTACATTATTTATAAGTTCTACTATTTTTGCTCAACAAACGGGAAGTTTGAGCGGGCAGGTTGTTGATAGTCTTAGCGCGGTCGTTGTCGGCGCAACCGTTACGGCGGTGGATTCAACCGGCAAAGAAAAAACAACGACAACAAATCGTCAGGGCGAATACACAATCAACGGTCTTGCAGCCGGAACTTTCACGGTGCGCGTAATTGCGCCGAACTTCGGGCTTTACGAAAATATGCAAGTCGAAGTCAAGGCTGGCGAACGTGCTGAAGTAACGGTTGTTTTGACAGTTGAAGCAATTCAGGAAAAAGTGCAGGTTAATACTGATAATCAAGTTTCGACGGATTCCGACGGCAATGCAAGCGCAACCGTTTTGAAAGGAGCAACGCTTGACGCATTACCCGACGACCCCGATGAACTCGAGGCTGCTCTGCAGGCTTTGGCGGGACCTTCGGCGGGACCGAACGGCGGACAAATTTACATTGACGGTTTCACCGGCGGCAGAATTCCGCCAAAGGAATCAATCCGCGAAATTCGTATCAATCAAAATCCGTTTTCGGCGGAATTTGACCGACTGGGTTTCGGACGAGTCGAAATTTTAACCAGACCCGGTTCTAACAAGTGGCACGGACAGGGATTTTTCAATTTTAACGACGAAAGTCTAAACTCGCGCAATCCGTTTGCCTTGAATCGCGCTCCGAGCCAAACAAGATTTTACGGCGGGAATGTCAGCGGTCCGATTCAAAAGGGAAAATCTTCATTTTTCTTTGATATTAGTAATCGTTCGGTTGAAAGCGGCGCGGTTGTCAATGCAACAGTTCTGGATTCGGCTTTTAATATCGTTCCGTTTCAACAGGAATTTGCCGTTCCAACCCGCCGCTTTTCCGTCAGCCCGCGTTTTGATTATGCGATAAATGACAAAAATACGCTGGTTGCGCGTTACAATTTTACGCGGTTTACTGCGGAAAATCAGAACATCGGTAACTTCTCTCTGCTGTCCCGCGCTTCTACGTCGTCCAACAAAAACCACGATTTTCAAATAACCGAAACGGCAATTATCAACCCGAAAACAATCAATGAAACGCGCTTTCGGTATGAAATTGAAAGCCGCGACCAGCAAGGCGATAACAGCATTCCGACCATCAGTGTCGCGTCGGCATTTACCGGCGGCGGAGCGCAAATCGGTTTGAATTATACCCATCAAAACAATTGGGAATTGCAGAATTATACGACGACGACGCTTGGCAGAAGAGCGGAACATTCGGTTAAGTTCGGTGTCAGGCTTCGCGGCACCAATATTGAAGACCGCTCTGAATCTAATTACGGCGGAACATTTACGTTTGCCGGACTTCCTGAAGTCAGAAGAAACACAACCTGCATTCCACAAGAAGACCCAACCTGTATTATTACACCAGCCGTTTCGTCAATTGAACAATATCGCCAGAAATTATTGGGAAATCCCGACCCGCGTTTTAATCCGAATCAATTTAGTATTACGGCGGGAAATCCGTTGGCTGATGTTTCGCAGTTTGATTTCGGCGGATTTATAACGGACGATTGGCGAATTAACCCGAAATTGACGTTGAGTATGGGTTTGCGTTACGAAAATCAAACAAACATCAGCGACAAAATGAACTTTGCGCCGCGCATTGCATTTGCTTATTCGCCGGGCGCAGGCGGCGCGCGACCGCCGAAGACGGTATTTCGCGGCGGAATCGGTGTTTTTTATGACCGCTTCAGCGATAATTTTACCTTGCAGGCAAATCGGTTTGACGGCAGTCAGCAATTAAATTATATCGTAACCAACAACCAGGCTATTTTAGGGCAGCCTGTTTTCACGCTCAATGGCGTTACGAATGTGCCGACGGCTGTGCAATTAGGAACAGTTGCGCCATTAACCAGCACGATTCGGCAAGTTGCCTCCGACGTGCAGGCACCTTATACGATTCAGGCATTGTTCACCGTCGAACGCCAACTTCCCTTTAAAACTACCGTATCCGCAACCTATGTTACGGCGCGTAATTTACATTTTCTTCGTTCACGCAATGTCAATGCGCCGGTTTGTCCGCCGCTCACGACTTGCCCGACAACTCCGGCAGCATTGTCGCTGCTGCGTCCCGACCCGACGCGCGGAAACATTTACCAGTTTGAATCGAGCGGTGTCTCAAATCAACAACAGTTTATTATAAATTTTAGAACTTTTTTAAGTACGAATTTTACCGTATTCGGAAATTATCGGCTCGGTTTTGCTAAGAGTGATACCGACGGTGGTTTTCCGGCTTACAGTTACGATACGAGTAATGAATATGGCAGTTCAGCCTTCGATACCAGACATTTTTTCGTTGTCGGCGGTTCGTTTGGTTTGCCCTGGGGTGTTCGGGCTAGTCCGTTCGTTTTTGCCTCATCGGGCAGACCTTTTAACATCACAGCAGGACTTGATACAAACGGAGATTCCATATTTCTTGAGCGTCCGACATATTCAGCTTTGAATTTAAAATGTCAGCAGCTCGGATTAACCAATTCCTTTTGCGACGTCGGCGGAATTTCCAATCCCGACACGACAATTATTCCGCGCAATTTCGGCAGAGGTCCTTCAAATGTAACCGTTAATTTACGCTTGGACAAAACATTCGGTTTTGGTAAATCACCTGAAAGACCTGTTGCAGCAAGAACTAGACAAGGCGGACAAGACGGTGGTCGCGTTCCGGGAGTTGGCGGCGGCGGTGGCGGCGGACGCGGTGGTCGCGGCGGTCGCGGCGGTGGCGGTGGCGGCGGTTTTGGCGGTGGAAATGAGCGAAAACCGTATAACCTGACTGTTGGTCTGAACTTCAATAATTTGTTGAACAGAACAAATTTGGGAACGCCGGTCGGAAGTTTAAGTTCGACGTTTTTTGGACAATCAACTTCGACCGCCGGTGGTTTCGGTGGTTTTAGAGGCGGCGGTTTTGGCGGCGGCGGAAACGATTCGGGTAATCGTCGCGTCGAACTGCAAATGCGGTTTAGTTTCTAAATTAAATAAAAAGAAGATATGAAGGTCAAAAGGAAAACTTTTGCCCTTCTTTTTGCGTATCTAAAACGATTCCACTTTCCCGAACAAAAATATATTTAGGAGAAATATGAAAAAATATCCGATTTTACTGTTCATTATTGTTTTTGCGGTGAACGCTTTTGGACAAACCGACAAAAAACCGAAACAAGAAAATAAAACCACGGTAACGGCAGCAAAAACCGATACGACATCGTTTGAACTTGCCAGGAAAACTTTGACGGCGCACGGCGGCGATAGTTTTAAGAAAATGAAGACGCTGGATGTGAGAGGAACAGTGGACGTAACGACGACGCAGTTTCCACAGACAATTCCGGCGACCTTTGCGACAATTTTTTCGGGCGACAAGTACCGGCTTGAAATAATAAATCCTTTTCAACCGCTTAAACAAATCTATGACGGGCAGCAGACTTCTTCTTCGATAAACGGTTTTAATTTTCCACCGATCAACCGTTTGGGTTTGCCGCTTTTGCAAAAAATCGATGAAAAGGAATTTGCAGTTACGGCTTTGCCCGAAAAAAACAAGAAAAAGAAAGGTTTTCGCATCACTTCGCCCGAAGGTTATTACACGGATTTCTTTATTGATGACAAAACCGGACAGGTCAAAGGTTACGAATCGAGTTATGAGATGAACGGCAGGGAAATTACGACTTCGGTTGAGATTGATAAATTTCGCACGGTCGAAGGCGTGATTATCCCCGAGCGTTATTCGCAAAGATTTGATTTGGGACAAATAACCATTTATGCAAATTTCAAAGCCAAAGAGATTTTGGTTAATTCTCCGGTTGCCGATAGTATTTTTGAGATAAAGTAATTGACAGCGACTGAAGCGTAAGAACAAAAGACCGGAGCATTCTGCGCTCCGGTCTTTTGTTCTTACGCCTGATTTATTTCTTCTTCGTCGCCTTTAAAATCATAATCTCAATGGCATTTGCAAAAGCCCGATTCAGCGGCTTGAGTTTTTCCACTGTCTTTCGCGCATCATTGTAATAACCGCCGCTCACCTGCGCTTCGCCGAGATTGTAGTAACCAATGACAAATCTTTTATCAATTTCAACTACCTTTTGAAATTGTTTGACGGCGTTGTCGTAATCGTTTAATTTGCGGTAGGCAAGACCGAGTTCATTGGTAGCAAAAAGCCAATCTTTCCGCAATGCGACGGCACGTTTTAAGGCTTCGGACGAACCTTGAAATTCGCCTAAATCAGTTAATGTAATACCCAAATTGAGGAATGCAGGTGCAAGATTCGGATTTAAGCTGACCGCTTTTTGTAATGATTCTTTACCCAATTGAAGTTTCGCTTTGCCTTCGACCGGACGATTAGCTTTTAAATCAATCTGCGCCCAATTATAATAAGCCCAGCCCACATTTGTATAATCAATTGCATCGGGACTCAGCAGATTGGCTTTCTTTAAAGCATCAATCGAACCTTCCCATTTTTTCTGCGCGCCCAAAACGTAACCGAATTTGCTGAAAAGTTCGGCATCGTCTTTGATGAAATAAGTCGCCAAACGGTATTCTCCTTCCGCGTCGCCCAATTGATTTAACAAACGGTAAGTATCGCCTAAATTAGCGTGTGCTTCGCCGTTTGTATTTTGAAGTTTGGTAACTTCTTTATAAGCCGCCGCCGCATCCTTATAATTTCCCTGCTCATAATAAGCAGAACCCAGAGCAAACCACGCTTCGACATATTTCGGATTTAATTCAGACGCTTTTTTAAATTCGAGTGTTGCGTCGTTCGGGCGTTTGAGTTTTTCATAAGTTTCACCGAGTGAATAATGTGTTTCGGCGGAACTCGCGTCGAGTTTAAGCGATTGGTCAAAAGCGGCAAGCGCATCCTGGTAACGAGTTTGTTTATATCGAATCAAACCCAGGAAATACTGCGTTTCCGCATCGCCTTTGCTGACTGCCAGTGCTTTGGTCAAAAAATCATCGGCTTTGGCAATTTCGCCTTGCCGATAGTAAAGAATGCCGAGCGGAGTATAAACTTCGGTTAAATCCTTATCTAACTCCAACGCTTTTTCGTAACTTGCGATGGCTTTTTGATTCTGATTGAGAGTGTCATAAACTTCACCGAGACCGGCATACGCGGACGAGTTTTTATCGTTAAATTTTAATGCTTCCTGATAAGATTTTTCCGCTTCGTCCGTTTTTTCATTTTTCAATAAATCATCACCCTTGCTTGCCAGAGCGTCGCTTAAACCGAGTTTTGCATCTTGATTTTTTTCATCAAGATTGCTTGCTCCGCGATAAAAATTTATTGATTTATCAAAATCAGCTTTTTCGAGAGAGTATTGCCCCGCGCCGGTTAAAACAATGGATGCTTCCTTGGGCGTTGCCCGCGAGATATCTAAGTTTTCCTCCGCCACCGGCGTAATGCGTTTCCGTCGGGTAACTACTTTAGCAAGAGTATTGTATTGACTGCGAAGTTTCCGGGTAGAAGCAATGCGTTGGGTTTTCGTGCGGGTTGTTCTCGCAGGTTCACGGGCGATATATTTTTTTTGTACCGATTTAGTTGAGCCGCGAAAGATAAAAACGCTCGAACCGAGAGAAAGTTCTTCACTCGGCGGAATATCTTGCGCCCTTGTCGGCAGATTGCTTAATAAAAATGTAAAGACTAAAAATCGGGTCACAAAACTTCTTTGCCATTGCTTCATATAATTCATCCTGAAAACCTCGTATATTTGAACTGTTGATTCAACGGCTGGAGACTCCAACCATAAATCAATGCGTAGCGATTTTGGTTGGAGAGGAAGCCGTTTGTAGTCTTGAATTTCTCTTGCAAA